>JBEKTB010000001.1:0-90952 GCA_049516495.1 Occallatibacter sp.
TAGGTGTTCAGGCCGCCGGGCAGCGCGCGGCGCTCGAGGATGGTGACAGCGGCGCCTTGGCGGCGCAGCTCCGCAGCGCAGGCCAGCGATGCGGGACCGGCGCCGATGCAGCCGACGCGCAGGTGGTTGTGCACGGGCGGCGAAGCGAGCAGGTCTTCGCCCGATGCGTGGAAGGCCTCCATGGCGTGGCGCTGCAACAGGGCGATCCGGATCGGCTCGCGGTTCAGGCGATGCATGACGCAGGCGCCCTCGCACAGCACTTCGACTGGGCACACGCGCGAACAACTGCCGCCCAGGACGTTGGCGTCGAGAATGCGCAAAGCCGAGCCCCGCAGGTTGCCGGACGCAATGCGCTTGATGAAGCCGGGAACGTCGATGTGGGTGGGACAGGCCCCGGTGCAAGGCGCGTCGAAGCAGTTGAGGCAGCGGTTGGCTTCGATCACCGCAGCCTGTTGCCCAAGCGGCGGCTTGAGATCGCCGAAGCGCTCGCGGATGACGGGATCGTCCGTGAAGGTTGCGGTGCTCATAGAGACCTCGGGGAAGTTCTGAGCGTTCCGGGATAATGCGCTGCCTGTGTCCGGATTCGCGGCTTGGCGTCCGCCTGCATCCGGGCTGCTTTTCGCTGGAAATTAGGCCAGTGTTACCTCCAGCCGGCGCTTCGGATCATCGGGAGGCGTGCCCTGGATCGTGGAAGCAACGAGCACGCGGACGTCGTGGATCTGAATAATGCACCCGTCGCTGCTCACGTCCGGCACCTTCGGCGTGACTTCAGGCGCGTGGAGATAAAACTCGCTCCGGCCGTACATCTGGTTTGCGGGGTCCGGCGTCAACGGAAAAGCAATCGGCCCCAGCTTCGGACTGTCAATCGGGTCGCCGATCGTGTACCAGCCCGGGGGCAAAGGACCAATGCCTTCAATCGTGATCGCCTCGGGGTTATTCTGGCCGCTCACGGTGTCCGTATCGTGTCCGGCCCATCCGGTTCCGATGTGGTCTCCATCCTGAAGCAATGCGCCGCTGGGAATCACGTATTGGAAACCCATTCTTCCTCCTTTGCCGTCGTTCTTGTTGAGCTAAGTTGTTTCCTGGCCCTGGTCAACGCAGGTCAATCGCAGCAGTGAAGAGTCGGTAACTGCGTCGCTCGCTGGAATGAGTCGGGAGCGAGGCCTGGCGCTGTCGTTCAAGTCCTAAGACGCGACCAGCGGCCCATACAAGTCGGGCCGGCGGTCGCGGTAAAACTGCCAGGTGCGGCGCACTTCCGCAATCTCGTCCAGGTCGAGGTCCGCGGTCAGCACTTCGTCCTTGTCGCGCGAGGCCTGGGCCACGACCTGTCCGCGCGGATTGGCGAAGTAACTCGACCCGTAAAACTCGCCGATATTCCAGGGCGGCTCTGTGCCCACGCGGTTGATGGCGGCGATGAAGTAGCCGTTGGCGGCGGCGTGGGCCGGCTGCTCCAGCTTCCACAGGTATTCGCTCAGGCCGGCCACGGTGGCCGAGGGATTGAAGACAATCTCCGCGCCATTCAAGCCCAGGCAGCGCGCGCCTTCGGGAAAGTGCCGGTCGTAGCAGATATAAATGCCGATTTTGGCAAAGCCGAGATCGAAGACCGGGTAGCCCAGGTTGCCGGGCCGGAAGTAAAACTTTTCCCAGAATCCGGGAGCCACGTGCGGAATGTGGGTCTTGCGATATTTGCCGAGATAGGAGCCGTCGTTGCCCAGGACGGCGGCGGTGTTATAGAAGATGCCTTCCTGCTCGACTTCGTAGACGGGCACCACCATGGCGATGCCGAGTTCTTTGGCTAAGGATTGCATGAGGCTGACGGTGGGTCCGCCTGGGACCGGTTCGGTGGTTTCATACCATTTCACGGTTTGCTCGGCGCAGAAATAAGGGCCGTTGAAGATCTCCTGCAGGCAGACGATCTGCGCGCCGCCCTGGGCCGCCTGTCGAATCAGCGCGAGGTGCTTCTCGACCATGGCCTGCTTCTGGACGGCCAGCGGCTCGGTGGCGGGCACGGCGACGGACGCCTGGATGAGGGAACATCGAACGATTCGGGGCATGGTCGGCCAACTCCCAGGGGAGAAAGTTGTGAGTCTTTAGACGTTAATCGAAACGCGCGGGTTCGGCAATGGGTTTGTTCAGGGGGAAATCGAGAGCCGGACGCCCCGGCTCATTCAAGAAAACAATGCTTTTGTCCGGGCTGCAATCTCCGAGAGGCCCCTAATACCCCACCTTGTTGGGCGAGTCGTTCCAGGCGGCAAAGCTGGCCCAGGCTTCGTCGCCGAGCAACTGGGTGGTGGGGAGCGCGCGTGCGGCCTGGTCCTTGCGCAGCTCTGCGTACAGAAAAGCGTCGTCGAAACCGGCACGGGCGGCGTCCGCTGCACTGGCGCCGTAGTAGATGGCGTCGATCCGCGCCCAGTAGGCGGCAGCCAGGCACATGGGGCAGGGCTCGCAACTGGTGTAGAGTTCGCAGCCAGCCAGCGTGAAGGTTCCCAGCGCTTTGGCGGCGGCGCGGATGGCGTTGACCTCCCCGTGCGCCGTTGGATCGTTGGTTGCGGTCACGGTGTTGACGCCCTCGCCCACAATCCGGCCGTCGCGCACAATCAGGGCGGCGAATGGCCCGCCCGCACCGCTGACCACGTTCCCGGTGGCCAGGGCGATGGCGCGGCGCAAAAACTCCGGATTTGCTGAATGAGCCATGGCGAAGTTACTCTATCCTTCCCTGAAGGGCGAAAGTAAACACAGTATGCCACAAGCTTTGCGCTCAACCCGCGTGTTGACGGCCGAGGGGCTGACCGCCGCGACCCTGCTGGTGGATGGGGAGAGGATTGCCGGGGTGCGCGGTTGGGGCGATGTGCCGGCCGGCGCTCCGCTGCGCGACTTTGGGGACTACGTTCTGCTGCCGGGGCTGGTGGACTCGCACGTGCACATCAACGAACCGGGCCGCACGGAGTGGGAAGGGTTTTGGAGGGCCACGCGCGCGGCGGCCTCCGGCGGAGTGACCACGCTGGTGGATATGCCGCTGAACTGCGTGCCGGAGACGACCAACTCCGCGGCTCTCGAAGCCAAGCGTACGGCTGCCATCGGCCGGACCTGGGTGGACTGGGCGGCCTGGGGCGGGGTGGTACGCGGCAATGCCGGCGACCTGCTGGCGCTGGCCGCGTCCGGGGTTCCGGGATTCAAGTGTTTCCTGATTCACTCCGGAATCGATGGCTTTCCCTGGGTCGCGGAGGCCGATCTACGCCTGGCGCTGCAGCGGCTGCGCGGGTGCGGATTGCCGCTGCTGGTCCACGCCGAGCTGGCCGGGCCGGTGGACGCGGCAACGGCGAAACTGAACAAAGCGCAGGCCGACTGGCGCCGGTATTCGACCTTCCTGGCTTCACGTCCGGATGCGGCGGAAGTGGAAGCGATTCGGCTGCTGATCGGCCTGGCCGAGGAGTTTCAGACGCCGATCCATATCGTGCATCTGTCCAGCGCCGCTGCCTTGCCGCTGCTGGCTGAGGCGCGCGGGCGCGGAGTTCCCGTCACGGTGGAGACTTGCGCGCACTATTTGTGGTTTGCGGCCGAGGAGATTCCCGATGGTGCCACGGAGTACAAATGCACCCCGCCTATCCGCGGCGCAGCCAATCGCGAGGCGTTGTGGGCGGCGCTGATGAGCGGGGTGATCGACATGGTGATCACCGACCACTCCCCCTGCCCGGCGGAGATGAAGCGGCGCGATGAAGGCCGCTGGGACCTTGCCTGGGGTGGGATCGCCAGCCTGGGCCTGGCTCTGCCGGCGCTGTGGACGGGGATGAAGCGGCGCGGCGTGGGCTTGGAGCGGCTGGGCGAGTGGATGGCCGCCGCACCGGCGCAGTTGGCCGGGCTGGCCGGGCAAAAAGGCGTTCTGGCTGCCGGAGCCGACGCGGATATCGTGGTCTTCGATCCCGACGCTGCAACCAACGTGGAGGCCGGGGATTTGCATTTTCGCCACAAATTGTCGCCTTACCTGGGAGCGGTGCTGCGGGGACGGGTTCTCGAAACGTGGCTGCGCGGCGAGCCGGTTTTCAGCCTGAACCTTCCCTCGGAGGGGCTGGACGGCCACTTCCCGGGTAAACCTCGGGGCAGGGAACTGGCGCGCCGATGAGAGACCGCGCCCGGCGTGCGATTGCGGATTGCAAGCGGATCGCCACGTTTACCGAGGAGCCGGGCCGCATCACGCGCCGCTTCCTTACGCCGCCGGTCCGGGAGGTTCATGCGCTTCTGAGCGAAAGGATGGAAGCGTTGGAGATGACTGTGCGTGTGGACGCCGCCGGCAATCTGCGCGGACTTTGGCGGCCAGAAGGCGCATGCGGCAAACGGCTCATCCTCGGTTCGCACATCGACACCGTGCCCGATGCGGGCGCCTATGACGGAGTGCTGGGCGTGGTGCTGGCGTTGGAATGGGTTGCACTGGCCCGAGAATTGGGGCTGCCTCTGGCAATTGAGGTGATTGCGTTTTCCGAAGAAGAGGGGGTGCGCTTCGGGGTTCCCTTTCTTGGCAGCCGCGCTGTGGTTGGGCGCTTCGACCTCGCATTGCTCGCGCTCACAGACGCGGATGGAATCACGGTAGAGGCCACGATCCGCGCCTTCGGGCTCGACCCTGATCAGATGGGCAGAGCCGCCGTGGATCAGGACGCGTTCGGTTTTGTCGAGGTGCACATCGAGCAGGGACCGGTGCTGGAGGCGGAGGGATTGAGCGTCGCGGCGGTCAGCGGAATCGTGGGCCAGACACGGCTCAGCGTCGAGTTCACCGGACAGGCCAACCACGCCGGGACCACCCCCATGCGGTTGCGCCGCGATGCTCTTGCCGCCGCTGCCGAGTGGATCGGCCAGGTGGAGGCGCTGGCGTTGGCCGCGGATGGTCTGGTGGCCACGGTGGGCAAGATAGGCGCGGAACCGAATGCCGTGAATGTTGTGCCGGGAGCCGCGCGGGTGAGCCTGGATGTGCGCCACGCTCGCGACAGCGCCCGCGCAGCCGCCGTCGAGACTCTGCTCGCCGAAGCCGGCACGATTGCAGGGCGGCGCGGCGTCACTGTCGACTGGATCCGCCAAATGGATCAACCGGCGGTGCCCATGGATGAGCGCCTGACGGCGCTTCTTGAGAACGCCATCGAGGCCGGCGGGTTTCCGCCGAAACAAATGTCCAGCGGCGCGGGCCACGATGCCATGGTGATGGCCGCGATCATGCCCACGGCCCTGCTATTCCTGCGCAGTCCCGGCGGCATCAGCCACCATCCCGCCGAAGCTGTGCTCGAAGAAGACGTGGAAGCTGCGCTGGAGGTCGGTCGCAAGTTTCTGCAGCGTCTGGCGGCGGAGGTCGGATAGAATCGGGCAACGGATTGGGGTTTTCGCGGCGTTTCGGAGAGATGAAGGTCCGGATTCGATGTAGGCGGTATGGCTTCCCACCCTTCGCAAAGAGCGCGAAGGATGGGGCACCCAGATTTCAGCGACAGTCGACAATGGTTGAAGAAATTCCCCTGGAACGAGGTAGCGCGTGCATCACCTGGGAGCAACACGAAGCAGCCTGAAACCCAACCACTTGTTGCAGACGCCAGATACGTTTGTGCGTACGCTGCTGCCCGGCGCGGAGAGTGTTGAATTCGTCGTCCATGCCGGGCCGCAACTGGGTGCGCGGTTTACCCAGATGACCGCGGAATTTGCAGCCGGAGGAAAGCTCGGACCAGCGCCGGCGCAGCGGTTCCTCTATCTCATCGAGGGCGAACTGGAGTTGATGGCGGGCGGTAAGAAGCACATCCTGGCTCCGGGAGGCTTTGCTTACCTTCCCCAGAGCGCACCGCACACGGTGCGTGCGCTGGTTCCCTCGCGCGCAGCCCTGATCGAAAAGGAGTACGAGCCGCAGCCGGGCACGACAATTCCTGAGATCGTGGTGGGCGACGAAGCCGCGATCACACAAGAGCCTCTGATGGACGACGATGCCCTGCGGGTACGCCACCTGATGCCCGACGGGCCGGCTTACGACTTTGCCGTGAACACCATGGTTTACGATCCCGGCGCGGCGCTGAGCATGGTGGAAATTCACGTGATGGAGCACGGCCTGCTGATGCTCGAAGGCGGCGGCATCTACAAACTCGGCGACTCGTGGTATCCGGTGGAGGCAGGCGACTTTATCTGGATGGCGCCGTTCTGCCCGCAGTGGTTTGGCGCGCTGGGCAAGCGTTCGGCCAAGTACCTCATCTACAAAGACTGGCGGCGGCATCCGCTGGGCGCATGAGGCGAGCGAATGAGCATTCCATTGAAAGTTGAACCCAAAGTCGAAATCGCGAAGTTGCTGGCGGAGTTGACCGCGCTAGCCGGGATTTCAGCTGGCGAGCCGCCGGTGGTGACACGCGTGGTCTTCAGCGAGGCCGACCTGCAGGCTCGGGCGTATGTCAAAGGGCTGTGCGCGGATGCAGGACTCACGGTCGAGGAAGACGCCGTGGGTAACACGTTCGCCCGCTGGGCCGGCTCGGACGCTGACCTTGCAGTGGTCGGCACAGGTTCGCACATTGACGCCATTCCCAACGCCGGCTCCTATGACGGTACCGTGGGTGTTCTCGGCGGGCTGGAGGCGATTCGCGCCTTGCAGCGCGCCGGATTCCACCCCCGGCGGTCGATCGAGCTGGTCATTTTTGCCGCCGAGGAGCCAACCCGCTTCGGCCTCGGGTGCCTGGGCAGCCGCATGATGGGCGGCGTTCTTACCCCGTCGCAGGCGCTGGGCCTGCGCGACAGGGAAGATCGCGGCCTGGAAGAGTTGCGCACGCAGGCTGGATTCACGGGTGCGCTCGAATCCGTTCAATTGACCAAGGGACGTTTTCATCAGTTTGTCGAACTGCACATCGAACAAGGTCCGCTGCTCGAGCAGGAGGGAATCGATCTCGGCCTGGTGACGCACATCGCCGCGCCGGCCAGCCTGCGCATCACCATCGAGGGCGAAGGCGGCCATGCCGGCGGCAAGCTGATGCCCGGCCGCAAGGACGCGCTGACGGCCGCGGCAGAGCTGATTCTGGCGCTCGAATCCGCGGCCAAGGCTACGGGTGTGATTGACACCGTGGCCACGGTTGGCGTCTGCGAGGTTTTTCCCGGCGCGGTCAACAGTATTCCGTCGCGCGTGCACCTCGAGACCGATATCCGCGACATTGACAGCGCGCGCCGCGACCACGTGATCGACGCGCTCCACACGGTCTGCCATGAAGTTTCGGCGCGGCGCGGTGTGGTCATCACCACAAATCTGGTCAATGCCGATCCGCCGGCTACTTGCGACGCTGCAATCCTCGCAGCGATGGAGTCGGCGGCCGTCGAAGCCGGGCGGACTTCCAGGAAAATGGTCAGCCGCGCCTACCACGATTCGCTTTTCATGGCGCGCATTGCGCCGGTGGCCATGTTGTTCATTCCCTGTCGCGGCGGGGTAAGCCACCGGCCCGACGAGTACGCTTCACCGGAGTGGATCGGCGCGGGCGTGGACGTGCTGGCGCGGACGCTGGCCCGGCTGACCGAATAAACCTTTGAAACTTGTCCGCGCCGTTGTATGCTATGCCTCAACCCGTACGGCGACTTTGGCTTTCCCAACCATGAGCACGCATGCGACAACCCGCATCGTCGGCGCCCCCGTCCCCCGCAAGGAGGGGGTAGACAAGCTGCTGGGCCGCGCGCGCTATGTGGACGACATCGAGCGGAAAAGCATGTGGCACGGCGCCACCGTCCGCAGTTCAATTCCGCGCGGCCTGATTCTTTCCATTGAATTCGACCGGCGCATCGACTGGACCGAGTTCACCGTCGTCACCGCGGCCGACATTCCCGGCGAAAATCACATTCGACTTATCAACGCCGACCAGCCCTGCCTGGCCGATGGCAAAGTGAACCACTGCGAAGAAGCGATCGTGCTGCTGGCCCACCCGAGCAAGCAGAAGCTGCGCGAAGCCATTGCCGGCGTGCATATCGAATACGAGACCCTGCCGCCGGTTTTCACCATTGAAGAAAGCGAACGGCAGGATGCCGTCGTGTGGGGCGCGGACAACCTGTTCAAAAGCTTCCTGCTGGAAAAAGGTGATGTGGACCAGGTGTGGGCCGAGGCCGCGCACATTGTGGAAGGCGAATATCGCACCGGCGCGCAGGAGCATCTGTACATCGAGAACAACGGCGTCATCGCCGAGTACAGCGAGGACAGCGGCGTAACGGTGTGGGGATCATTGCAATGCCCGTATTACGTGCACAAATCGCTGTTGGCGGTCTTTGATCTGCCCGCGGAAAAAGTGCGCGTGATTCAGACCGAGACCGGCGGCGCATTCGGCGGCAAGGAGGATTATCCTTCGCTGCTGGCCGCGCACGCCGCGCTACTGGCTCTCAAGAGCGGTCATTCGGTGAAGATGGTTTACGACCGCATGGAGGATCTGGCAGCGACCACCAAGCGGCATCCCGCGCGCATTCGTCATCGCACGGCTCTGGACCGCGACGGCAAACTGCTGGCCATGGACATTGATCTGGCCACCGATGGCGGTGCGTATTCGACGCTCTCGCCCACAGTGCTGTCGCGCGCCACGCTGCATTCGCCGGGGCCGTACCTGTGCCCCAACGTGCGCGTGCGTTCCCACTCCTGGGCCACCAACACCGTGCCTTACGGAGCGTTTCGCGGCTTCGGCGCGCCGCAAGGCGTATTCGCCGTCGAGCGCCACATGGACGAGGTCGCTGCGCTCCTCGGCATCGATCCAATTGAATTGCGGCGCAGAAATTTTCTCCACGACGGCGACGCCACGGCGACCCAGCAAGTGATGCGCGAGCCCGTGATTCTGGATCAACTGCTCGACCGCGCACTTGCCGAAAGCGATTACTACAAAAAGCGCGCGCAGTTCGCGCAAGAAAATCCGAGCAGCGCGATCAAGCGCGGCATGGGCATCGCCGCCTTCTATCATGGCGCGGGCTTCACCGGCTCCGGCGAACGTTTTTTGAATTCGCTGGCGGGGCTGGATGTAACTTCCGAGGGCAAGGTGCGCGTGCTGGTGTCGAGCACCGAGTTCGGCCAGGGCACCAACACCGTGCTCACGCAGATTGCGGCGGAAGTTCTCGGCCTGGGTATGAGCGATGTCATCATGGCGCCGGCCGACACTTCCATCGTTCCCAACAGCGGCCCGACCGTGGCCTCGCGCACGGCCATGGTGGTGGGCAAACTGATCGAGCGTGCCGGATTGCAACTGCTTGAAATGCTGCGCGGGCACGCGGGGCTCAACGAAGGCTTTACTTGCGAAGAATTCTTTGCTGCATGCGAGCGCTATCGCTCATTGAAAGGCGATGTCGTTTCGCTCAGCCGCTACGAAGCGCCGCCCGGTATCTTTTGGGACGACAAGACCTATCGCGGCGAAGCCTATCCCGCATTTGCCTGGTCGATTCATGTGGCGCAGGTAGCCGTCGATACAGTTACCTATTCCGCCGAGGTCGAAGAATACTGGACGGTGCAGGAAGTGGGCCGCGTGCTCAATCCAGTGCTGGCCGGCGGACAGATCGAGGGAGGCGTCGCGCAGGGCATCGGCTATGCGCTTTATGAAAAGGTGCTGTTGCAGAACGGCCGCATGGTCAACAATCAGATGACCAACTACATCATGCCTACGGCCGAAGATGTGCCGCCCATTCACGTGCACTTTGAACAGATTCCCTTTCGTCACGGCGGCTATGGCGCCAAGGGCATTGGCGAGTTGCCGCACGACGGCCCCGCTCCGGCGATTCTGAACGCAATCAAGGACGCGACGGGCGTGAGCTTCAACACCATTCCGCTGCTGCCCGAAGATCTTTATACCGGGCTTGCCGCGCGCTCCGCCATCGAGGAGGCAGCGACGGTATGAGCGAGTGTTGCGCCCGAATTCACATCACGGTGAACGGCGAAGGCCGTACCCTTCATGTGCCGCCAATGAAGCGGCTGTTGGATGTGCTGCGTGACGACCTGCGACTGACCGGCACAAAGGAAGGTTGCGGCGAAGGTGAATGCGGCTCGTGCTCGGTGCGCATGAACGGCGAGTTGGTGAATAGTTGCCTGGTGCCCGTGTTGCAGGCCGAGGGCGCATCGATCGAGACGGTCGAAGGACTCGCGACCGGCGGCGAGCTACACCCACTGCAACAGGCATTTCTGCAATGTGGCGGCGCGCAATGCGGCATCTGCACGCCTGGAATGCTGATGGCCGCAACGCAATTGCTTGCACGCCATCCTCATCCGGACATGGCGGAGATTCGCGAAGGACTCGCCGGAAATCTCTGCCGCTGCACAGGCTTCAAGCGCATCTTCGAGTCGGTGATTGCCGCTGCTGCTCATTGCAGCGAAGATGCTGCACATCGAGAGACGGAACAGGCGGCTCATGCGCGGTAACGCCGAAGCGCACGAATTGATCGCACCGGGCAGCCTGACCGCGGTGCTGGAGTTGCTCGCTTGCGCGCCCGGCGAATGGACGCCGATTGCGGGCGGGACGGAACTGATGGTTGCGCATGCGGCCGGGCGTCTCGATGCGCCAAAACTTGTCAGCCTGTGGGGCATTCCCGATTTGCGTTTCATTGGCACCACCGCAGACAGAATCGTCATCGGTGCGAGTGCAACGTTTTCTGACCTGCGTGCGCATGCGGGTATTGCGGCGGAACTGCCGCTGCTGGCGAAAGCCTCAAGCTGGATCGGCTCCATCGCCAATCAGAGCCGCGCCACGCTGGGCGGGAATCTGGTCAACGGATCGCCGGCCGCGGACTCTTCGCCGGCGCTGCTGGTCTACGATGCGGAGGTCGAGTTACTTTCCGTTCGCGGTAGCCGGCGCATCGCCTACTCGGACTTTCACACCGGTTACAAACGCAATGCTCTTGCCGCCGATGAGTTACTGTATGCGGTGCATCTGCCACGGCGATTCGGGCGGCACGCGCAGTACTTGCGCAAGGTGGGGACGCGGCGGGCCATGGCTATTTCAAAGGTTGCGCTGGGTGGGACTGCTCTCGTTGATGACGGCACGCTGAGCGAGATTCGGCTGGCCGCGGCGAGCCTTGCCCCCTTTCCTGCGCGGCTCTATCAAGCCGAGGCCGCACTGTTGGGCCGGGCTGTCAACGAGCAGACGATCGAAGCCGCACGGCAGGCGTTGCTTTCTGAGGCGCGGCCCATCGACGACATTCGCTCCACCGCCGAGTATCGCAGCCAGGTGGCCGCCAATCTGCTCAAGGAATTTCTCTTTGAATTGCGGCGGGAGGGAACGCAAAAATGAACGCAACTCTTGACGCATGGAACAAGACCGATGAAGCGTCGGCACTCGATGCCATGGTTGCCTGTTGCGGCGCGCAGCGCTGGGCAGCGGCGATGGCGGCATTGCGTCCGATTGCCGGGATTGTGGAGTTGAGCGAGTCGGCCGATCGCATGTGGAGCACAATGGAAGAGGCTGACTGGCTGGAGGCTTTCGCAGCGCATCCAAGGATTGGCGAGCGCAAGGCCGCCCGCGCAATGGGCAAATCGGCGGCGTGGTCGCGGGCCGAGCAGGCTTCAATCAACGTCGCGCCCGGGCAGGTGCTGGAGGAATTGGCGGAGGGCAATGCCGCTTACGAAAAGAAGTTCGGCTTTCCGTATATTGTGTGCGCGACCGGCAGAAGCGCGGAGGAATTACTCGCGATTCTGAACCGCCGATTGGACCGCGACCGCGCAAGCGAACTGCGCGAGGCCGCCGAACAGCAACGGCAGATTACGCAGCTTCGTTTGGGAAAGTGGCTTGTGGAGTGAATGATCGAATGAGTGCGATTACGACGCACGTTTTGGATTTGGCGTTGGGCCGGCCCGCAGCCGGAGTGTCCGTGCGCCTTGAACAGCAGGAGAGCGGCGCGTGGACTGCCGTCGCATCGGGAGTCACCGACTCGGACGGCCGCTGCGGCAGCCTCAAGCAGGATGCGGCTGAGGGCATCTATCGCCTCACCTTCAACACGGGCGACTATCTAAGGCGCCAGGGCCGCATGAGCATTTATCCGGAGGTTTCCACCATTTTCATCTGCAGCGGCGAGGGCAATTATCACCTTCCGCTGCTATTGAGCGATCAGGGATACACAACCTATCGGGGAAGTTGAGACGAGGAAGCTGGCAGATGGCAAGACTGGGTGAGAATCGCTACGGAAAATCGCGCGTGCGCCTTTCGCGGATTACGCGTCACGGCAACCATCATGAGTTTAACGAGTGGAGTGTGCGGGTGTTGCTCGAAGGGGACTTCGAGACCGCGTTCGCCGCGGCAGACAATAGTAAGATTCTGCCCACCGACACGATGAAGAATACCGTCTACTCACTGGCCCGCGCGTCGAAAGCGGCGACCATCGAAGAGTTTGCCACCGAGTTAGGCGACTATCTGCTCGATAACAATGCGCAGGTCACAAAGGCCAGCGTGGAAATCGACGAGAAGTTCTGGGAACGGATGATCGTGGATGGCGCACCGCAATCGACGACCTTCAAACTCGGAGGACCGGAGGTAAACACTGTCCACGCGATGCGCGTCAAGGGTGGCGCGTGGTCTGTCACCTCAGGAATTGACGGATTGACGATTCTGAAGACCACCAAGTCCGCCTTTACCGGTTACATCCAGGACAAGCTGACTACGCTCAAGCCGGCCACCGACCGCATCTTCGGCACCCGGGCCACGGCCACGTGGGATTATGCGACCACGCCATCGGACTATGCGCAGGCGCGTGCGACAATCGTCTCCGCATTGCTGAGAGAGTTTGCAGCGCACCGTAGCATGAGCGTACAGCACACCCTGTTCGACATGGGCAAAGCCGCGCTTGAAGCCGCGCCGGAGATTGCGCGCATCACTCTCGCCATGCCCAACCTGCACCACCTGTTGGCGGACCTGAGTCCCTTCGGCCAGGACAATCCCAACCACATTTTTGTGCCCATCGACGAGCCGCACGGGTCAATCGAAGCGACTATCGAACGAGATTAGAGCGGTTCCAGGATAGGTATCCGCCTTCTGTCTTATTGCTAGGTTGCCGCTCCCTGCAGGTCGCGTCAACTCGGATCTTGTGGCTTCGAGGCACAGCAATCCTGGAACCGCTATAGCTATTTAAGTTCGTCCAGGTCGGCGGGCAAATCGATGTCCACCTCGCCGCCGGCAAACTCGACGGTCTTCAACGGGCAGGGCGGCTCTGCGAACAGGGAGCGCGCGCCCGTGTCGCCGCGCAGAGCGAGCAGATCGGGAAAGACGGCGCGGGGAAACACGGCGGGAACTCCCAGCACACCCGCGTAGGTAGACGCTGCAATGGACGCGGCTCCCTGCGCGGTGAAGCTCTCGATCAATGCGCGTAAATGCGCGGAGGTCAGGCGAGGCTGATCGCAACTGAGCAGCAGCGCGCCTGTTGCATCGGGAGCAGCTTCATCGAGCGCGCGCAAACCCGCATGGATCGATGTGGCTATTCCCTGCTCCCAATGGTTATTCACAACTGAAATGGCATTTTTGAAAGGGATGGTCGCGCGAATGATGTGGATATGCGCGCCCAGCACCACCACCACAGGAGATGCGCCGGCTTCGCGGGCAAGACGGATGGCGCGTTCCAGCAGGGTTTCGTTGTCGTGCATCAGCAGTTGTTTGGGCTGGCCCAGACGGCGGCTGGCCCCGGCGGCGAGAACGACGGCAGCAACAGGCATCGGCATCAGTGTATCCCGGAATCCTTGACCGCGCTGCCGTGAACGCGCAAGACTGGAAACCTCGGTGGACAACCAGAGAACGAAAGGCGAATCGTTGAGCAACCAGACGAGCACGAGTGGCGAAGTGTACGCGCAGAAAGCCGCCGGGGAGAGCTATGGACTGCACGCGGGCGTGCTGGGTCCCATTGAGACGCTGGCGCAGTCGGTGTCTGCGATGGCGCCTTCGACCTCCGCGTCGCTCACCATTCCCCTGGTTTTCGCGCTGGCCGGAAACGCCACCTGGTTCGTCTATCTGCTGGCCACCGGGGCCACGTTGCTGGTGGGCTATTGCGTCAGCCGGTTCGCGCGGCTCTCGGCCTCGCCGGGATCGCTCTACACTTACACGGCGAGCACGCTGCCGCCGGTCTTCGGCGTGCTGGCCGCGTGGGGACTGCTGCTGGCCTACGTGGCTACCGGCGCATCGGTGGCCGGAGGGGCGCTCTACTACGCGAACTTGTTGAGTCTCCAGTTTTTCCATTGGAGGCTGCCCGCGCTTCCCACGCTGGCCGTGGTTTGCGCCGTGGCCGCCGTTGTGGCCTATCGCGATGTCAAGCTTTCCGCGGAGGTCATGCTTTGGATCGAGGCTGTTTCCGTTGGCCTCGTACTCATTGTTCTGGCGGCAATGGTGTTTCGCTTCGGCTTTCGCCTGGACATGGATCAGTTCCGCCTGAAGGGCGTTTCCATCCCCGCGCTGGGGCCGGCGCTGGTGCTGTCGATGTTCAGCTTTGTGGGCTTTGAGAGCGCCACCACTCTGGGCGGCGAAGCGCGCGAACCGCTGCGCACCATTCCACGCGCCGTGGTGCAGTGCGCCATTCTCGCCGGCGTGTTTTTCATGTTGTGCTCGTACTCCGAGGTGCTGGGATTCCGCGGCGAACCCGGAAAGCTCAGCGAATCGACCAGCCCGCTGCATCTGCTCGCGTCCAAGGCGGGCATCTCGCCTCTGGGCGTGGCCATCGATTTCGGCGCCGCGGTGAGCATGTTTGCCTGTGTGCTGGCCTGCACCACGGCAGCCGCGCGGGTGCTGATGCGCATGGCGCACGGAAAGCTGCTGCCCGCCGCCCTGGAGCGCACCAGCCAACGCCACGGCACGCCGGGGCGAGCGATTGCGCTTTCGGCGGGGCTGATGTTTGCGGCAACGGCGGCGCTTGCGCTGGGCAATGTTACCGGCTCCGACATGTACGACTGGCTGGGGTCGCTGTCGGTCTTCGGCTTTCTCACCTCCTACGCGCTGGTGGCCCTGGCCCTGCCGTTTGCGCGCCGGGCACTCGGCCAGCACTCGCACGCGGTTGCGGCCGTCAGCATGTTGACTGTCGCGGTGATGATTCTGATTGTGATCTTCGATCTAGAGTCTGCGCCGGACGCCAATCACGCGCGGATTCCCTGGATCTATCTCGGTTACATCGCCGCTGGAGTGGCCTGGTATGGGCTGCGGCGCAAGCAGGCAGTTCCGCTCTCAGACTGAAGCGCCACAGCCGTCCGCGCGTGCTACATTCAAGGTCAAATGACACCGCATTCAACGCCGGATGAAATCCTCGCTGCACTGGGTTGCGGGTGGTCGTGCAGCGTCGTGGTGGAACCGCAAATAACCCTGCGGGGGAACAGATCATGAAGGAACTTACGCTCTCCGCCCGGCCGACCCATTCCGTGTGGGACCGCTCGCTTGAGCCCCGGGTTTGCATCAAGCCGGGCGTCGAACTGCTGATCGAATGCCTGGATGCAAGCGGCGGCCAGGTGCGCCCAGGCATGAGCGTCGATGAGTTCGCCGGCATCGATCGCGCCCGCATTCATGCGCTTACCGGGCCCATCTGGGTCGAGGGCGCCGCGCCCGGGGATGTGTTGCAGATCGACGTGCTGTCGACGCGCCACGGTGGTTGGGGATGGACCAGCGTGGTCCCCGGGTTGGGCTTTCTGAAAGATCGATTTCAGAAGCCGTATCTTTTCCATTGGCAGCTTGACGGTGAGTCCACCAGTTCACTGGCGCCTGCGGTGGTCCCGGTGCGGCCTTTTCTGGGCGTGATGGGAGTGGCGCGCGCTGGCAGCGGAGCGTTTCGCACCCGCGAGCCCGGCTCGTTCGGCGGCAACCTCGACGTGCGCGAGTTGTGCGCCGGGTCCACGCTCTACCTGCCGGTCTACGTTCCCGGCGCGTTGTTCAGTTGCGGCGACGGCCACGCGGCGCAGGGCGACGGCGAGGTGTCGGTCAACGGTATCGAGTGTGCGCTGGATGTCACGCTCGGCTTCAAACTGCACGAAAGCCAGGCCCTGGGTGGCCCGCTGGTCGAGTCCTGCGATAGCACCGCGCCGGACGCGGTCGCCGATTCCTGGGTGGTGGTGGAGTCGGGAACCGATATTGCCGACACGGCGCGCGCTGCAACCAATCGCATGATCGATCTCCTGGTCAAGCGCTGGGGCTTCACCGAGATCCACGCCTACATTTTGTGCAGCGTGGCCTTGAAGCTGCGTCTAAGCCAGGTGGTCAACGAACCGGCATATACGGTAAGCGCGGCGTTGAGCAGGCAGATTCTCCCGGCGCGCAAGCTGTTTCCGAGCCGCTGAGCGAGGGGGCGGGTACGAGGGAACAGGGAACAGAAAAACACTCATGGCTGGCTCTTGAGCTTTTTCTCTATTTGTATTTAGGAATTTCCCCGGCATGTTTCCGCGGTTCTCGGTCGGACGAAAATGCCCGCGATGAACATATCTCGGTGACGAACGGTGTGGAAAAGTGGGCCGAATTATTTTGTGCCTGCGCCGCGCTTCACGATGCAAGACACCGCAAATGGCCGACAAGGCAAGTGGCATCACGCTTTTGCAGTCGCGATATGGGGTTGCCGGTGAAAGAGCTGTAAGAGAATCGTAAATATCAGGTTGAATTCTACGCGGTAAACGTTATTCTATTGGTACCTCGCAGTGCAAGCTGAACCAGTTCAACCAACGAGTGCCACTCGAACGCGGTTCTGACTTTTCCTTTTTTGTTTGACCCAGAACCTCAGACTTCACATTCAACCCTGCGCTTTTTGAACACTCAAAAGACTGTGGGGAAATCCTTACTTCCGAGGCCTGTATCTTGAGATATTTTCTACATCGTGCTTCTACCCTGCTCCCACGGCTTCTCCTGGTCGTGGCAACCGTTACGCTGTGTTGCTCCTATCTGTCGGCTCAGCAGACACTTGGCGGCATCACCGGGGAGGTCACGGACGCCTCTGGAGGCGTGATTCCCAACGCCGCGGTGACCGTGGTGGGAGAGCAGACGTCGTTGACGCGCACGGCCAAGACCAACGGTACCGGCAGCTATTCGTTTGTGAACCTGCCCATCGGTACCTATACGGTTACCTACACGGCCGACGGCTTCGATATCCAGAAGACTCCGCACATCACGGTGCAGGCCGACCGCACGGCCACACTCAACGCCCAGCTTAAAGTGGCTGCGGCCAAGGGCGAAACCATTGAGGTGGAAGCCTCTCCGCTGATGAACGCCGTGGACACCACGGTGGGTTACGTAATGGACCCTCAGCAGATTGAGGCAGTGCCGCTGGCGACCGGCAGCTTTACCGGCCTGGCCACGCAGTCTACCGGAGTGAACGCGGAACTGGGCGGCGGAACAGGCGCGAATTCGGGCCTTGGAAACGCACCCATCTGGGCCAACGGCCAAAGGGACACTTCGAACAGCTTCCTGTTGAACGGCGTAGACGCCAGCAACCTGTTCAACGGCAAGAGCACCAGCCAGGTGGCATCGGCGCGCGTGATCAACTCAACCGGCGTGCAGACCAGCCCCGGCGGTGGCGGAGGCGTCATTCCGTCGGCAGCCTCCATTTATCTCTCCATCGGCAACGCCATCCCCACGCCCGCGCCTGAAACCATTGCGGAAGTTCGCGTCAACGCCTCCATGTACGACGCTCAGCAGGGTTCCACCTCCGGCGCGCACATCGACCTGAGCACCGCTTCGGGCACCAATAACCTGCATGGCACCACCTACGTTCACCGCGGGACGAGCTGGCTCAATGCTGCGCCGTTCTTCTTCAACCAGGATCCGGACGTTCCGGCATACGACAAGGTTCCCGAACTGCATCGCTACGTGGCCGGCGGCACCCTCGGCGGTCCCATCGTCAAGGACAAGCTCTTCGCCTTCCTCGCCTATCAGCATCTCCATGCATCGGACCAGGAAATCGGCGACTCGTTTCTCGATGTTCCAGTGGGGCTGAGCGATGACCGCAGCGCTTCCGGCCTGGCGGCGCTTGCCAACAACTCCTTCGGTACCAGCCTGACCAGCGCCAATATCGATCCTGTGGCTCTGGTTCTGTTCAATTCCCCCTCACTCGCCGGCGAGCCCGGCAAGTGGCTGGTCCCCAACGACAGTCTCTACCCCAACGTTCCCACCGCGGCCCATCTCGACAACGCCTTCATCCCCGGCACGGGCCTGTTTACGGCGGACGTTGCCGTGGCCGACCTGGACTACGACGCCAGCAAGAGGGATACGCTTTCGCTCAAGTACTTCTACCAGCACGATCCGACCGTCTCGCCCTTTTCCTATTCGAGCGTCCCGGGCTTCACCGAGCACCTCGATTCCGGCGCACAGGTCGCCTCCGTAACAAACACCTTTATCGTGCGGCCCAACCTGAGCACCACCCAGACACTTGGCATTCTGCGCGAGAAGAACTGGGGCGACAACCAGCAGGCGTTCGGTCCCGGCTCCATCCCCGGCGGTTCTGCGGGAACCGGGTCCATCAATGTTTTCGGATCAAACTACTTTCCGGGCGTCTCCATCTACAACGTCCTGGGTCAATATCAGCCGGTCGGAATTCCCGCGCAGGCGGTTCTGAATATCGGTCCTAACGCGGAGTCGCAATCTGCCAACACCGGCGTCTTCCAGAACCGCCTGGCTCCTTCGGGTAACGCAATCTGGATTCTCGGCAAGCACACTGTCAGCTTTGGCGCGAGCTACACCTATACCCAGCTCAACACCATCGACAAGCGCACCGGCGCAGGCACCGTTGCCACGGACGACTTCAGCCAGATGCTGCAGGGCTACGTTCTTCCCGGCAGTTCGTCTTCAGGTTTCTATGTGACGTCGTTCCTGCAAGGCAACGCGAACCGCTATTATCGCGCCAACCAGCTCGGCACCTACGTGCAGGACAAGTACCAGATCACGCCGACCCTGTCGCTTACCGCCGGCATCCGCTATGACTGGGACGGCGGCCTCACGGAGAAGTACGGCCGCATCTTCAACTTCGATCCCAGCCTGTATAGCTACAATGTCGGTTCTGACTCCATCGACAATCCGGGATTGATCATCGCCGGCAACAACGCCAACGGCACCAAGGGCGTGAGTCCCACCACCCTTACCGGCCGCCAGTGGGGCATTGGTCCCCGTGTCGGCGCAGCGTGGCAGCCCGAGATGTTCCACAGCAAAGTGGTGCTCCGCGCAGGTAGCGGCATCTACTACGATCGCGGCGAACTGTTCAGCTACCTCTCGCCAGGTTACGCCATCGGCTCGGTAACCGGCGGCCCATTCGGCGTCAACCAGCAACTCCCCTTCGTCAATGCCACAACTTGCCCGTCGGCAACGCTTTACTACTACGAGAACTACCTGCCCACCTGCGGCGGTGGCGGCGGAGGTCCGGCGTCCGAGGGCAATCTCGAGAATCCTTACGGCACCTCGCCGCTGCCTGCGCCCAGCAATCCGAAGGCCTCGGATCTGAGCAACTACCTCCCCAACGCCTACAGCATTCTGAACACCGGCAGCGGGCTTCCGGGCGTGATCCACAACGGGGAGCCGGTTTCACTCGGAATCTACGATCGCGCCAACAAGCTGCCCTACACCATCAACTACACATTGGACGTCCAGTGGCAGCCGCGCAACGACGTGGCCATCGAACTCGGCTATGTTGGCAACCTGGGTCGCCATCAGATCATTCCGGTGCCCTTCAATCAACCGATGATTGCCTCCCAGTCCAACCCTTCGCTCGGCGGCGGCGCCTATGCGCAGAGCTACAGCTACGGCTACAACGTCCAGGGGCCGTCGGGTTGCAACCCGAATGTTTACGGATCATGCGCATCTCTCAACCTGCCCAACGGCCAGCCCTACCTGGCCAACTACGAGGGCGGCAATGTGGACCTACGCGTTCCCTACATCGGCTACGCGGCTGAATCCATTTCGTACAAGGCCGCTGGCGTCGATGCCTACAATGCCCTCCAGGCGCACGTTGACAAGCGCATGAGCCACGGCATCCAGGTTGGCGCGTCCTACACCTGGTCGCACGCCCTCGATGAGCAGAGCGGGCTGGGGCTTTTCTACAACGGCAACAATCCTCTCAACCTGCGCAGCGGCTACGGTTCGTCCGATTTCGACCGTACCCATGTCGTCAACTTCAGTTACGTCTACCAGCTTCCCAGCTTCGCCACAGAGCACTCCCTCGAAGGCAAGGTCATCGACGGATGGTCGCTGGTGGGTGTGACTGTGCTGCAGAGCGGGCAGCCCTACAGCATCATTGACTTCTCCGGCTCGATCGGCAGCATCTACTATTCGACCTCGAACGGGATCACCAACCCCGTCGTGCCGCTGGCGCAGGGCTGCACTGCCAAGAATGCCCTGACGCATGCCTCAGGCGCCTGGTTCGCCGTCACCGGCGTGTCGGCCTTGAAGCCGGAGTGCTTCACCATCCCACTGCTTCCGGCCGGCGGCCTGGGCGGCGCCATTCCCTCTTCCGATCCGTTTGAGACCGGCTTCACAACAGGCCAGCGCAACATCTTCCGCCAGGCCTTCCAAAAGCGCGCCGATGCTTCGCTGATCAAGACGCTGCCGATCAATGAGCGCTTCAACCTGAAGTACACCTTCGATGTGTACAACCTGACCAACACCACCAGCTTCGACGTTCCCGGCAACGAGGTGGCGCAGAACCAGTTCTACAACGCCTACCCGGTTACTGGAACGACTCCGCAGCCTACCGGTTGCGCCTCGAATGGCACCCAGACCAACACCAGCTTCTACAACTGCCCGTCGGGCCTGGGCATTGTCGGACACACCATCGGCAGTCCGCGCCAGATCCAGATGTCGCTGCATTTGGATTTCTAAGCCGGGTTGATTGCAAAGCAGGAACAAAAGGGCGGCCCGTCTGGGTCGCCCATTTGTTGCTTCATTGTGACTTGGTGGTCTGCACGATCCACCAATGCGACGGAATTACAGTCGCAAGGACGGGGCACGCAGCTTGACTAGGAAGTCCTGATCCCTAATTCCTAACCCCCAGGTCCCTAACCCCTAGTCCCTAACCCCTAGTCCCTAACCCCTCTTCTTCCCCGATATCCTCGTTCCAGACCTCGGGATGGGCGGCGATGTAACCCTCCAGCAACTCGCGGCATTCGGCGTTGTCGAGGTCGATGACTTCGATGCCGTTTTCTTTCAGCCAACTGGTTCCACCCTGAAAGGTGCGACTCTCGCCCACCACCACCGTACCGATGCGGAACTGCCGCACCAGCCCGCTGCAATACCAGCAGGGAGCCAGAGTGGTGACCATCACCAGATCGCGATAGCTCTGCTGGCGGCCGGCGGCGCGGAAGGCGTCGGTTTCCCCGTGCGCACTGGGGTCGCCCTGCTGCACCCGCCGGTTGTGGCCCCGGCTCACCAGATTTCCCGCCCGGGTGAACAGGGCCGCGCCAATCGGAATGCCCCCTTCGGCCAATCCCGCGCGGGCCTCCTCCAGCGCCACGCCCAACATGCGTTCGTACCAACCTCTGTCCGTCACAAGATTCCTCGTATGTGAAGGATAAGGCATCCAATCGGGCGTCCTTGCCCCATTTCTTGCCTTCACAGACGTCAAGCGCGGGTCTCTCGCCGCGCTCGCAGTACCGCGCAGCACCTTGACTTCGAGTGCGCTCAAAGATGTACGGTGGAAGGGTGAGACAACTTGGATACACGATTCGAAGCATGGCCGAGCGTTGCGGCATGACTGCGCACACGCTTCGGTACTACGAGCGCGTGGGCCTCATTCAGCCGGTCGGGCGGGCACAGAACGGCCACCGGCGCTATTCCGAGGCGGACGCGTGCTGGATTGACTTCCTGCATTGCATGAGGGCCACCAACATGCCCATCCGCGAGATGCAGCGCTACGCCGAGTTGCGCGAGCTGGGCGACTCGACCTCGCTCGAACGGCGCAGGATACTGGAGGATCACCAGGCCGAAATCGCCGCACAGATCGCCGCTCTCCAGCAGGCCCATGCTCTGCTCACTCACAAAATCGCCAACTATCGCAAGATCGAGCAGCGCATCCGCATCGGCGGCCCGGAGTCGGGGGTTCTGGAGCCGGAGCCCGATTGCGCCTGCGGGCTGGCGACAACCGCTTAAGGAAAGAACCGATGAAGACACGCAGACTGGGCACAAACGGCCCCGAGGTGTCAGCCATTGGCCTCGGCTGCATGGGGATGAGCGAGTTTTACGGCGCGCGCAACGATCAGGAGTCGCTGGCCACAATTGAGCGTGCGCTCGAACTCGGCGTCAATTTTCTCGATACTTCCGACATTTACGGCCCGCACACCAACGAGGTGCTGGTAGGCCGGGCGCTCAAGGAGCGGCGCAGTCAGTTTTTTGTGGCCACCAAGTTCGGCGTTGTGCGCGACCCCAACAATCCCGCTCTTCGCGGCGTGGACGGCAGCCCGGCCTACGTGCGTACCTCGGTCGAGGCCAGCTTGCGCCGCCTGGGCATCGAGACCATCGATCTCTATTACCAGCACCGCGTGGACCCCAAGACGCCCATCGAGGAAACGGTAGGCGCCATGGCCCGTCTGGTCGAAGAGGGCAAGGTGCGGTTTCTGGGCCTGTCGGAAGCCGGCCCGGCAACCCTCGAGCGCGCCTGCCGCGTGCATCCCATCACCGCGCTCCAGACCGAATACTCGCTGTGGACCCGCGATCCGGAGCCGGAGATTCTGCCTGCCTGTCGGCGCCTGGGCGTAGCTTTTGTGGCGTACAGCCCCCTGGGCCGGGGCTTTTTGACAGGCGCCTTCAGAAGCGCCGCGGATTTTGAGGCCGGCGACTATCGCCGCCTCAGCCCGAGGTTCCAGGGTGAGAATTTTGCTCGCAATCTGGAACTGGTGGAGAAGGTGAAGCACCTGGCCGCGCAGGCCGGGGTGACCGCCAGCCAGCTTGCCCTGGCCTGGGTGCTGGCGCAAGGGGAAGACATTGTGCCCATTCCCGGCACCAAGCGCCGCAAGTATCTCGAATTGAATGCGGCGGCCGTGGATCTCTCGCTGGCTCCGGAACTGGTCCAGAATCTCCAGGAAATCTTTCCGCCTGAGGCAGTGGCCGGCGACCGGTATCCGGAGACGATGAAGGCGCTGCTCAACGCGTGAGACCGCCGCGTTTCGATGCGGAATTTGCAGCCAATGAAGCTTATTCGCAGGCATGCGTGTGGGTGCGCGGCAATTTCTGCGCAACAATAGCCTTATGAGCGACCTCGAACGCATTCTGCCCCTGTGGCGGGAATTGGAAACGGCGAGGGCGGACTACGTGCTGGCTACGGTGGTGGCCGTCGAGGGCTCGAGCTACCGCAAGCCCGGCGCGCACATGGTGCTTGCCGGGGACGGTCGTCGCGCCGGCACGGTGAGCGGCGGCTGCCTGGAAGCGGAAGTAGCCCGCCGCGCCCAGTGGCTTACTGCCCAGGGGCCTGTCGTCGAGCGCTACTCCACAAAGGAAGACGACGGTGATCGCCCGTACGGCTCCGGCTGCGGCGGCGTTGTTTCTCTGCTCCTGGAGCGGAGCCCGACGGCGGCTCCACTGCTGGCCGCGCTCGAACAAGCGTTCGAAGAACGGATTCCACTAGGCGTCGCAACCATCCTGGATGGTCCCGCAATCGGGCACAGAGCTTTTGCCGGACTGGGGAAGAAGCCGCTGGAAGTTGCAGAGGCCGCCAACGGGCTGGAACCAACTGCCGACAGGGTGCTTCAGGAGCTGGCTGAGTGGGCGCTCGAATCCTGCGCTCCGGTAGTGCGAAGAGTTGCGGTGAACGGCCTCCCGGCAAACACCTGGGCAGACTACCGCCCCGCGCGGCCCGGGCTGTGGATCTTTGGAGGCGGCGACGACGCTCGACCAATGGTCCGGCTGGCGCGCGAACTGGATTGGTTTGTGGCTGTCGCCGATGGCCGCTCGGATTTGGCGAATCGAGAGCGCTTTCCCACCGCCAGCCAGGTGAGTGTTCTGCCCATGGGCGACCTGTCAGGTGGTAACCAGCCCGGCGCCGGGTGCTCAATCGGAGGACCTGCAGCAACGGTTCCGTCGTTGATCGGCCTCAAACCCACCGACGCGGCCGTTGTTATGGCGCACAGCTTCGAGCAGGATTCCCGCGTTCTGGCTGCGCTCTTGTCGCTGGCGGCTCCTCCGGCGTATGTCGGCGTTCTCGGCCCCCAGCGGCGCACCCGCGAACTGCTGGCCGAGGCTGCCCGCCTGCTTGGAATGGACAGCCCGGTGGGCCGCGCCGAGCGATGGCTCAGGCTGATGCATGCGCCCATGGGCCTGGACCTGGGCGCGGACACTCCTGCGACCATTGCGTTATCCGTGCTGGCCGAAATTCAGCAGGTGCTCACGGCCGCGACGGGTCTGCCTCTGCGCCGGGTACGCGTTTCCACGCAGGCGATTCAAGAGTAGAGTTTGGCTTTCTCGCGCGGGCTTCAGGCCGCCAGATGCGCCTCCAGGACCTCAAGAAACTTGGCCAGCCACGCCGGATGGGCCGTCCAGGCCGGGCCGGTCACCAACTTGCCATCCACAACCGCGCCAAAAAAGTCCACCTGCACAAAGGTGCCGCCGGCCAGTTCCACCTCCGGCGCGCAGGCCGGGTAGGCGTTCAGCTTGCGGCCTTTCAGCACGCCTGCCGCGGCCAGCAGTTGCGGCCCATGGCAGAGCGCGGCGATGGGCTTGTTGGCCCGGTCGAAATGGCGCACGATGTCCAACACTCTGGCATTGAGACGCAGATACTCCGGCGCGCGACCGCCGGGAACCACGAGAGCGTCATAGGCAGCGGGGTCGATCTCGTCGAAGGTCGCGTTCAAGACAAAATTATGCCCGCGCTTCTCCGTGTACGTCTGGTCGCCCTCAAAATCGTGGATGGCGGTGCGGACGGTGTCGCCTTTCTTCTTGCCCGGGCAAACGGCGTCGACGGCGTGGCCCACCATCTGCAGGGCCTGGAAGGGAACCATGATTTCGTAGTCCTCAACAAAATCGCCGGCCAGGAGCAACAGCTTTGCAGATTTCATTGCGAATTGCCTCCGCAGGAAAGTTTGCCACACTCGCATGCGGCGGTGACTTAGAATTTCGCCATGCCCACGCCGCTTGACGCCCTGAACGCCCGCCTGGTTGCCTGCGACCGCTGCCCGCGCCTGCGCGAGTATTGCGCGGAGGTGGCTCGCGTCCGCCGCCGCGCCTATCTGGACTTTACCTATTGGGGCAAGCCGGTGCCCGGCTTCGGCGACGAGCAGGCGCGGGTGATGGTGCTGGGCCTGGCGCCGGGCGCGCACGGATCCAATCGCACCGGACGGATGTTTACCGGCGACGGATCGGGGGATTTTCTCTTTCCCGTGCTCTATGAAGCCGGCTTTGCCTCGCAGCCCAGGGCCGTCAGTCGCGAGGACGGCATGAAGCTGACTGACCTGTGGATCACCGCCGTCGGCCGCTGCGCCCCGCCCGGCAACAAGCCCGAGCCGGGGGAACTGCGCAACTGCTCCTCCTGGCTGGACGAGGAGATGAGTCTGCTTACCAACCTGCGCGTGGTCGTCTGCCTGGGCCGTATCGCTTTCGACGGATTGCTGGCGCATGCACTGCGCAGCGGACAAAAGGCTGCGAGCCTGCCCGCGCGATCGAGCTTCGGACACGGCGCGGAGTTTACTTTGCCGAGCGGTCTGAAAGGGATTGCCAGCTACCATCCCTCGCTGCAAAACACCAACACCGGCAAGCTGACCCGGCCCATGTTTCTGGCCGTATTCAAGCGGGCAAGGGAACTGGCGGACTTGCCGCGCTGAGACCCGGACTCGCGCCGTGTCTCAAGGCAAAGTATTGATTTCAATTTCTTTATCTCTGTATAAACTTTAGTGCTATCTGAATGTTACCTCTGGTAGGGGGGGTAGGGGGGGCTTTTTTGGGGGTACGGACCGGGGACATCCCTGACAGATTGGATGGAGAACACACGGATGGAGCCTGGTTGACCCTCCATGGTTCATTGTGCGCCGGGTGAGCCTTAATTTGTGCAACAACAGGGAAGTGCAGAAGCGGCAGCGAGCCCGTGAAGCCAAAACAAGATCGCAAGAAGGTGTACGCCCATTCCGAAGGGATGCAGGAGTCAGGTCGATATTTCTATTTCCTTGAGGGGCTAAACTGAGGATGAGATGGACATTTTTTCGAAGGAAATTATGAAGGAACTGCTTCCGGCGGAGAAGGAAGTGGCCCCGCCGCCAACCCCGCGGGCGCGCGCGAGCGCCGTGGATCACTGGTCCAACGCCGTTCTTCTCGAACGGGGAGCATACCTGCGCAAACTGGCCAAACTCTCAGACGGCTCGGCCAGCGAAACGCTGAAGGAATACCCGCAGCACTGCACCATGCTCTCGTTTCGCAGCCGCAGCGGAGAGGCCGAAGTGCACGCGAACTTCGCCGATGTCTTCTATGTTCTCGAAGGCCGGGCAACGCTCGCGACCGGCGGCACGGTGGTGGGAGCTAGAACGGTGGCGCCCGGAGAGGTTCGCGGCGAGCGGATTGAGGGTGGCGCTCGGCAGGAACTGCGTGCCGGCGATGTGGCGCACGTTCCGGCTGGTGAACCCCATCAGATGCTGCTGGCCGGCGACAAGACGGTCACCTGCCTGGTGGTGAAGGTCCAGGAGACCGCATAAATAGACCGCAATTGGGGCCAAAGCGCCTCGATGATCGCTTCCAATGGAGTCCATGTCTGTACGGTCTCAACCTCTTTTGAAGAACCTCTCGAGGCTATGCGAATTGACGCTCGCGCGGCGGCTCTGCGAGACTTGCCCCCATGAGATACAGAGGAAAAGTGGAGTACGCCAAGGAGCGGAAGATGCGTACGCGGAATACGCGTCTCTACCGGTTGGCGCATTGGCCGATTTGGATTTTTGTGTTTTTCCTGGCTCCCGGCCCTCTCACTTTCTCGCTGTTTGCCCGTGGTTTCAACTGGATCAACTCAGTTTGGTTGGCGGCGGTGCTGGTGGGCACAGGCGTGGCTGCTCTGCGCGGACGGCTTCCGGGCGCCGAACCTGGGCCGTATATTCTGCGCTTCGATGAAGACAAGCCGAATCCGCTCTATAGGAAGGTTTGTTACACATTTGCGTGGAATGCCGTGCTCAACTATGCGCTCCTGAACCTGGTTGGTCTGGCGATCGCTGTGGTGACCGGTGGGTGGTACATGAGGCAGATCTATATCTACTCCTACATGCCTCTCTGCGCATTCATCCTTCTGCTGGGCATGCTGGGCAAGTTGCCGCGCGTGGGGCCGTCAACCAGGGGCGAGGGCACGGAGCGGCGCTACTTCTACGGGTCGGTCTGGGCGGTGACGGCGGCGGAGACGCTGCTGTTGGTGCTGTGGAAGACGATGCCTGTAACACTGGCCCTGACGCGCGCCGGAAGCCTGCTGAAGCTCTGTGCCTTTGCGGGAGTGCTGGCGTTGATGGGGCTGGCCGCATACCGCGGGTCACTTCCGCGGACGCGCCCCATCCTGCCGGGCGAGTTGATGATCTCCGATTGAGTTACCGGGGTCTCGGATCGCCAGTCATCTCCAACGCGGTGCGTCGATTCGAGAACCGTTGTCCTGAAATCAATCGATGCATTCCCATCCTTGCGTTTGATGGAACCCGAGTACATCGGCTAGTATTGCGCTCGAATTCCCGGCGCGGGCTCGACCCGCCCAAGGAGCCCACTCGATGCGCCGTACCCTGACTCAGTTCTTGACCGCACTGCTTGCGGTAGCTGCTTTTGCTCCCACTGCTGTCGTGGCACAAACCGCGGGCCAGCGTGTCGCGCCGGCCGCTGTTCCGGCCGATGCACCCTACAAGAACGCAAGCCTCTCGCCTGAAAAGCGGGTCGCCGACCTGCTGAGCCGCATGACGCTCGAAGAGAAGGCGACCATGCTCTCCGGGTCGGGCTGGATGGAGTCGGCTCCCATCGAGCGGCTGGGGATTCCGGCCATCAAGATGGCCGACGGGCCGCTGGGCGTGCGTTCCTGGGCGGGCAGTTCGGCCATCACCAGTTCGGCCAGTGCGCCGGCAAAGGTGCTGGCCACCAGCTTTCCTTCCGGCGTGGCCATGGCCGCCACCTGGGACCCGGCGCTGGTGGAGCGCGAGGGACAGGCCATTGCACAGGAGGTCAAGGCGCTGGGTCGCGACATGATCCTGGGACCCACGGTGAACATCAACCGCGTGCCGCTGTGGGGGCGTAACTTCGAGGGCTATGGCGAAGATCCCTACCTGGCCGCGCGGCTCGGCGTGGCTTATATCAAGGGCGTGCAGGGCGAGGGAGTGATTCCGTCCGTCAAGCATTTTGCCGCCAACAACGAGGAATTCGAGCGCCACCGCATCGACGCTCACATCGACGAGCGCACTCTGCACGAAATCTACCTGCCCGCCTTCAGGGCGGCTGTGCAGGAGGCGAACGTGTGGACCGTGATGTCGGCGTACAACCTGGTCAACGGCGTTCACTGCGCCGAGAGCGCGCCGCTGCTGGACGACATTCTCAAGAAGGAATTCGGCTTCAAAGGCTTTGTGATTTCCGACTGGGGCAGCACCTATTCGACCGCCGCGACGGTGAACGCCGGCATGGATCTCGAGATGCCGGGAGGGCCGCCGATGCAGGCGTGGCTGGCGAACCCCCACACCCAGGCCAGCGGCAACGGCGCCGGCTGGCTGACGGCCGACAAGGTGCTGGCCGAGGTGAAGGCCGGCCACATCGCCGAGGCAACGCTCGACGACAACGTGGGCCGCATCCTGCGCGTGATCTTCGTGAGCGGACTCTTCGACCATGCGCATTTCGCGGGCGGCGAGGTGGACACACCGGCTGAGCAGGCCGTGGCTCGCCAGGGCGCAACCGAGGGCATTGTGCTGCTGAAGAACGCCGGATCGCTGTTGCCGCTCGACGCCGGGAAGGTTCATTCCATCGCGGTGATCGGGCCCAACGCGGCAATCGCGCGTACGGGCGGTGGCGGCAGTTCGCTGGTGCGGCCCCGGTACGCCATCACCCCGCTCGACGGAATTCGCGAGCGGGCAGGAAGCGGAATCGATGTGAAGTCTGCGCTGGGGGTTGGAATGGAAGGAGAAGACCCCGCGCAGGATACACCCGAGGCTCGCGCCAAGGCGCTGAAGGAGGCGGTGGACACTGCTGCCAGTGCCGATGTGGCCGTGGTTGTTGTCGGTCGATATTCGAAACTCGAAGCGGAGAGCTTCGATGTAAAGACCATGGACTTGCCTGCCGGTCAGGATGAGCTAATTGAGGCGGTGGAAAAGGCCAATCCGCACACGATTGTGGTTTTGAACACGGGCGACCCGGTTACCATGACGCGATGGATTGAGCGGACACCCACGCTGGTCGAGATGTGGTACGGCGGACAGGAAACAGGCCACGCGCTAGCCGCGATTCTCTTCGGAGACGCCAATCCCTCCGGCAAACTGCCGGTCTCCTTCCCAAAGGAATTCAAGGATTCGCCGGCTTACGGCCACTATCCGGGCGAAAATCTGAAAGTGGATTATTCCGAGGGGATTTACGTTGGTTATCGCTACTTCGACACCAAGAATGTCGAGCCGCAGTTCCCCTTCGGCTTCGGATTGAGTTACACGACGTTCGACTACAGCGGGCTCAGCGTCACGCCCGACACCTTCTTCGGCGATGTGCCGATCAAGGTGACCTTGAATGTGCGCAACTCGGGTAGCCGAGCCGGGGCGGAAGTGGTGGAGCTGTACGTGCATGACGGCCACGCGAAGGTCGATCGGCCGGCCCGCGAGTTGAAGGGCTTTCAACGCGTCGAACTCAAGCCGGGCGAGACCAGGACGGTGGAATTCACGCTGGATCGCGCTGCGCTCTCCTACTGGAGTCCGGACAAGCGGGACTGGGTGGCAGAGCCGGGCAGGTTTGAAATCCAGGTGGGGTCGTCTTCGCGCGACATCCGCCTGCACGCGCCGCTCGTTCTAACGCAATAGGCGGCGATTGTCGAACGAAGGACGGCGGCGGAGAGACACTCCGCTGCCGTCCTTTTTTGTA
This sequence comes from Occallatibacter sp., assembly GCA_049516495.1. Taxonomy (GTDB): domain Bacteria; phylum Acidobacteriota; class Terriglobia; order Terriglobales; family Acidobacteriaceae; genus Telmatobacter. The sequence continues at coordinate 29,898 of JBEKTB010000001.1, forward strand.
ATCGTCAAGAGCTGGTTACCGCGCCGGTTCGTACGGCTCGACGCGCAGCATGTCGGACAGGATGCCCCGCTCCTCGGGGTTGAAGACCCCTTGGTAGCGGCTGGAGTTGAGCACCATCTGGCGCTGGTCCAGAGGGACTGCGCGCAGATCGCGGAAGGCGCTCTTCATCATCGCCTGGCGTTCCGGTGGCAGGCTGGCCCAGCGGCGCGCAGAGAGGTTGACCTGCATCCGCTCCTGGGGCGAGAGGCGCTCCAACGCCTCAGCCCGCGCCAGGCGTCGCTGTTGCTGCTCCGGGGTCAACTGGTTCACCTGGTGCAACTGCTGCACTACCCGCTGCTGCTCGCCAGCCGGGAGCCGGTTGAAACTAGGGTCGCTGCGCAGCATCCGCTCCTGGTCCTGCACGGGCAGGTTCCGGTGCTGATTGAGCCAGTCTCCCAGATGGCCCGGTGGAGCATTACTGGGTGCCGCATATCCCGGGTAGGAGGGGCGCGCATAGCCTGGACCCAGGTACGGAGGGCCGGGGTAGGCGGGACGAGCCCCAGTTGCGGGATTGCCGGGCATGGGGCGCGGTTGACTGTTGACCTGTGGCCGGCCTTGGCCTTGCGTGGCAGGCCGAGCCTGATTCTGCGGCCGGGCTGGTTGCGTCCTGCCAGCCTGAGGCCGGGCCGGTTGAGGGCGAGGAGCGGGAGCGTGAGCCGCCGGAGCGGAATGCGACGCGGGAGCACTCGCGTGCTGGCCGTGAGCCCAGGCCGCGGGCATCCACAAAGCCAGCGCCGCAGCCATAGCCGCGCAGCCTATCCGTCCCGCATTGTGTGCCCCGATCATCTGTCTTTCCCCGGCCCCCGCCAATTGTTGTAACGTCAATCCCCGTTATCGTTGTTGCTGGAAAGCGCCTCCAACTGGTCGAGCAGTTGGGCGTTGTTGTCCAGGGTCTGCAGGTCGTGCACCACGGCTGCGGCACGGTCTGGAGCGGCTGGCGGCTGGTCCCAGTCGGAGATGCCCAGATAGGCGCCCCCGCCCAGCAGCAACATCACCGTAAGAGCCATCGCCGCCAGCGGACGCACATGGGCCCCGCTGCCGTACATCATCCGAGCGCGCAATCCATTCAACCATCCGGCCAGCAATCCGGCTGGTTCAGCCTCGCGCTCTTCCCTGAGCCGCGCGTCCATGCGGGTCAAAAAGTAGGGACTCGGCTCTGGCGCTTCCCAGGTATCCAGCAGGGCCATGGTCGCCCGCAGTTCATCCAACTCTCGGCTGCAACCCACACACCCGGCAACATGCGCACGAACCTTTTCAGGCGCCGAGGCGAGATCGAACGCCGGGGAATCAAGCAGCAGGTTCGCCAGCTTGTCCTTCATCCCGGTGCAATTCGAATTCATCCGTTCCTTCAGCATCCGTTCCATGGTAACCACCCCCACTCTCCGCCGGTGTCGCCCGGCTCTTTCTACTTAAACAAAATCCCTCAGCTTGTCCCTCAGCGTTTGGTAGGCACGAAAAAGCAGCGACTTGGTCGCCGACTCGCTCAATTTCAGCACCTCTCCGATCTGCCTGTAGTCCATGCCCTGGTACTTGTGCATCAAAACCGCCATTCGCTGCCGCTCGGGCAGGGCCATTACGTGCGTCCGAATAGCCGCCATCCGCTCGTCGCGCAGCAGTCGCTGCTCCACGGAGGGCTCTGCGTCGGCTACATCCGGTGTCGTGCCGGTTTCCTCGTCCGGAGCGTCCAGATAAAGAGTCTGCGCCGCCCTCTCGTGTTTTGTGTCGCGCGCGTGGTTAACCGCCAGGTTGGTGGCGATCCGGTAAAGCCACGTGGTGAACTTGGCTTCTGCCCGATAGCTCTCCCTGGAGCGGTATACGCGCAGAAACACCTCCTGCGCAAGCTCTTCGGCAATCGCCTGGTTGCGCACCATCCGGAAAAGAAAATGGATGATGGGCCGGTGATACCGCTCTGCCAGGTAGTTGAATGCCGATTCGTCGCCCGCGGCGACCCGCAGCATCACGGCTGCATCGCTGGCCGGGTCCAGACTGGCAGAATTCAGACCGGCTGCCGCTTCCGGCAGTTCTTCCGTCCGTGAAGCCGGGCCCGCGCCCAGGGCCGAGTTGTCCAGGACCAGGGTTGCCATATCCTCTGGAACCCCGTCCGGGCTGGAAGGTTGCGCCGGATAAGAAGTTTCCGGGCCGGAATTCTCGTCTGTGGAAGGCTTGGAGTGCGCTCCGTGGCGGCCGTCGTCTGCCTTGGCCGCCAAGGGGGCAAACATCGCTCCCGCCAGGCCGGAATCGCCCGGGCCGGAACCGTTCAGGCCGGATTTTGCATGGGTCGGCCCGCCAGATCCAGACCCCGCCAGGATTGGGCCGCCCAATCCATGAATCGGGCGCAGCGCCGCTTCCCCATCCGGGGGGAAGTCGGCGGCATGGCGGATTGATCTGGTTCTCCAGCGCATCGTTCGTGGGCTCTGGGTCCGGGACTCCCCCGATTTGGCCGCAAGGTTGGCCGTAAAGCCCCGCTGGTGTTACTCTAACCTACGGGATGCCCCACTGGCGCGTCGTTCGCCAGTCCTTTCCAAGGGGCGCTTAACTCAGCGGTAGAGTGCCACCTTCACACGGTGGAAGTCGCAGGTTCGAATCCTGCAGCGCCCACCATAAATACCTAACTTTAAATAGCTTGGAACGGCGATCAACCCATCAGGATTGCACTGCGCAACAGACGCTCGGAAATGGGCCTGTCTGTGCTTCCACCGCGACGCCCTTGCATCAGCTCTGATTCAGTCAGGGATGCACATTCGCGCGTTTGCGGCGAAGACTTTCCGGGCGTGTGTCCTGAAGAACGGCCAATCCGGCAAGCCATTGAACCGGGAAAAGAGCACAGGGCGCAACTCATTGGGAACCAAGTGCCGCGCGCTGGCGTAGTTCGGTAAAAAGGACGGCCACGATGAGGAATGACTTGAGAATTGCGCTGCGGCAATTGAGGAGGTCTCCCGGATTTGCAGTGACGGCGATTCTGACGCTGGCGCTGGGGATCGGGGCGAACGCGGTGGTGTTCAGCGTTCTGAACGCCGTGGTGCTGCGGCCGGTGAAGGTGCCGCATGCGCAGAACCTCGCCATGGTGCAGCGTTTCCGGTATCCATCGCAGTCCTATCCCGACTATGTGGATCTGCGCGACCGGAATCGGACGTTTCAAAGCCTGGTGATCTACGCCATCATGGGTCCCGTAGGGGTGGATAGCGGCGGGAATCCCTCAACTGCATGGCCGTACCTGGCGAGTGGAAATTATTTTGATGCGCTGGGCATTCAGCCCTACCTGGGGCGGTTTTATCACGCCGCCGATGAGCACGGGGCCAACAGCGCCCCCTACGTGGTGCTGAGTTACGCCTACTGGCACGGGCATTTTCATGGCGATGCAGGCGTGGTGGGACGGATTATCGAGATCAACAAGCACCAGCTCACGATCATTGGCGTGGCGCCGCCGGAGTTTCGGGGTACGGAACTGTTCTTTGCGCCGGCGATGTGGATACCGATGGTGGAGCAGCCCACCGTCGAGGGTTTTAACGAGCTCGAACAGCGCGGCAATCACTCCGCGTTCGTGGTGGGACGGCTCAAGCCGGGGGTGACGGCGCTGCAGGCGGAGGCGGACCTGAATGCGATTGGCGCCTCGCTGGCCAGGGCCTATCCGGGAGATGACGAGGGCGTAAAGTTCACGCTGGCTCGCCCCGGGCTGATCGGGGACATGCTGGGCGGCCCGGCGCGAGCGTTCATGGCGGGCTTGATGCTGCTGGCGGGGCTGATTTTGCTGGCGGCTTGCGCCAACCTGGGAAGCCTGTTTGCGGCGCGGGCGGCTGATCGCGCCAGGGAGACTGCGCTGCGGCTTGCGCTGGGGTCACGGCGCGGGATGATTCTGCGGCAGATGTTGACGGAGTCCGTGCTCGTTTCGCTGGCCGGAGGAGCGCTGGGGCTCGCCGGGGGCGTCGTAGTCCTGCATCTGCTGAGCGCGTGGCAGCCCATGCCGGACATCCCCATCAATGTGCCGGTGAATCCGGATGCGAATACCTATGCTGTGGCGCTGGTGCTGGCGCTGATCAGCGCCCTGCTCTTCGGGATGGTGCCGGTGAGGCAGGTGATGCGGGCCGATCCGTGGCAGGTGATTCGCACCGGCGCGGCAGGCGTTGGCGGGCTGCGTCGGTTCACGCTGCGGGATGTTCTGCTCGCGCTGCAGATCGCAATTTGTGCGGTGCTGGTGACGTGTTCGCTGGTGGCGATACGCGGTCTCACACGATCGATGAGCAGCAGTTTCGGCTTTCAACCGCAGAACGTGATGCTGGTGGAGACTGACGTGCACATGGCGGGCTATAACGACGATCGGATGCCGCAGATGCAGCGTCGCATGCTGGATGCGGCGGCAACAATTCCGGGAGTGACGGCTGCGGGCTATACGAGGCAGATTCCGCTGGGCATGGGCGGCGGGGATTCGTATGTTTACAGCGACAGCACCACCGACTACCGGCCAACCAATTTTGCAGCGGACGCCATGAACTACAACATATCGCCGGGCTACCTGGACGCTGCGGGCACGAGGCTGCTCGCGGGCAGGGACCTGACGATGCAGGACGATAGCAAGGCGCCAAAGGTGGCGCTGGTCAATCGTCACTTTGCGCAGAAGGTCTTCGGGTCAGTGGATAAAGCGGTTGGCGGGCATTTCAAGTTCAATGGCGGAGTGCGTGCCGAAGTGGTGGGCGTGGTGGAAGACGGAAAGTACCGGACCCTGACGGAGGATCAGCAACCCGCCATGTTCTTCTCGTTTCAGCAGCAGTTGGCGAGCAGTACCTGGCTCCTGGTGCGGTCGACGCGCAATCCGGCAGAGATTTCCAGGGAACTCGAACAGAAGCTGCACGGGCTGGACGCTGGGCTGCCGATAGAGGTGAGAACGTGGAACCAGGAAATGGGTTCGGCGTTGTTTGCCGCGCGCGTGGCCACAGTGGCTCTGGGCGTGCTGGGGTTACTGGGCGCAATGCTGGCGGTGACGGGCATCTTCGGCATGGCTTCGTATACCGTGAGCAAACGGCTGCGCGAGTTGGGAATTCGCGTGGCGCTGGGGGCGCGGCGGAAGCAGGTGCTGCAGACGGCGCTCGGTCGATCGCTCGTGCTGCTGTCGGTTGGTTCGGCGGCTGGATTGGCACTGGGCATTCTGGCGACAAAGGTGCTGTCATACATCGTGTACCAGGCGGGGCCCAGGGATCCGCTGGTGCTGGGCGGGGTGGTGCTGACGATGCTGACCTTGGGATTGGTGGCTTCGTGGATTCCAGCACAAAGGGCGCTGGCGGTAGAACCCATGATCCTGCTGCGGGAGGAGTGAAGAGGCGGCGGATCAGGAGCAATTGTCCTTCGGCAGCAGTATCTCGCTATTGGGAATTCATCATGGAACCTGGCCCCGCTCTCAGCGAGGGTCAGGTTCCAACTCGTCCAGAAAACGCCATGCGCTTTTGAAATCGGGCGTGAGCTCTTGATGGGTCAGAATCGCGCGCAAGATCTCGACAGGCATCATGTTCTCGTGCAGGATGGCATCGTGATATTGGCGATCGGTCATTTTTCCCGAGTCCACCAACTCATGATGCAGTGCGCGGAACTGCAGGGCGCCCAGCATATAGGCGCATTGATACAAAGGGTCGTAGCTGCCATTGAAGGAACGGCGCACTTCGGCGGTTGCGTTGTCGCGTTCGTGGCCCACCTCATCGACGAGGAGGTTAATGGCCTGCTCCGGCGTCATGAGCCCCAGGTGGAAGCTGAGCGAGAAGATGATGCGGGCGCAGCGATGCATGCGCCAGAAGAGCGCGCCAATGCGCTGCTCCGGCGTTCGGTCGAATCCGTGGTCCCAGAAGACCATCTCCCAATAGAAAGCGTTGCCCTCGATCCAGAAGCCGGTAGAGAAGAGCTGCCGGTATGGGCGGTAGCGGGCGGTCATGTACTCCTGCAGCCAGTGGCCGGGAATCAATTCATGGAAGACCGTTGCGTGGGAGAAGCTTGGGTTATTGCCGCGCATACTCATCATGCGCTGGTCGAAGGTCATGGTATCGGTGGGATAACTGACGATGATGGTGTCGCCGCCAAGGAAGAAGGGATTCACGAGTTGGCGTTCCGGCGTCATCATTTCCATGCGCCAGGTTTCCTTGGCCAGGTCGGGCACGGTGACCAGGTTGTTCTTCTCGGCAAACTCCGCGCCCTCGATCGCCAGATCGTGGATGAGTTGCGGCTGCTTGCCCGGCTCCACGTAGGAACTCTTCACTTTTTCAAGAGCTTTGCGCCAATCGTCGCCATAGCCCATTTCGCGGCTGGCGCGCAACATCTCTTGCTTGCACCAGGCCATCTGTTGCCGGGCCAGGGCGATCAATTCCTCGGGCGAATAAGGAATCATTTCGGCATTAAGCTGGGCCAACAGAGCCTCGCGGCCCACCGGAGTACCGATCACCGTCGTTTTATCGTCCGGGGCTATGCCGGCGACCTTTTCGCGCAGAAAGGCGGCGTACTCCTTCATCGTGCGGTCGGTTTGCTGATAGGGCTGGGCGGCCCACCAGGTGAAGCTGGGGTCGTATCCGTTATAAAACTCAAACCAGAGATGAAGCTGATCGCGCAGTTGGTCCAGATCGTCTGCGGCGCGCCATGCGGCAATGCGGCTGGGCCGCGCGGCCGCCTCATTCTTCATGCCGTCTTCCAGTTCCTTGCGCCGTGCGGTCAGTGCGGCGGTCATCGCGCTCAATTGGCCGGCAACCTTTTCTCCTATGGGCAATTCAAGGCGGCGCTTCGCGTCTTCGAGCGCGAAGAGCGCAGGCGCAACGGGCAGGAACGGCTCGACTGCCTTCCATTGCGCAGCCGCGAGGGCCAGATCGTGTTCCTCGCGGGTCAGGTGATTGGCCTGCAGCAGATAGTCGGCCTTGCCTTCCTGATCAAGGGCCGCAAAATCAACCACGCTCAACTGCTGCCGCGAACTCGCAAGAAAGCTCCGCATGCGCTCACGCGTCGTGGGCGAGAGCGGGTCAGAGTAAAAGTGCGCCAGGGTGTCATGGTCGGCCGAGTAGTGTTCGATCAGTGTCTGCACGGGGTTTGGAACGTCCGGCCGAACGACGGGTGTCGGATTCAGAGGTGCCGCCTGGACCAGCAGTGGGAATGCAGCGGCAGCCAGAACGAAACAACACAGATCGAGGGAGAAAGGCAGAGGCACCGAACATCTCCTTTGGAACAAGAATGACAGGCGAGGTAACTTTTTTCCGGAACGAATCTTGATATACAAAATTGTACGCAATAATTGAATTTATCCGCAGATTCCTTGGGTCCAGCACGAGTTTTTCCTGTGGGCTGCTTTTGCGGAGAATACGGTGCGAGGGATGAGCGAGGGCTTTTTCATCACGGTGAATGGCAAGCCGGTGCGGGTGACCACGACCACAAGTGTTGTGGCCGCGGTGATGATGTCCGGCGAGCCTTTTGGAGCTTCAGTGCATGGCGAGGCGCGCGGGCCACTCTGCGGCATGGGCATCTGCATGGAGTGCCGCGCGACCGTGAATGGCGTGCAGCACCGCCAGTGCTGCCGGCTCTTTTGTGAACCGGAGATGGAGGTTGTCACGGAATGAGGGCGGCCTTCGATGTGGTGGTAGTGGGCGCCGGCCCCGGCGGGATTGCCGCCGCAACCGTTGCTGCGGAAGCGGGCAGACATGTTTGCCTTATCGACAATAACGCTGCGCCGGGAGGGCAAATCTGGAGGGGATTCCGTACGGAGACGGCACGGGATCACCCGCACGGGAGCAGGTTTCTCGAGTGGACCGCACGGCTCAAAAGGACCAAATGCGAGGTATGGGTGGGCTGGCAGGCGATTGACCGGCCGGCGCCCGGTCTTTTGCGCCTGGAACGCGACGGCCAGGGACGCGACATCGGATTTGACAGGTTGATTGTGGCCACCGGAGCGCGGGAGCGGTTTCTGCCTTTTCCAGGATGGACGCTGCCTGGCGTGATGGGCGCGGGCGGATTGCAAGCCCTGGTCAAGGGAGGTCTCGATCCGCGGGGCAAGCGCGTGGTGGTGGCTGGCAGCGGACCCTTGTTGCTGGCCGTCGCTGCGGCAATCGACAGCGCGGGCGCTACGATCGAGGGCATCTATGAGCAAGCTTTGCTGCCCCGGCTAGTGGGTTTTGCCGTCACTCTGCTTGGTCATCCCGGCAAACTGGTCGAGGGCGCCCGCTATCGGCTTAAGACTCTGAGCGCCCCCTACCGCACCGGTTCCTGGGTGGTGCGTGCAGAGGGAAAAGGGCTCGTGGAGCAAGTCACTGTGACCGACGGGCGCAGGCAATGGGCCGTGGCCTGCGATTGGCTGGCTTGCGGATTTCACCTTGTGCCCAACCTGGAACTGCCTCGGCTGCTTGGGTGCCGAATCACGGGCGGCTACGTTCAGGTAGATGAGCGGCAACAAACTTCCGTCGAGGGAGTGGCGTGTGTGGGCGAACTGTCCGGCATCGGCGGCCTGGACAAGGCACTGCTGGAAGGGAAGATAGCCGGACTCGCGTCGGCTGGACGCGAGGCCGAAGCCCGCGATCTGGCGCCCCAACGGCAGCGGTTGCAGCAATTTGCCCGGCGTCTGGACCATGCCTTTGCGCTGCGTCCGGCGTTGCGAAGGCTGGCTGCGCCGGAGACACTGGTTTGCCGTTGCGAAGGCGTGACGCACGGCGCGCTGGAAGGCTACGCGTCCTGGCGGGAGGCCAAGCTTCATACCCGTTGCGGAATGGGTCCTTGCCAAGGGCGTGTATGCGGCAGTGCGACGGACTTCCTTTTCGGCTGGGAGGCCGCAGGCGCGCGGCCACCCATCTATCCTGCCCCGGTTTCCACGCTGTCGGCCGAGGCGGATGCTGGCGATCCTGCGCATCATCGCAGATGAAAGCGTGAATTCAATATCGTATGCACCGATAAACACGATCGTTGTTAAAATTGGCCTGGCTCGTGAGTGTTTCATAGGAACCTATAAAGCGGGCCGGGGACACTTTTGTCGGGAAGTGAAGTCGTATGGTTGCCTCCATAGCGAAAGAGAATCTGAAGAAGCGCTCCGCCAAGGCCGAGCACGGTACAAGTGTCGGTATCGCGTTCCAGCGGATTCGGGAACTGATTGTCCACGGCAAGATGGCGCCGGGAACACGAATCGTCGAAGGCGATCTGTGCGAGTACCTGAACATGAGCCGGACGCCGGTTCGCGGAGCGCTTTACCTGCTGCAGCGCGAAGGCTATGTGATCGAGCATCGCAACTCCAGCAAGGCGCGCATGATTGTCGCGCCCTTGACCAAAGAAGATGCCAACGAATTGTATCCGATAATCGGCCGCATTGAGGGATTGGCGGGCCGGCGCGCAGCCACGCTGCCTAAGAGCGAGCGCGACGCATTGGCGTCCAGTCTGAAACTGGTCAATGCCAAGCTGCGCAAGATTGCGGACGAGCGCAGTTACAACGGCCCCGAGATATTCGACCTGGATCACGAGTTTCATCGCCTGGTGGTGGCGGCCGGATCGGGACCGCGGCTGAGCACGCTGCACCAGGCGGTCGAGCCGCAGACGGAGCGTTATTGGCGGCTCTATGCAAGCGCAATCATCAACGACTTGCACGTCTCGGTAACAGAGCACGAGGAGATTATTGCCGCGCTGCTGGTTGGCGATCTTGACCGGCTGGAGCGCGCCCTCTGCGTCAATTGGGAGAACGGCTGCAAACGCCTGGCCAAGGTCATCGACATTTTTGGTGAACGCGGCAGTTGGTAAGGCCTCACAAATGGAAGCAAAGGACTAAAAGCGGGCAGCTTCTCAGGAGGCTGCCCGCTGCTTTTTCGCGGCAAGACTTTCGCCAGTGCCCTCGTCTACTGGGGCAGCGGGTCGCGGCTGGAGATGCCATCGACCAGTCGTAGAATCCCCAGCGGGTTGGCCGCTTGCAGTTCGGCCGGCACAAGCGCGTCGGGAAAGTTCTGAAAGCAGACCGGCCGGACGAAGCGAAAGATGGAACGAGTGCCAACCGAAGTAAAACGGGAGTCGGAAGTGGCCGGGTAGGGTCCGCCATGGACCATGGCGTGGGAGACCTCAACCCCAGTGGGGAATCCATTGAAGAGCAGCCGGCCGGCCTTCTGTTCGAGGAGTGCAATCAGCGCACGGTTGGCGGCGAGGTCTTCGTCGCTGCCTAGCAGCGTTGCGGTCAGATGGCCATCGAGTGCTTCGGCGGCGCGCAGGAAATCCTCCGTGGAGGAGCAGCGGATCAGCAGGGTGTCGGGGCCGAAGATCTCCTCGGAGAGCGCTGGCTCGCTGAGGAATTCGTCCAGAGAAGTGGCAAAGAGACGCGCATGGGCGACGCAGGAAGGCGCGGCGTCGGAGTCGGGAGCCTGCGCGGCGACCGCGGCCTGCGCGGCGCGCACTTTGGTTGACCGGGCATAGTCGCGGGCGATGCCGGGGGTGAGCAGCGTAAAGGGCTGGGCCTGGTTGACGAGGTGGGAGAGATTTTGCTGGAAGAGGGCAGTCTCCGGTTGCTCGGGGACAAGGACAATGCCGGGCTTGGTGCAGAACTGGCCGGCGCCGAGCGTGAAGGAGTTGAAAAGGCTCTGGGCCAGTGTCTCCGTTCCGCCACGCAGCGCGCCGGGCAGAATGAAGACGGGATTGCCGCTGGACATCTCTGTGAAGCAAGGGATGGGCTGTGGGCGCGCGGCCGCCATGTCCATGAGGATCCGGCCCGCACCGAGAGAACCGGTGAAGGTGACGGCCCGAACAAGCCGATGCCGCACCAGCGCCGCGCCGGTCTCAACGCCGGATCCAAACAGCAGAGAGAAGACCCCTTCGGGTAGCCCTGCGTCGGCCACAGCCTGCTGGATCACCGTTGCCACCAGCTCGCTGGTTCCCGGGTGCGCTGAGTGCGCTTTGACGATAACCGGGCAGCCTGCGGCCAGTGCCGAAGCTGTGTCTCCGCCCGCGGCGGAAAAGGCCAGCGGAAAATTGCTTGCGCCGAAGACAACAACCGGACCCAGAGGCCGCAGCATCGAGCGCAGGCTGGGGCGGGGCAGCGGTTTGCGCTCCGGCAGCGCGGTATCGAGGCGCGCCTCAACCCAGGACCCCTCCTCGACAACGCCGGCAAAGAGGCGAAGCTGGCCTGTGGTGCGGCTGACCTCGCCCGTCAGGCGCGGCATCGGCAAAGCGGTTTCAAGATGGGCGCGCTCGGCCAACTGCTGTTGAATGCCGTCGAGGCCGTCGGCGATTCGGCGCAGGAACGCGCCTTTGATCTTGCCGCTGGTTGCGGAGTAGGCGGGAAACGCTTGTGCCGCAAGTTCGACCGCCCGGTCCACTTCGGCAGACGAGACCGAGGAATACACGGGTTCGAGCCGCTGGTCGGTGGCGGGGTTGAGAGCTTGAATCGGCGCGCCGCCGAGCGCGCCCCGCTGGCTGCCAATGAAAGACTGTCCGGTAAGAGGCATGACGGAAACTCCAGTTACAGGGTGAACGGTGTGCTGGCGACAGCGATCGCCGGGCGGTGAGCCTGCGCGAACTCGAAGTCGGCTCGAGCAGCGGCCAACTCCTCGCCAACCAGTTCGAGACGGGGAGCGCGGACGCGGGCCGAGCCGATGCCGGCCTCCTGCTGCACCTGCTTGATCAGTTGGACGAACTTGGGCACGGTATCCATGCGCAACAAGGGCAGAAACCAGCGATAGATCTCGAACGCTTTCTCGGTTTTTCCCTCGCTGGCCAGTTTAAACAGATCCACGGACTCGCGGGGCAGCGCATTGACCAGTCCGGCAACCCAGCCCACTGCGCCTGCCGCGATGCCCTCGACAATGGCGTCATCGACGCCGACGAACAGGGCCAGCCGGTCGCCGATCAAGGCGCGGATTGCGGTCACACGGCGAACATCGGTCGAGGATTCCTTGACGGCCGCCAGATTCGGATATTCGCGGGCCAGTTCCGCGATCTGCTCGGGCAGGAAATCGGTGCCATAGGCGACCGGATTGTTATAGAGCAGTCCGGGCAGCGGGGTGGCCTCGAGAATCGCCGCGACGTGCGCCTTGGTCTCGCGCCAGTCACCTCTGTAGACATAGGGCGGCAGGATCATGAGTCCCGCGCAGCCAACGGCATGGGCTGCCTTGGCCAGTTCCACACTCTCGGCGGTGGAAAGTGAGGAGATGGCCGCGACCGTGGGCGCCCTGCCGTCGAGCGCTGCGACCACAGCCTTGAGAATCTCGACCTTCTCTTCAGATCTCAGGGTTGGGGCCTCTCCCAGCGAGCCCAGACAGATGATCCCGGTGCAGCCGTTCTCGGCGAGCCATTGGGCGTGCCTGGCTGTAAAGGCGTAATCGACGTTGCAATCCTTGTCGAATGCGGTGGTCATGGCGGGCATTACGCCGGTCCAGTTCATGGCTTCTCCTGAGGGGCGGTTTTCTGAGCAAAGGCCGGGCTGAAACGGTCCGGCCGATAGGGTTCCGGCGCAAAGGCTGGCTCGCTGCCGGTCAGCAGGCCGGCGATCAGCTCTGCGGTAGCCAGGGCGGTGGTGATGCCCAGGCCTTCGTGGCCGGTGGCGAGCCACAGCGTCGGGTCGCCGGGAACAGGGCCGATGAGGGGCAGTTTGTCGGGGGTGGCGGCGCGGAAGCCGGTCCACACGCGCAGGACATTCAATGAAGCGATTGCCGGCATGTACAGGGCGGCGCGCTGCAGCATCGCGCTGAGCATTGCCTGATCGACGGTCGCTTCTTCGTTGCCGTATTGGCGCGAAGAACCAATGAGGACTTGACCGGTCTTCCGCGGCTGGACGTTGAAAGCCACTGAATCCGTGGTGAGCGAGTGCGCGCTCTTCAAGTAGCCGAGTTCGACCAACTGGTGGTGAACGAAGCCGGGATAGCGGTCGGTGATTGCCAGATGTCCCTTGCGCTTTTTTACCGGCAGGTCCGGGCTGCAGAAGGAAGCATCCGCTCCAGTGGCGTTGACCAGCCGCGGTGCACGAAGCACAGTTCCGCCGTCGAGGCGTGCTTCACCGTCGGCCAGATGGGTGACGGAATGGCCCACCAGCAACGTGGCTCCGAGAGACTGGGCTTGCCGCGCCAGATGGAGAGCAACCGCAGGCGGATAGACAACTGCGTCGTCAATTGCGAGCAATCCACCCGCAAGCCCAGGCCGCAGATTCGGCTCCAGAGCCGCCAGTTCGCGGCTTGAGAGCAGCCGGCTGGGAACTCCGCGCGCGTCGAGAAACGCGTGCTTGCGCGCAGCTTCGGCCAACTCGTTGTCATCGGCGGCAACCCAAATGGTTCCGCGGTTCTCGTACTCTGCATTGGGCGGCAAGCTTGGGCTGAGCGCCTGCCACAATTGCTGCGAACGCCGCGTGAGAGAAAACTGCGCCTCGGAGTCGTCCATCACCACGATGTGGCCCATGCCGGCGGCAGTGGCGCCGCCGCCGAGAATCTCGCGCTCAACCAGCGCTACGCGCAATCCGGCTTGCGTGCAGGCCAGCGCGCAGGCCGCGCCCACAATGCCGCCTCCCGCGACGACAACATCGTAGGACTCCTGGGCTGAAGCGCTCATGCAGGCACCCCAAGCCGGAATGGGTCGGCGGGATCGAAGATCAGCGTGCACTGGGCCGTGACATGCGCCGAGCCGGTGATGCTGGGGATGATTCTGTCCTCCTTGCGCTGTCCGGGCTCAACCTCATAACTGCCCTCGAAGACCGTACCCAGAATGCCTTCCTGCCGCCAGAGTTGACCAGGCTCGAGCAGGCCGTCGGCGGCCAGGCAGGCCATTTTGGCGCTGGTTCCGGTTCCGCATGGGGAGCGGTCATAGGCTTTGCCGGGACAAAGCACGAAGTTGCGGCTATGGTTGGCTGGGTCGTGCGCGGCGGTGAACAGCTCGATGTGGTCAATCTCCGCGCCACCGGCTCCAGTGACGTTCGCGGCAGTCAATGCGCTGCGGATCGCCCAGGTGAAGGCTGTGAGCGGCTCAATCTGGCTGACTGCGAGGTGCCGGGCTGCCGAGAGGCCGTGCTCGCGAACAAGGAAAAACCAGTTACCGCCCCAGGCCACGTCGCCGGTGACCGGGCCGTAGCCGGGAACCTGCACGGTGACCCCGGCGCGATGTCGGTAGGCCGGAACATTGACGCAGGTGACCAGGTTGCCCGGCCGCAATTGGATTTTGACGGCGCCGACCGGGGTTTCAATACGATGTTCGCCCGGCTTGATGCGATCCAGGTAGGCCAGGGTCACTGCGACGCCGATCATGCCGTGGCCGCACATGCCCAGATATCCGGAGTTGTTGAAGAAGATCACGCCCGCTGCGCAGGCCGGGTCGGCGGGTTTAACCAGAAGGGCGCCCACAAGGACGTCGGAACCTCGTGGCTCGCACAGGATGGCGCGGCGGTAGTGATCGTGCTCGCGGCGCAGGCGATCGAGACGTTCGGCGAGCGGCCCGGAGCCGAGTGGCGGACCTCCGGACAGAATGCAGCGAGTAGGCTCGCCCGCTGTGTGCGAATCGACGACATCCATACGAAGAGGCATGTGTGTGTTTTCCATGATTGCCTGCAGAATCAGGTTCCTGTCCGGTGAAACTCCTCTGTTCAATGAAAGGAGAGGCTTGGCGGTTAGCGCCAATGCAGCGATTTTCTTGCCTTGGGTCCAAATACTTGCTGGCCAGAACGCCTCGCTGCAAAGTATACGAGTTTGCATACAATCTCTGCCAATCTGTACCCGATCTTTCTTGGCTGCGAGCTCTCCTCCAGCCTGCAGGGTCGGGAACAACTCCGTGGGGTTCGTCGCGGCTCTCCGATAGGCCCGGCCGGCTTAGATTACTGGAGGACGTCAACGGCAGGTCAAGTCCGACTGGACGGAGGCTATTATTGTTGGGTCATTGCAACCTTGCTTCCATCGGTCTCCGGAGGACCTATGCCGTTTTCGAAAAAGCAAAGCCGCCGAGAGTTCTTGATCGCCGGCTCCTCGTCAGCGTTGGCCGCGGCCGCAGCCTCCGCCATGGGGCAGACAAATTCGTTGGCGCCCAACGCCCCGCCTGATTCGCCGGACCAGTCGAATCCCTACTCTTCGGAGGACCTTTTTGAGCAGGGACCGCAGCGCACGTTCAGCGGGGACAAGGCCACCCAGGTCGCGATGCCCTTGGGTGGAATAGGCACCGGCTGTATCTGTTTGAACGGTTACGGCGGGTTGCAGGATTTCTCCATTCGCTGCCGCCCCGAGACCGGCGCTTTGCCTGCAGGATTCACTTCCAATTCTTCCGAAGCGGCCTTTGCCGTTCTGCATATCAAGGGAGATTCCGGCGCCACCAAACTTGTGGAAGGACCTTTTCCAGTCTTCAAAATCTTCGATCAGGGTCTCCAGGGGCAGGGAATGCGGCGCGGTGGCTTCGAAGGGTTTCCGCGTTTTGGGAAATCCGTATTCAGGGGAGAGTACCCTTTCGGCGAAGTAAAGCTCAGCGATTCGAATGTTCCCCTCGAAGTCACTCTCCATGGCTGGAATCCCTTCATTCCCCTCGACGATAAGAACTCAGGAATTCCTTGCGTCATTCTGGAATACACGCTCCACAATGCTTCTTCCCAGGCTGTGGAGTACGAGTTTTCTTATCATCTCTCGCACCTGGCTCCGGGTTGCAAACCGGAGCAGGCTGGAAGCCTCAATACCGTGCTGCCCGGCAAGGGCGTTTTCATGCATAACCAGGAAAACCTCAACGCTGAAGCCTACGGCAGCGCCTGCCTGACTGTGATCGGCGAGTCGCCACGCATCAAGGGAATGTGGCTGCGCAGCCCTGGATGGGAGTTTGATTCCCTGTCAGCGTTGTGGCGCGAGGTTGCCACGGGTAACTTCACGGCTAATGAAGGATCCAACAATGTCGACACCCAGGGCCGGAACGGAGCATCCATATTGTTGGAAGGAAAGCTTGCGCCCGACGCATCCATAACTTATCCCATTCTCATTGTCTGGCATTTCCCCAACAGTTATGTCAGCAGCGGCCCTCCGGTTCCTGACACTGCAAAGATCCAGGGAGATGTAGGCTGCCGCACAGTACCGGACGGCCTGAAACCGCTCTGGCGTCCGTACTACGCGTCGCTCTGGAAAGATGCTCGCGAAGTGGCCCTTTACGTGGAGCGAGAATATTCTTCGCTGCGAACGCGCACGACTGCATTCAAGGACGCGCTTTTCTCTTCCACGCTTCCCCCGTATGTCCTCGATGCTGTTTCCGCAAATCTCGCCATTCTCAAATCTCCCACCGTGTTGCGCCTTGAAAACGGGCAGATGTGGGGATGGGAAGGTTGCTTTCCCGATGGCGGCTGCTGCGACGGTTCCTGCACACACGTGTGGAACTATGCCCAGGCCTTTCCGCACCTCTACCCGCAATTGGAGCGAACCCTGCGCGAGTTGGAACTGGTCCGGTCGATGGACGACAACGGGCATATCAATTTTCGCAGTGCACTGCCAGTCGGCCCTGTCGATCATAGCTGGCATGCTGCCGCCGACGGACAGTTAGGCGGAATCATGAAGCTCTATCGCGACTGGCAGATTTCGGCAGACACCGCATGGCTCACCAAGTTGTATCCCCTGGCCAGGCGCAGCCTTGATTACTGCATCCGCACCTGGGATCCGGACCACAAGGGAGGACTGTTTGAGCCGCACCACAACACCTACGACATTGAATTCTGGGGCGCGGATGGAATGTGCACCAGTATCTATCTGGGCGCTCTGTCGGCGATGGCGCAGATGGCGCAGGCCCTCGGTCAAGGGTCAGATGCGCGGTTCTACTCTGAACTGGCCGAACGATCTTCGCACTTCATGGACGATCAGCTTTTCAACGGCGAATACTATCAACAGAAGGTACAGTACCTGGGCCTGCGCAATACCTCTTTCGCCGAAAGCGTAGCCCACGTTGACGATCACAGCAGCGAGATGCAGCAACTCCTGAAGCGCGAAGGTCCGAAATACCAATATGGAAGCGGATGCCTTTCCGATGGCGTTATCGGTGCGTGGATGGCGCGATCCTACGGCATCGAGACCCCGCTTGTTCGCGATAACATCCGCAAGACATTACAGGCCATCTTTCAACATAACTTCAAGAACGACCTGAGCCTGCACGCCAACGCGCAGCGCCCCGGCTACGCCATGGGACACGAGCCCGGCCTTCTCCTGTGCAGTTGGCCGCGCGGCGGCAAGCCAACGCTTCCATTTGTCTACTCCGACGAGGTGTGGACCGGTATCGAATACCAGGTTGCTTCTCACCTCATCGAAGAGGGCTTTGTGAAGGAAGGTTTGACGATTGTCAAAGCTTTGCGCAGTCGTTATGACGGCCGCACACGCAACCCGTGGAATGAGTACGAGTGCGGCAACTATTACGCGCGCGCCATGGCGAGTTATGCGCTGCTCGGCGCTCTTGCCGGGTTTCGTTACTCCGCCGTGCAACGAACACTTTGGCTTGGCCCTCAACTCAACACGCGGCCTTTCAAGACATTCTTTTCTACGGCCCTTGCGTTTGGCGTCATCACGCTGGAAGCCGGCACGATTCGCGTTCGAGTCATTGAAGGAGAGTTACCTGTTGAGAAGCTCGTGCTAAGTTCCGGAACCGAATCGAAGACCTATAGCTGGAACATCGCGATTCGGCCGAACAAGACTGCGGAAATGCCCATCTGAATCCTGCGATGTGCGGGCCGTAGCCAGAGTCGGCTCCAGGTGCTCTGGGCTCCAGTGGCCTGATTCGCTCAGAACTCCCTTACGCGGTCAGCCGGCTGGCAGGGCGCAAGCTCTCGTCGAGCGGCTGAACTTTGCGCTTGCCTACCCCATCAGGAACGGTAGAATAGAGGCCGAACCTGAGGGTGGATCGTTGGGCCCGGAAGCGTTGGGCGGGCAGCAGCTTGAAATCGATGCACGCTGAACACCGCGATCTCATATTCGATTGCAATTCCAATCGTACGGCGGTTTCGGCAAGTTTTTAATCGGTGCTCGCAGGCTCACGAGGGGCGTTGTAAACTATTAACTGTGAACAGATGGGCGGGAGTAGTTCAGTGGCAGAACGTCAGCTTCCCAAGCTGAATGTCGCCGGTTCGATCCCGGTCTCCCGCTCCATAAAATCAAGTACTTACGACGTATCCTCCCCGAGAAAACTGATCCATATTTCGCGCCATTTCAGCGGGAAAAGGCTATCCTCCATTTGATCCACGCTCGGCAGCCTCCTCTCAGCGGCGTTCGCACGGCCTGTGCACCGTGAACCGAGGCTCTCTGAAACACGCTCGATACCGGTGGCCATTTGGATATTCCCAGCGTTCTTCTGCCCGACTCATTGGGGTTGGCTGAGGCCGATCTGCACCGGTCCAAGCTTTTTGGATACAGTAGCGGGTTCGCCGTCAATGGGGGCAAATTTGTTGGCTACTTCGCCTTCTGCTTTCTCGACGCGATACATGACGCCCGCTCTCGCAGCGAACATCAGTTCGGGCGCCGCAGAATCTATCACGACCGGCTCTCCGGTGCCTGCATCGATCACATTTACCGCTTTGCCAGGCCATGGATTTCTGACTTTCATGACCTGCGCAGTACTGACCTCGACGCCAACCGCGGTTGGCGCGCCTTTCCTGACCTGCGCCCAAACCCGCGTAGTGCCGCGCACGGACACTGCGCCATCGAAATCCCATCCCGGGGGCACGGCGGGAGCGATACGGATGACGCCATCGTAATCCTGCACCAGCGCCTCTTGAAGTGCGAGGGCTACCATGGCGGTCTGCTCCACATAAAATTCTTCTCCGGCGCCGCCCCACTTTGCGAAGCCATTGATGTATTGCTGATTGGCCTTGGTGATCTGGATGAGAGTGCCGGCAACCTCGCTGCCCAGACCAAGACGCGCGGCTTGCACGGGATCATAGCTCCAGTCGATGTTGCCCTGGTTGGGGCGGGATCGATAGGTTCGCCGGGCCAGTGAGAACAGGGAGGAGGAATCGCCGATCAGATCGTAAGGCCATACGGGTTCGAGGCCGATGTTTTCCACGTTATGGACTGGGGCAGAGGGTTGATAGGAAGTGGCTATCACATCCTTGCCCTCCAAATCCGCGGCAGGAGGCAACAGAGAGGCCGGCTTTCCCTCTTCCGTTCGCGGCAAAGGAGGTATCCGCGGAATCGCGGCTTGCAGTTGGCGAACCAATGCAGGTTCTTCGTGGAGCAGTGTGGCGGCTTCAATCGTCGCGGGATAAAGCGCCTGGCGTGCCGACAAATCCGTCGTGGGATCGACCACGTCCCACTGCGTTTCATGGGCATTGGATGGGCTGGTATGCAATAGTCCATCGGCTCCCGGCTTCTCGTAAGAAAGAAGGAAACGGGCGGAGTCCGCCATTACCGGGAAATTTGCAGCCAGAAACGCCTTGTCCCCAGTGGCCAGATACTGTTGCCATATCCAGAGAGAAACTTCCGCCCCGGTCGAAATAGTGCGCGCGTTGTAATAAGGTCCGGAGGCGGCATCGCAATTCCATCCGCTCACCTTTTTGGTATTTCCACCCCACGTCTCAAATTCGATGCCTTGCCCGTTGAAGCGCATCGTCTCTGGCACGCATATGCCGGGCGCACCACCCATGTGCTCCTTGGTCCACTTCTCCATGTTGGCCAGGTTTTCGCGATAAAGACGGAAGTAGGGATCGTTCAGATGAGGCAGGCCGGCGCCCAGGTTCGCCGCCACCTGCATGCGCAGATTCCAATGCCAGAAGGCGGCAGGATCCCATTGATGGTGGTCGCGAACAGCGGAAAACAGATCGCCGACTCCAGCTTGCGATCCAGGGTACTCTCCACCGTTTTCCGCTGCCGCGCTGAACAAATAGAGAGTCCGCAGATTCTCCATGTACTCGCCGGCGCCATCGGCCGAGGAGATTTTGATCAGGTTGGCGTGGGACCAGAAATCATGCCACCAGGTCTCATGTTGCCGCGCGTCCCGGCTCGCCAGTGCACGCGCCGCGGTGCGTTCGGCCGTGCTGCCGGCGTCGTCTCCCGCGTAGTGAGGAGAGGCGACGACAATGCGGAAACTCCCGTCCCGATTGGGCGTGAAGGTCAAGGCGATGGTTCTTCCATCACGCACAGCGGCCGAGACGTTCCTTCCTTCGGCGGTGATGGCGGCCAGCGAACCAAAGCGGCGTCCGGAAGCCCCGGGTTGTTGGTCGTCCAGCCAACTCTCGGCCAGCAGCCCGACTCCTCCCTGAGCGATCGCCTCCGGATGGCGCGGCTCCCAGAGTTTCAGCAAGGCGCTCTGAGGTTTTTCCGGATCGGCGCCTGTTACATCGACGATCAGCGTATCTGAATCCGGCTGCGCGTAGGCGTTAGCCGTCATGCCGCCGCCGCGCTCTTGAAAGGCGCCATTATAAAGATCGAGCTTGCCCGCGTAGTCTTTTGCAGAGGTCAGCGCTGCCAGACCGGGTATTGTTACCTGCCCCGTCGAGTAGCGATAGGGCAGCGTGTCGGCGCGGTTGAGTTGGGCTGTAAATCCATCCGCCGACCAGACGGCCGCACCCAGACGGCCGTTGCCCAGCGGCATCGCTTCCATCGCGTCTGTATTGGCGCGGCCGAGAACGACATCCGACCGGCCAACCACCCCGGCGACATTCACAACAAACCTCTCGCCGCGCCACGCAGTCGTGTCCTGGGCGGGCAGGACATTTGCAAGCACGCCGCAAGCCAGGAGGCCTGAACCGACAACCGAACGCAATACTTTCGACATGACTTTTCCTCTGCAATTTCGACAACCGTTTGAGCGCACACCATACTCGTCAGGAGCGGGCAATGAATCCAGTCCGCAAAAACGCAGCGCCATTTACGGTCTCACGCCGGCCTCGATCAGCGCATCGGCCCAGATCCGGTATCCCGCGTCGCTCGGATGGGTGCCATCCGGCATGAGGGCAGCCGGCAGAGAACCATCCGGCGCAAGGAACCGTGAGCCAATATCGATGAATTTCACCGTTGGGTCGCCGACGAAGTGCTGCGCCAGCAAGCGGTTCGTCTCCAGAATAGGCGCACGCAAAGGATCGTCGGGGCGCGCGCCACGCGGGAAGATTCCCATCAATACGATATGGCTCTGCGGCGAGCGCCTGTGAACCTCATCGCAGATTGCCCCAATACCCTCCACAATCTCCGCCGGCGTATTGGCGCGCGCATTTTCCGTGCCGGTAAGGTTGTTGGCGCCGATGTCGAGAATCACCCACAGCGGATTCAGCCCCTCGAACTCTCCCTGCCGCAGCCGCCACAACACATTCTGCGTGCGATCCCAGCCGAAGCCCATATTCAGCACCGGCAAGCCGCCAAAGGCACGCTGCCAGGCGGCCGGCCCATTTTCATGATTGCCAATCGGCGATCCGCCCCAGAAGTGCGTGATGGAGTCGCCGATCAGCACTACGCGCGGCTTCATCTGCTGCTGAAGCATCAATTCCGCGTGATGCCTCGCGTACCAGTCGTACGAATCCTGCTCCAGCTTCTCCACGGGAATCATGGCGGTGTTGACATCAGTCATTGTGGCAAGCTCCGCTCGCGGCGAGTCGCCCATGAGTTTGGCAAGTGTCGGTTCAATCGCCTCGGCCATCCTTCGCTGGCCGCGCGTGTCCGGGTGCAGAGGCGAACCGGGCTGCGGAAGCCGCGGATCGTAGAAGATCGAGGCGTTCAGCTTGCCGTCGGTGTAGAAGATCGAACCGATGTCGAGATAGGTGACGCGAGGGTTCTCGCCATAACACGCCGCCAGGTACCGGTTGACCGCGCTGTCCCGGTCCGATTTGCTGGCGGAAATCCCACTGGGAAGAATCCCCAGCAGCAGAATGCGCGTCTCCGGCAACTTCCGCTCCAGATCGGCGACGACAGCATCAATCCCGCTCTCGGTCTGCTCGGCCGTTTGCCTTCTCCACCCGGTATTGTTGGTGCCGATCAGCACCATTGCCACCTTCGGATGCAGTCCGTCTACTTCTCCGTGATCGAGTCGCCAAAGAACATTGGCCGTGGTGTCTCCGCTGAGGCCAAGGTTCAACGCCTTGCGGGGCTCGTAGAATTGCTTCCAGGTCGGCTGAAAATTCTCATCCGGAGGATTGCGCTTGTCGTAGTTGTTGGTGATGGAATCCCCGATGAGAAGCAGTTGTGTATCCGGGTGGTCTTGCGCTGCTTTGAGCAATACCTTGTGCCGATCGGCCCACCACGGCTCGTTGGGACGGTCCGCCGGTTCGGTCGCTGGATTTGCCGCCAGAACAGGCGCTTGCGCGCGAACCGCACAAGCAAATGTCACAGCGAAGACAAAACCAACCAGTGCCGGCGCTATGCTGCAGGAACGAATCCGAAAACGACGAACGACAATCATAATCCTCCGGAATCTTGGTTTGAGGGTTTGCTCGTCATGCAAGTGGAGTGGATAAAGAAGCCTGACGCAAGGATACGTCCAGAGCAAGAGTCAAGCCAGGATGCGAGTTGCGCATCCCGAAGCGCGGCTCAGGGACGGTCGCGATCCACGGTGCATCGGGCTGGCTGGATAAAGCCATTCTGCCTTTAACCGGTCGAAGGCACCCCACACCGCAGGCGATCTGCCTATGGAGCGGGATGCCCTCAACTGGACCTGACAGCTTGATTCTCGCTAGGGCTTGACGACTTCCAGCACCGCGCCGTCGGGGCCTGTCCAGGCGTCCGGTCCCTGGTGAGTGAATGTGCCTGTCGCATCGTCCCAGTGCAAGCGGGTGATTTGGCTGGCTCCCTTTTCGTAGCCATAGGTCGTGCCATCGTCGGAGAAGAGCGTGAAGTTTGCATCCGCCCCGGGATAGACACGAACCCGTTCGATAGCTTGCTTTTGACGCGTGTTCTCGACCGCTGCTCCGAGAGGGATGATGGAGCCGGCCCGTACGAAGAGCGGCAGCGTATCGATGGGCGCGGCCACGGTAACGGTCTGCCCGCCCTTGAAGCGTTCGTTGGTCCAGAAGTTATACCAATCGGACCCGGCAGGCAGATAGACGGTACGGCTTGTAGCACCTTGCTCGGTAACCGGCGCCACCAGGAAGCCCGGACCGAACATGTACTCATCGCGCAGGTCAGCCACCTTGGGGTCGTCAGGGAAGTCCAGCGGAAGAGCGCGCAGGAACGGCGCTCCCGTGAGCCAAGTCTGATAACCGAGCGAGTAGATGTAGGGCATGAGCCGATAGCGCAGGCGAAGATACTTCTCCAGGATCGGCTCCGCCTGGCTGCCGTAGGACCAGACTTCGTTGGCCGGCCGGCTGCCATGGGAGCGGAAGATTGGCAGAAACGCGGCGTACTGGAACCAGCGCGTATAGAGCTCCGGATAATCGTCATAGCCGCCCACATTTTGCCGGGCGTCCGACGGGTCCAGCAGCGGAGGGTGTGCCGGATGATGCTCCTCGGGCAGGTATTGCCAGCCGCCCGTGTCGTTTGACCAGTAAGTCATCCCCGAAGCTGCAAAGTCCAGTCCGGTGGGAATCTGCCGCCGGAACGTATCCCAGGTGGGCGCAATGTCCGAGGACCAGAAAATGGTTCCATTGCGCTGTGCTCCCAGGTAAGCGTCGCGAGAGAGGATCAGCGCCCGCTTTTCGGGTTCATCCTTGCGGTAGCCGTCATAGAGCGCGGCGGTATGCAGGAGCGGGTAGACGTTGAAGAACTGCGTGCCCGGCCCAACATGGAAGTATGCGCCACTGGGAGGCAGATCGGGCTCGGTCTCATCGGCCCACAGCGAGTCGAAACCCTGGCTCAGGATATCTTTCCGAATCGTCTTCCAGTACCAGCGGGCCGCGTCGGGGTTGGTGGTGTCGATGTCGGACCCCGCCCGGTCGTACGGCAACCCGTCGATCGGCGTGCCGTCCGCCTTTTGAATCAGCCAGCCCTTCTGGAGCAACTCAGCATAGTATCGGCTTTCGGGCACAAACCTCGGCCAGACGCTGATCATGGATTCAAAGCCCATCGCGTGCAGCTTCTGGTTCATCGCTGCCGGATCGGGCCAGGCCTTGGCATCGAAATCGAACTCTCCCATCTTGGTGTAGTAGAACCAGTCCACCACCATCACATCCGCGGGCAAATGGCGATCGCGATAACCCTTTGCGGCATCCAGAAGTTCTTCCTGGCTCGCGTAGCGCTGTTTGCACTGGATATAGCCATAGGCGGCCTTGGGCAAAAGGGGCGTGGCTCCGGTCAGCAGTTTGTAGCCGGCATAGATTTCATCGGCTGTCTCTCCGGCAATCACGAAAAATGAAACCCGGTCCCCGGCCTGCGAAGTCCACTTGGTCTGCTCGTTGAATCCCGGCTCGATGGTCGTCTTGGAGGGGTTGTCCCACACCAGCCCATAGCCCTTGTTCGTCACCACAAACGGCACACACACGCTGGGCCCGGCCGGCGCGTTGTAATCGTGCCAACAGTGGACCACGTGACCGCGATGATCGAGAAAGCCTTCCTGGTTCTGGCCAAGGCCGTAATAGTGCTCGTCGTCCGGGGAAACAAAAGTCGCCCCTACAACAAAGGACTCAGGCTCCGTGCTGCGGCGGTCGCGCGCCAGTTCCGCGGTGCCGTCCTTCTGATTGGGCACGGACTGCGACCAGCCGTTCATTTCCAGCAGTTTCTTGCCCGCCGGAGTGCGCAGCGTGATATGCGCGTTGGGAGCCGAACCGCTGAAGTACTTGCCAATGTCCAATTGAGATTGGAGCGGGGAATGGCTCGGCGGTAGATCCTTGTCTACCGTTGCCACGATCCGTTCCGACCGATAGATGTCCGCTTGCGGAGTGTGGCTCGCAGCCCATCCGGCCGTCGCGGGCGTGGCAACAAATCCATAGCCGGGAGCACCCTGCGCCGTCTTCGCCTTCAGGCTGATCGTTACCCGCAGAATGTTCGGTGCATAGGGCTCCAGAACAATCGTCTCGCCGTCGCGGTCGAGTTTGAGGTGCGTACTGGCAGATTGCGCCGGGGCATGGAGGCTGGCAGACACAATCCCCGCAAGGAGCGGGATGAGAATCGAAAACCTTCGCATGAAAAACTCCGAAGAAACAGCGAGTGCGGGGCAACAGGCCACGCGCATGAGAGGGAACAGATCAGTTGGGGTAGTTACCCCGGACCATCCGCCTCAGACCTCGCCCAGGCTCCACTGCGCATACTTTCATATGCTGGAGTCCAAAAGGAGAGCCGCGCAAACCATGGCATACACGGCTCAGTTATAAAGATACATTCCCATAAAGACGAATGCGAGAGTAGGACGTCATACCGGTCACTTCTGACGATTCCTGCGTTTGAGATGGAACTGGCCCGGGGGCGAATCGCGCCGGCGGACCAGTTTCCATTGCAGTTACAGCAGAACCAGAGTTGGTGCATCCCGAAAGAAGTGCAACCAGGTCGACGCGACCATCAGCCAGCGGCGACCGCGCAATCACTGAACAGGACACATGCACTCTGGTTCTGCTCTAGAAGTTGTACTTGACGGAAAGCTCACCCAGGCGGCGGCCGGACTTTTGGTCCAGCGTGCCCTGCGTAAGTCCGCTCGCGGCAAGCGGCGCAACCATGGTTGAGGTGAAGTTTGCCTTGTTGGTGGTGGTGAACGTGGGTGTGATGATCGAGCTTGTGCTGTACTCCCACAGAGGATGGTTGAGGAAGTTGAAGGCAGCGGCCTTGAATTCAACGCTGTGCCTTTCACCTATGTGGAAAGTCTTGAAGAGGGTGAGGTCAGAGTTGAAGTAGCTGGGTCCGCCAAGGTACCCGATCTGGCGTTGACCGTAAACGCCAAGCGCTGGCGGAGCCAGGCAGAGCATATTGACCAGCTGGTGCGATCCTAATCCGCTCTTTGGATTGCAGGTCGTGATCGGCTGAATGTCCCCCGTGTTGGTTCCGTAATAGGACAGGGTTGTCACATTGTTGTTTGTAGCGCTGTCGTTGATCGTCATGCCCATGTTCTGGGCAAAGTTGGCCTGGAGATTTCCGCCTGCCTGCCAGGTGGTCACGCCGGTCACGGTCCAACCGTTGGCCGCACCGCCCACAATCTTGTAGTTGCCCTTGTAGAGCTGACCCAGGGAGTAGGCATAGGAAGTGGTGATCACCTGCGGGCGATCAATGGAGAGCACGCCGTAGTTGCCATGCACGGTGAATGCATCCACGCTGTTGTTGAGGATGCCCAGCGACTTCGAATAGGTGTAGTTGAGGTTGAAGCTGAGTCTTCCCGTCTGCTTGGTCCAGGCAGCCTGAATGCCGTTGTAGTTCGAGTACCCGTTGTGGGTATTCATGGTGATGGAGTTCTGGCCGTAGCCCGCCTGGTAGGGATAGTAGTCGGTCAGGTTATAGGTGCTCTGGTTGTCCGGATCGGTCGGAGCTGCGGCGCCGGTCACAGGATCTTTTTTGAAAACGCCGCCCACAGCGATCTTGTTCTGGTTGGAATAGCCGCTGCTGCCGCCGCCAATGGCCGCGCCGGAGTTCTGGCCGCCCATCAGCAGGTTCTCTGTCTGGTTGCCGACATAGGCGACTTCGAGCAAGGTCCTCCAGGGCATCTGCTGCGAAATCGTGAAGTTGTAGGCATACGTGGCTGCATCCTGACGGTCGTTGGGATCAGCAACGTTGACCGCGGAGGCCTCGGTTGCCTGCTTGGCAAGAATGTTTGCTTCCGCTCCGATTTCGGCGAAAGTTACGTTGCCGGAGGGAGTGCTGTAGCTCTTCATCGATGCCGCGGTCGTGACCGGCCCGGCATAGTCGTTGTACTGGTCGTTCCAGCGATACTCGCCCCAGCCGCCGCGCAGAACGGTATTGCCCTTGCCGAAGATGTCGTAGGCAAAGCCCAGGCGCGGAGAAGTAAAGACCGCCTGAACCGGTGATCCGCTGTTGGGAATCCCGGGCTCGATGCCGTGCCAGGAAACGCCCGGATAGCTCTTGCCCTCAGTCACATCGCTCAGGTAGCGGCCAGGGATCCATACGGCGAGTCCCTCTCCGGCGCGATCATACCAGCGGCCCAGGTGATCAAAGCGGAGACCGATATTCGCCGTAAAGCGGGGAGTCAGCTTCCAATCGTCCATGGCAAAGGCCGAAGTGGTGCGATAGGCCATATTGCTCAGTGGATCGGAACTGGTCTGGCTGAAAGCGGCCTCACCTTTGGTGGGGTTGTTGCCTGCAATACCCATCACCAGGTTCGCGGTCGGGTTGTTGGTGCCGATGAGGGTTCCGTGGTTGAAGGGATCGGCCTGGATCGCCGAGTTGAAGGCGAACTCGCCGTTCAGATTTTCGTAGCTTCCCTGGTAGTTGTTCACCAGTTCTGTGAAAGCGCCGAACTTGAAGGTGTGCGTCTTGTAGACCTTGGTGACGTTGTCAGAGAACGACGGGGTGGCTTTCTTTTCAGGATAGGCGCCGTTCGAGGCGCTCCACACGTCCGCTTGCGCCATCTCCGGGAAGGTCTGCGAACCCGGGCTGAAAATGCCCGGCGCAACCAGCGAGGAGTTGAAGACGGTTCCATAAGAATAGCCAATCGCCGAGCTGTACGATGCCTTGATATTGGTGGGAACGGTCGGGCTGTTCACCCAACCCCAGGCGCCAATGAACTCGTTGGTCAAGGTGGGAGTAAGGATCGACAGCAGGTTTCCGGTCAGAACCCTGGACGTGGTGACATTGTTCAACTGTCCGCCCGGGAAAGGGACGCCGTTGGTAGGAGTGCTCCACAGATGAGCCGGGGCCGGCGATGATGAGCTGCCCTGCTGGAAGGCCACAAAAGCCTTGGTGTTCTCGCTCAGGTTGTAGTCGACACGGAAGCGGTAGATGTACACGTTGCTCAACCCGCCCATTGCCTTGTAATAGTTGTAGCCGCTGTTGGTGGCGGGGTTCACGTTGGCCGCAGGGAACAGGGACATGAGCGCCTTGGCGCCGGGATCGACGGGAATCGAGCTGGGATTGGTGATGGGTGCGCCGGTCGAATCGTAGCCGCCGGAGAGGTCGTTGCACCAGTTGGTCGCTGTGGGGCTAAAGCCGCCGGGGCACAGTGCGGCATTGGAGTCCAGGTTCGAGGTGTCTGTGGTGTTGTTCAGCGAGAAGTTGCCGTTGCGCATATCCGCGCCCGGCACATAGGACTTCAGAATGGTGGAGCCGCCCGGGTTCTGATACTGATACTCGTACCCGCCCCAGAAGAGCAACTTGTTGTTCTTGTTGAAATCGGAATGCGGAAGGCGAACCGGGCCGCCGAAGTTGCCGCCGGGATAGTAGTAGGCGTCCTGGGTCCGAGGCGAACCGGCATGGTTGTTCTGCCAGTAGTTGCTGTTCAGCACGCCATTGCGCGTATACATGTAGGCTTGGCCGTGGTAGCTGGAGCCGCCCGCCTTGCTGATGGAGTTCATGATGACCGGTCCGTCGGCACTGTCGGCGCCGAAGTTGGCGGTCTGAATCTTGACTTCCTCGGTCATGTCAGGGTTGATTGTCGCGATCGACCAGCAGTTGCAACCCGGATCGATGATGTTGGCGCCGTCGAGGATGTAGGCCGTGCCGCCCCGGTAAGGAGCTCCGTTGGGAGAAAGACCGACGCCGATCGTGCTGCCGGTCGCGCCTACCGTGGTCAGGAAGTCGAACTGGGTGCCGTTTCCGATACCGTTTGCAACGGTGGTGACACCGGGCAGGACCTTGAAGAGCTCGGAAAGGTTGCGGCTTTCCACCGACAGGCGGGAAATGTCGTGCTCGGAGAGGAGCGCGGAGCGCTCGCCGTTGTCGGTGGGCACGATTTCCAGAGAACCGGACTCGACCACCACACTTTCACTGGCGGAGCCGATCTCCATTTTGATTCCAGCGATGTTGCGCGAGTCGCCGGCACTGAGCGTCAGGTCGGCCTGCTTCCAGGATTTGAATCCCTTGGCTTCGACGGCGACTGAATAGTCGCCCGGAATGACACCGGCGAAAGTGAAGACGCCGTGGTCATTGCTGACTGTTTTGCGGTTGTCGGCGGTGGTTTGATTGTGCAGGACGACGGTTGCGCCGCTGATAATCGCTCCGCTCTGGTCCTGAACTGTGCCGGAAAAACTTCCTGTAGTCAGTTGTGCCTGTAGGCTCAGTGAGCCAAACAAAAGGCAGAACACGGATACAACCGGGATCCAGACGGCCATGGCCATCGAGAAACTCTGTGTAACCGTTTTCAAGCGTTGATACGTCATGAGTCCTCCGAAAATGTTGGGTGCTCTTATTGGCAAATAATCGTTCCTTGCAAACAGGGCCACCATCTCCACCGATTCATTGGGAGATGCAATTCCCGCTAAAACGATTTAGCTGGAAACTAAATGCGGGGAGAAGCCCGGGCAAGTAAGACACGGTGTCTTACGTAGGGGAGAGGGGGATTGCAGCGGTTTTTTGCGTATCAGAAGGGGCATTTGGCCAGGTTTCTTACAGTAAGGAACACGCTTCCAAGAGCTCGGCTCCCGCCTTTTGAGCCCTGAACAGACGCACGCGTCCTCGATGGGCCACCGGTTTACTGCGCTAGGTCGCTATTCATAATCCCCGGGAATGCAATCGATTAGGCGACGTTTTTCCTTCGACTCCGAGCTCGTTCCCGGTGTTCGGCCCCGCCTTTTGCCCGAAGATTTCTTGACAACGCTACATCCCTTTGTATCTACTTTGATTCGCAGCCCAAGAGCGTAAACTACGTATGGTGTTTTGCCCAATCGTTCGCCCGCAGGCGTAAAGAGAGCCTGCCTGAAACCGAATTCCATAGACAGCGCAGGGCAATCAGATTGCGTTCCTCCAAGGCCCGGTGGAAGGCAACTGGGGAACCAATGAAATCAGCTGATGTATCACCAGAAGACCATGAAGTTCTTCCCTCGTCGGCAAATGGTAAAGACGAGAAGCGGAGAGCCGTTCTCCTGGAACTCGAGAAAATCCTGACGAGCCCGTTTTTCCGGAGCGCGGCACGGAGCAAGCAATTTCTCGATTATGTCGTCAAGCATCAGTTGGAGGGACATCCGGAGCTACTGAAAGAACGCACCATAGGAACCGAAGTTTTCCTTCGCCCAGCGGGCTACGCAACCGGCGATGACCCGGTTGTTCGCGTCCAGGCCGGCGAAGTGCGCCGCCGCCTCGAGCAGTACTACCAGGCCGGCCCCAGCGACAGCAAAGTTCGCATCGAGCTTCCGGTCGGCTCCTATTCTCCGGCTTTCCATTGGGCCTCCGCCGCACCGGCGATAGAGGCTCCGCACTCCCATCCGCCCTTGCCCTCACCGGAGCCCGAGCCGCAACCCCGCAGCGGTTCCCATCGCGCGAAGTGGTGGACGATTGGCGTGGCCTGTTGCGTGCTGGCGCTTGCCGCTGGAGCCGCCTTTCTGGTCATGCACCGGACTGCACAACAAAAGTCGGTCATCGAGCAATTCTGGAGCCCGGTTTTTGCCACCCAACAGCCGGTCCTGATCTGCCTGTCAAAACCGGTGGTCTACAGACCGACGCAGGAGATCTATCAACGCTATACACGCACCCACCCCAACACCTTTCAGACCGAGGTGGAGAGGACCAATCAGCCGCTTCCCCTGAATCCGGATGAAAACATCCCCTGGGGGGAGCTGTACATTCCATCCGATTATGGAGTGGCTTTGGGCGATGCGTATGCAGCCGTCAGCCTCTCCGCGCAGTTGGGCAAGATTGGCAAACTCGCCCAGGTGCGGATCGGTACCAACTATTCTTTCGAGGATCTGCGCAACTCTCCCGCGGTAGTGGTGGGCGCTTTCAATAACAAGTGGACCATGCAGCTTACATCGAACCTGCATTTTGCCTTTGTTGAAGAGCATGAGGAGTTCATGATCCGGGAAGAATCCGGACAGCGTCGCATCTGGGAGACCCGCAAAGGCCCGCGGGGCGAGACAATCGAGGATTTTGCCCTGGTCAGCCGATTGCTGGACTCGAAGACCGGGCAGTTCACGATTACCGTGGCGGGCATCGGCGGCGCTGGCACTCAGGCGGCGGGCGAATTTGTGTCCAATCCCGCATATCTCGAGGAAGGACTCCGGAATGCCCCCTCCGGCTGGCAGACGAAGAATCTGGAAGTTGTGCTGGAGACGACTGTAACCGACACCGTCGCCGGCCCCCCGCACGCCGTAGCCGCATATTATTGGTAGTTTGCCGCGCGGGCTTCCACACGGACAGTTTTGCCTATCTTCCCTGACCACCACCAGAAGAGATGTTGTACACTTCTGCGCACTGGAGGTCCCATGTCCGAAGAAAACAAGAGCCTTGCCCGGCGGTGGTATGAGGAAGTTTGGAACCGGGGCAGTGAATCGGCGATTCGAGAGATGTACCATCCTGACGGTAAATCCTTTGGCTTCCCTGAGTCGGATTCTGTCATTAAGGGCCCGCAGGAATTTGCGGCCGTTTGTCGCAAGTTCCACGAAGCCTTTCCTGACCTTCATGTGATTCTGGACAACCTCGTCGCAGAGGGAGACAAAGTCGCGGTCTTCTGGACCGCCACGATGACTCACCTCGGCGATGGTCTCGGGTTTCCCGCCTCTTCCAGGAAGGTCACAATCCAGGGTTCTTCACTGCTTCGCTGCCGGGACGGCCAGATTCTCGAAGGCCGGAACCACCTGGATTTCACCAGACTCATATTGCATTTACAAGGCAAGGGATAGCGAGGTCCTGTGCTGCAGTAGCTATAGCACTGCAAAGCCGAAGCGATTCTCGCCCGAGTTAGGTAGAGGCCACTGCTGCCGCATAGCAGGAACCCGCGCCGGATATGTCAAAATATCCTTCAATGAAAACAATTCTGTTTACGATGTTGCTGGCTTTGGCGGCGGTGTCTCCAGCGCAAAAGCGACTGGTGTTGATCGATCAGGATGGCTCCGGGCCGGGCGGGTCGAACCAGATGGCGATGCTGGCGCTGCTGGAGGCGCCGCAGGTCGAGGTGCTGGGCATCACCATGGTCACCGGCAACGCCTGGCGCGACGAGGAGACGCTGCACACCCTGCGCATGCTGGAGTTGACCGGGCACGCGCATGTGCCGGTGGCCAAAGGCGCGGTGTTTCCGCTGGTGCGGACCCAGGTGGAGACGCGGCTGGCCGAGGCGCTGAACGGCAAGGTCGACTGGCTGGGCGCGTGGGGACAGGGGCCGACGGTGCTGGTGGAGACGGCCGGCGGGGTCAAGTCGGCAACTCCTGAGCATCTCGAAATGCACGGGCCTTATGAGATTCCGCCGATGCTGGAAGGGATGCCGGCGGCGAAGGCGATCGACGAGGACGCGGCGCACTTTCTCATCCGCCAGGTGCATGCGCATCCGCATGAAGTGACAATCTACGCGGCCGGGCCGCTGACCAACATTGCGCTGGCCATCAGCATTGACCCGGAGTTTGCCGCGCTCACCAGGGGCATCGTGCTGATGGGCGGCAGCCTGAACCCGAATACCGATGACCCGGAGTTTGCCACCAGTCCCCGGCACGAGTTCAACTTCTGGCTCGATCCCGAGGCGGCACACATTGTGTTGCGTGCGGATTGGCCGCGGGTGGACGTGACCACCGTGGATGTCTCGATCAAGGCGCCGTTCACTCAGAAGCTGGTCGACGACATCTCGAAGTCGCAGGCGCCGTCTGCCCGATACATTGCCGCGTGGAACCAGGAGCGCTATTACATGTGGGACGAACTGGCGGCGTGCGCCTGGCTGGACCCGAAGCTGATCACGCAGGAGAAGCTGCTGTATATGGATGTGGACCTGAGCCATGGGCCCACGTATGGCGACACGCTGACATGGACGGAGAAGTTCAAGCCGGCCACAGGAGTGAAGCTGGTCCATGCGCAGGTGGATCTGGACCTGCCCCGGTTTCAGAAGATCTTTGTGGGTTTGATGACGGGTGCGGGCGCGCAGTAGCGGGGACTGCTGGCATGCAGGATAACGAGCACTGTAGGCGGTCGCGTCGTCAAGACGCAATCGGGGCCTCGATACGAGGGGCACTCCGTCGGGTTTTCTCGGCGCCTGCACCCCGCCAGGCCGCACGCACGGCCCGGTCGGAGTTCAATCGAATTGTGTGCGGGACGCCCGTGCGGCTGGGATGATTCGTGGGCTGACCTGCCTCAGAGAACGCCGCGTCGTCCCGTCACCAGGTTGATGACCAGGATGATCACGGCTAACACCAGCAGGAGGTGAATCAGGCTGCCGGCAATATGAAAGCTGAAGCCCAGCAGCCACAGGATCAGAACGATGACAAAGATTGTCCAAAGCATGGATACTCCTTTCCACACGACGAGCGTCCGGACGGTGAAGCCTTCCCGGTCCGCCCTGCATTCGCTTGTGGATTACCAGCTACCGGTTAGCGGCGCGGGATTGCGCTTTTGCATCTCTGACCGCATTGAGAAACGGAAGTGCGGCCGCAGGCGTCTCGACTTCGCCCAACAGGACGCGGTGCGTCGAAACGTCATGCCCGTAGAAGGCATCCATGGAATCGTTGTCGCGGCGAACATCGGCCCCGCTCAAGGTGAGCCCGGCGAACGCGCCCTTGGCCCGCGAGTAGGTGAGTACTTCGGTGCTCAGCTTCCAATCGGAATCGGCGGAAGCGTGGCGTCCAACCGGTCCGGCTGCCGCTGAAGCATCCCCGCCGATTTGAAACTTGGCCGTTTCCAGGCGCTGCATTCCCTTGTCGCCCTGAAAAATCATGACCAGGTCCACGCCCTCGACGCCGATCTGCAATCCCCAGCTGCCGCCGGTGATCGCGAAGAAGGCCGGCGCGCTCCAGCCATTGGCGGTCCGGCATGTGGCCAGACCTTTGCCATTCTCCGCTCCAAACACGAAGCCGCCCTTGATCATGTGGGGCACCACGGCAATACATTTTGCGTGATCCAATACTTCGTCCGGGATGCCTTTATCCGGCGCGGCCATCACTTCGTGCAGGACCGCGGCTGCGGCGTCCACCCGGTTTTGCACCTCTTCGCGAGTTTCCGCCAAGGCTGCGCTTGCTACGCCCAGACTCAGCAAGGTTACCAACATCACAATTTTCTTCATGTATCCCACCTTTTCTGCCCATTGCGCCGCGTCCGTCGCGGCCCGCGCAATTGCGATTCATGAGGCACTTTCACTTTAGTTGGATGGCTTTCGGCGCGTCTGAGCAACATCGCTCAGAGCAAAACGTGGACCAAAACGGTCCGTCCCTGCGAAAATCCGCCGAAAAGTGGTCACAATTGCACAGACTGGACCCGGCGGCTCTCTCGAAAATCTGTCCAGTGCAGGCCGACTGGATTTCCCCAAGAACGTTCCGTCGGTATTTGCACTTGCACGGGGCCCCCCGCAATACAGGGTGCTGACAATCTCTGATGAGTCTGCACTCGTCGCTGCACTTCCTCTCTTCCACAGAGAGTGATGCGTTCCGAGACTCTTAATCAACTTGTGAAGTTAAGGCTGTTACCGGAACGAGGTGCATTCCGATGACTCAACTTGTTGACCGTCCAGTCTTTGATGCCGTCACTTACCTCGCAACCGCTGGTCCTGGGCGCAGATTCGTCCAGTTGGCGCCCAAACAGACCATTTTCTTGCAGGGAGACCCAGCCGACTCGGTCTTCTATCTGCAAAGAGGCCGCGTAAAAATCACTGTCGTTTCCTCGGCCGGCAAGGAGGCGACCATCATGCTGCTATCTTCCGGCGAGTTCCTGGGAGAAAGCGCTTTGGGTGAGGGCGCTGGAGTGCGCCTGTCCACAGCCACGGCGCTTACCGCCTGCACCGCCCTGAAAATAAAGCGGGAAGAGATGCTCCGCGTCATGCGCGAGGAGCATGCCTTCTCCGAAATGTTCTTGAAGTTCCTGCTGGCGCGATGCCTACGCACGCAGTCCGATCTGGTCGACCAGCTCTTCAACTCTTGCGAAAAGCGCCTGGCGAGGATTCTCCTGTTGATGGCGGAATTCGGCGAGCCGGGCGAATTGAAGACCGTCATTCCCAAGGTCTCGCAGGAGACCCTGGCCGAGATGATCGGCGCCACCCGTTCCCGCGTCAGTTTTTTCATGAACCGCTTCCGCAAGCTGGGTTTCATCGAGTACAACGGCCGTATCCAGGTACACAATTCGCTGCTCAATGTCGTCCTGAACGATCAACTGCCGGACGACGATGCACCCGCAAGGCTGCCTGTTCCGGCGTTTGCCCGACACGGGCAGCCAATCGAGAACCGTCAGGAACGGTTCGCCTCGCCGGATATCAACTGAACGCTGCCAAGAGCGTGCGGACAAGAGCGGGTGGATTGGACTCCCGGAACAGCGGTCCGCCCGCAGAATTTCCGATGATCGGAGTCGCCGGGAAGCTCGAGAAGGATACCGATCTTCATCGATGTTCTGGATGTATTCCACATTGCGATACCGCAGCGGCGGGCCAATTGTATCTAATCTAGGAGCAACTGATTGATATAAATATAGTTAGTACGATATGAACCTTGGTGCTATACAAGTGTTACCTGTGGATAGGGGGTAGGGGGGGGCGGATTGGTACGGACCGGTCACATACCTGATAGACCGGACTGGCATCCCGGAACATGCAGTTCGCCCTCCATGGTCCATTCTGCGCCGGGGTGGCCCTTATTTATGCAAGGGTCCGTGGGGGACGACCCGGTAATCGGCTTATGAGACCAGACCCTAGACAAACCCACGAATGTGCTCTGCGTTGGGAACGCCGGACATGAGTTGAGATTCACTGAACCGACTCCATCCAGGAATCTTGTACAGCTTCCATGACGGGCCGGCGCCCTAAATTCGGCGGTCAACAGGATTGGTTTCGCTTCGTCTAACGAAGTGAGAGTGTGTACACTTTGAACGCTATGCGAATCAGCCCTGCTTTTTGCCTTGCAGTTCCGATGCTGGCCCTTATCTGCCTTCCCGCCACCACCCCGGCCCAACAGCCTGCCTCCCAGCAGCCGGCAGCGACGCTGAAGGTGCAGGTCAACGAGGTCATTCTGCCCGTCACGGTGCGCGACAAGAAGGGCGCCCTGGTGACCACCCTGCAGAAGAGCGACTTCACCCTCTCCGAGGATGGACGTCCGCAGACCATCAAGAGCTTTACCCACCAGTCCAACCTGCCCTACCGGCTGGGCCTCCTGGTGGATACCAGCCGCAGCGTCTCCGGCGCAATGGAAAATGAGCGCAAGGCTGCAGGCAAGTTTGTGGACACCATGCTGCCTGAGAAGCCGAACGCCACTCCGGATCAGGCCTTCCTTATCCATTTCGATCGCGAAGTTGAATTGCTCGAGGACTTCACTGCGTCCCGCGACAAGCTGCACAGGGAACTGGACGACATGGGTCCCACGCGCGGGCAGAATTCGAACCAGGGACCGGAGACCAGCGGGGACGAACGCGGCAGCGGCCAATCCCACGGACGGGGCGGTACGCAGCTCTACGATGCGATTCTTCTGGCCTCGGATGAACTGATGAAGCCAAAGGACGGCCGCAAGGCGCTGGTCGTTTTCTCCGACGGTGTCGACCGCGGCAGCAAGGATACGCTCAACGACGCGGTGGATGCGGCGGACCGGGCCAATCTGGCGGTTTATACCATCTACTTCAAAGGAGAGCAGGAGCGTCCCGAAGGCAGCTTTCCCGGTGGTGGTGGACGTCACGGCGGCATGGGTGGCGGAGGCTATCCCGGCGGTGGCGGCGGGTACCCGGGAGGTGGTGGTGGACGACGCGGTGGGGGTTCCAGCGAGCCTTCGGTGGACGGCAAGAAGATCATGGAAAAGATTGCCGAGCGCACCGGCGGCCGCTACTTCGAGGCCAAAAAGAAGGACAACCTCGAAGAGATTTACGGCCAGATCGCCGAAGAACTGCGCGGCCAGTACCTGCTGACGTACACCCCGGATGTGGTGGACAAGGAAGGCGGCTTTCACAAAGTCGCCCTCAAGGCCAACAAGGACGACCTGACTGTGGTCACGCGGGAAGGGTACTACGCACCGGGAGGGGAAGCGAAGTAAGAGCATTCCCGTTGCTTTTGCCGCAACGCCGCTGAGGCTTCTAACTTCCCAGGTCTCAAAATCGAGACCTGGGGCACCCTGGCGTTTCTTCCCCGGCGATCTATACAGGGCCAAACCCTATTCAACAAAAGCCTTGTACTGTCTGCCTCGTCAGTTCAACCCCCTCTGCTCAACTCCCTCGTGCAACAGCAAACGCCCAGGACTCATCCCAAGCTGAGTAAACCTGCGTGGAAACGCAGGGAGTTTTTCGTGGACCGGTTGAAATGCGATTGATCTGAGCCACCGGTCCCCGATCAATGCTGAAGCAGGAGATGGTTATGAGTCTTGACTTTAACGACCCCGCTGTCTGGATCACCGCGCTGGTGATCGTTCTGGTCATTGTTGTTGGAATCGTTTTGCTCGTTGCAACCCGGCGCAAAAGAAAGACTGCGGAACTGCGCAGACGATTCGGTTCCGAGTACGATCTGTGTCTTCGCGAAGATGGGAGCAGGCGCAAGGCTGAGGCGCGACTCCTCGCTCGCGTCCGTCGCATGGAAAGACTGAAAATTCGCAGCCTCACCCCGGCGGAACTCGACCGCTACCGGGCCGATTGGGAGATGCTGCAATCGCGCTTTGTTGACCACCCCAGGGCCGCGGTGACGGAAGCCGACGATCTGGTCATTGCGTTAATGCAGACCCGCGGCTTTCCGGTGGGAGACTTTGATCAGCGCGCGGCGGACCTCTCCGTGGATCATGCGCGCCTGGTGCAGTCTTACCGCTCGGCGAACGCAATTATCCTGCGCGTCGGCGCCAACCAGTCGACCACGGAAGAGCTGCGAACCGCGATGATTCATTACCGCGCCATGCTCGATGAACTGCTCGAAGTCAAAACCCCGATCGAGCAGCGCACCCTGGTTTAGCCTTCCAACCTCGACCCACGGCCACTGTATCAGGAGCCCTAGAGGACCCATGCTGATCCGACTCGGCTACGAAATCGAATTCGAATCTCCGGTCCCGGTGGCTATGGTGGCGCTGCTTAGCGTCCATCCATCGCGGGTCCCCGATCTGTTGGAGCCGGACGAAGTGCGCACTGAGCCGGACATTGAAACGTCCAGCTATATCGACGGTTTCGGAAACCGCTGCACGCGCTTCGTTGCACCTGCGGGGCGGCTCAGGTTGCGTTGCTCCACCCTGGTCCGCGACTCGGGCGAGCCCGACCGCGTGAATCCGAATGCCCGGGCGCTCCCCGTGGGCGAACTACCCCATGAAGCCCTCACCTACCTGCTGAGCAGCCGCTATTGCGAGGTGGATCGCTTGTCCAACATTGCCTTTGAATTGTTCGGCAGCATCCCGCCCGGATGGAGCCGCGTGAAGGCCATTTGCGACTGGGTTCACAACAAGGTCGCCTTCGATTACAGCCAGGCGCGGCCCACCAAGACTGCCATGGATGTGTTGACCGAGCGCGTGGGCGTCTGCCGTGATTTTCAACATCTGGCCATCACCTTCTGCCGCGCGCTCAACATCCCGGCGCGTTACGCAACCGGCTATCTGGGCGATATCGGAGTGGCGCCGTCGAGCCTGCCCATGGATTTCAGCGCCTGGTTTGAAGCCTACCTGGACCGGCGCTGGTGGACGTTTGATGCCCGCCACAATGTGCCTCGCATTGGTCGGGTGCTGATGGCCACGGGCCGCGACGCCTCCGATGTGGCCCTCACAACCTCGTTCGGACAGGCGGACCTGCGCCATTTCTTCGTGGTGACGGAAGAGGAAGTCGCCGCCGTCCCAAAGCTGCCGGCGCTGGAAACCATGTAAGGGCCAACTTTTGCCTCGCCGCCCGAACCAATGCAGCCTTGCAACGCCGCAGAAGAGGGGCCAGACGCAGCAAGGGCGCAGCCGAAAGGCTGCGCCCTTGCTGGTTAACCGGTTGGGATCGGCTAGCTGGTGGTGTGCAGGTCTGGTCCCAGTTGCTTCTCTTGGAGTGCCGCCTGTGCAGCCGCCAGCCTTGCCGTCAACAACCGGAAGGGCGAGCAGGACACATAGTTGAGCCCGATCTTGTGGCAGAACTTGACGGATTCCGGATCGCCGCCATGCTCGCCGCAGATGCCCACTTTCAGCGTGGGCCGGGTGTTGCGTCCCTTGGCCGTGGCCATCTTCACCAGCAAGCCAACGCCCGCCTGGTCAAGGGTGGCGAAGGGATCCTGCTTGAAGATGCCTGCCTTCATATAGGCCGGCAGGAAGTGGTTGATGTCGTCGCGGCTGATGCCGAAGGTGGTCTGCGTAAGGTCGTTGGTTCCGAAACTGAAGAACTCGGCCTCTTCGGCAATCTGGTCGGCGGTGAGGGCAGCGCGCGGCAGCTCGATCATGGTTCCCACCATGAAGTCGACGGTCTCGCCCTGCTCCTTGAAGACATCCGCGGCAACGCGGCGCACGATGGTGGCCTGGTTGCGCATCTCTTCAATGGAACCGATGAGCGGAACCATGATTTCCAGGTGCGGATCGCCGCCCTTCTTCTTGACCTCGACAGCGGCCTCGAAGATGGCGCGCGACTGCATTTCGGTGATCTCGGGGAAGGCGATGCCGAGGCGGCAGCCGCGCAATCCGAGCATGGGGTTGGTCTCGTGCAGCTCCTGGACCCGCGCCAGCAACGGACGCAGTTCCTTCAGCCGCGGCGAGCGAGGCTTGGTGTCTTCCAGGTGCGAGATTTCCACCAGGAGATCCTCGCGCTGGGGCAGGAACTCGTGCAGCGGGGGATCGAGCAGGCGGATGGTCACCGGCAGGGACTCCATGGTCTTGAACAGGCCCAGGAAGTCGGCGCGCTGCATGGGAAGAAGCTTCTTGAGCGCCTCGCGACGGTCAGCTTCGTTGTCCGACAGAATCATGGCGCGGACGTGTCCAATGCGGTCTTCTGCAAAGAACATGTGCTCGGTGCGGCACAGGCCGATGCCTTCGGCGCCGAACAACCGAGCCTGGGCGGCATCGCGGGGGATGTCGGCGTTGGCGCGGATGCGGAGCCGGCGAACCGGGTCGACCCAGCTCATGAACCGAACCAGATCCGGATCGTCGGGCTGCGCGGGCAGGGTCTTGAGCTGACCGGCAATGACGCGGCCGGTGGTGCCGTCGAGCGAAATCCAGTCGCCCTGCTTGAAGGTGTGACCCTTCACGCGGAGTTCCTTGGCGGCCTCGTCCACGGTGCAGTCGCCTGCGCCGGCCACGCAGCACTTGCCCATGCCGCGGGTGACGACAGCGGCGTGCGAAGTCATGCCGCCGCGGGAGGTGAGAATGCCGGCCGCGACTTCCATGCCGGCGATATCTTCAGGAGTGGTTTCGCCGCGGACCAGGATGATCACACGGTAAGCACCGTTGGCGTGGTACTTGACCGCGTCCTCGGCCGTGAAGACGATCTGACCCACAGCCGCGCCGGGCGAAGCCGGCAGGCCGGTGGCCAGAACTTCGATCTTCTCGCCCTTTTCGACCAGGCGGGGGACCAGGAAGTCGTACAACTGGTTGGGCTCGACGCGGAAGATGGCTTCTTCCTGGGTGATGAGCCCTTCGCGAACCATGTCGATGGCGATGCGGACAGCGGCCAGGCCGGTGCGCTTGCCATTGCGGGTCTGCAGCATGTAGAGTTTGCCATCCATGATGGTGAACTCGAAGTCCTGCATGTCCCGATAGTGCTTTTCCATTCTGCCGGTGATGGCGCGCAGCTGGTCGTAGACCAATGGCATGGCGCGTTCGAGTTCACTGATTGAAAGCGGCGTGCGGACGCCGGAAACCACGTCCTCGCCCTGGGCGTTCATCAAGTACTCG
The DNA here is from genome assembly GCA_049516495.1 of Occallatibacter sp. Taxonomy (GTDB): domain Bacteria; phylum Acidobacteriota; class Terriglobia; order Terriglobales; family Acidobacteriaceae; genus Telmatobacter. The sequence continues at coordinate 70,525 of JBEKTB010000001.1, forward strand.
CCAAAGAAGGCGTGCTCGCCGGTGGCGGGGTTGCGCGTGAAGCCGACGCCGGTGCCCGAGTTTTCGCCCAGGTTGCCGAACACCATGGCCTGCACGTTGACCGCTGTGCCCAGCCAATCGTCGATGCGATTGATGCGGCGATAGGTCTTGGCGCGTTCGTTGCTCCAGCTACGGAAGACGGCGTCGCGGGCCTGGACCAGTTGATCCAGCGGGCCCTGCGGAAAGTCCTTGCCAGTTTCCTGCCGAACCAGTTTCTTGTATTCGGCGATGATTTCCTTCAGCGCATCGGGCTGCAGTTCATAGTCGAACTTGACGCCTTCGCGCTCCTTGATGGCGTCGAAGATGGCTTCAAACTTCTTCTTGGGGATGTCGAGCACCACGTCGCCGAACATCTGGATCAGGCGGCGATAGGAGTCATAGGCAAAACGGGGATTGTTGCTGCGGACGGCCAGCGCTTCCACGGCCTGGTCGTTGAGGCCCAGGTTGAGGATGGTGTCCATCATGCCCGGCATGGAGAACTTTGCACCGGAGCGAACCGAAACCAGAAGGGGATTTTCGCCCGTGCCCAGCTTCTGTCCCTGCAGCTTTTCCAGCCGCTCGAGGGCCAGATACATTTCCACGTCTACTTCGGGGCTGAGCTTGCCGCGCATGTATTCACGACAGGCTTCGGTCTGGATGGTGAATCCCGGAGGAACGGGGAGTCCGGCGTTGGTCATTTCCGCCAGTCCGGCGCCCTTGCCACCCAGCACATCCTTCATGCGTCCGTTGCCGTCGGCCGTGCCGCCGCCGAAGAAGAACACATGTTTGGTTTCGGTTGCGGTTGAGTCTGCATTTCCAGCAGACACCTGATCCACCACGCCCTGCGTCATGGGGTAAAGCCTCCGTATATGGGATTCCGCGACTGCGGTCCACATGAGAGGGTGCGGGTACGGAGGCTCAGCGCTTCAACAATCAATGCGTTTTACGTGGCTGAGCGCGTGCGAGTCATCCAGACAGCCGACTGCGTCTCGCGGCATTCGTAATGCGCAAGTACAAATATCGCCCCAAGTATACAGTTGCCTGTGCTGAAGGTCACATACGATTTGCATTGCCTTGGCGTCCCGTACTAACGTCGCGCGGGGATTGCCGCAATCCGAGACGAAACCCGCGCCAGGACGAGCGTTCGGGCGACTCGGGGCCGGTTTCAGGCCGCGGATTGCGCGCAGCAGGAGCCGGATTGTGAATTGCGGTTCATATGGTGGGACACCAGAATCCCCTCCAATCCCACCAGCGCCAAAATCTCATCCACCCGCGGCGAAGGGTTCGATACGGTAAAACGATGGCCGGCATCGTGCGCGCTGGCATAAAGCGAAATCAGCGCAGCGATTCCGGCCGCGTCGATGCGCTCGACCAAACCCAGGTCGAGGGTTACGCTTTGCCGGCGGACCACCGGGGCGAGCCGTGCAATCAGAAGCTGATCCTGGCCCCTCACCAGTTCCGTGAGCTCGCCAGTTGAGATGAAGGCCGTTTCCATCGGGTTAAGAATTGTGCTGCACATGAGAAAACCTCCGCTGGGAAAGCTGGTTGGTGTCCTGGAGCCGGCCCGTTTCGGATCCTGCTCCACACGGTGATAAAGGAGCACGCGGCGAGCCAAAGCGACAGAGGCTGAAATTTGCTGAAACCGCGAGGGATACAAGCATTTTCGGGAAGAGAGCCGGGGACCCGGGTGTTCATTTGCGCTTTCAGCGTCCGCAGATGAACACTAAGGCTCAGTACGCAAACAGGAGCGCCGCCGGTTCCATGGTCAACGAATTGCCCCGCCATCCGCCGAGTTCCGCTGTCAGTTCGGCTTCGGCTTCGGCCCGTTTGAGCCTGGAGCTGGCGCGATCCCTGGCGCTTGAGGCAGGGTTCACTGAGGCCGGTCTGGTGGCGCTTCCTCACCCCGCCGAGGAGCGCGATGCGGCGCGCTTCGAGGAGTGGGTGCGGGCAGGCCATTCGGCCAGCATGAGTTACCTGCAGAGGACGGAACCGGAGCGGCATAGCGAGACTGCCCGTCTGCTGCGCTCGAGGGTCGCGATTCCGTTTCCATGGGCGCGTTCGGCCATGGTGTGCTTCGCCAACTATCACAGCCCCCAGCCGCGTTCCACTGATGCGGCCGCCGAGGGCGCGGGATGGATCGCGCGCTACGCATGGAGCCGCCGCAAAGACGTGAACGAGACGCGCCGGCCCAGCGATTATCACAAGGTGCTCAAGAAGCGGCTCCAGGCGCTCGAAGCCAGGCTGCACGAGCAGTGCGGCGACTTTGAGGCGCGCGCTTACGTGGACACCGGGCCGGTGGTCGAGCGGGCGCTGGCCACCGCGGCCGGTCTTGGCTGGACAGGGAAAAACACTTGCCTGATCCATCCGAAACTCGGGTCGTATGGGTTTCTGGCGGTGCTGCTGACTTCGCTTGAAGTCCAGGAGGGAAACGCACTTACCGTTCCAGACCGCTGTGGGAGCTGTCGCCGCTGCCTTGACGCTTGTCCCACCGGGGCGCTGTTCGCTCCCTACCAGATGGATGCGGCGTTGTGTATCTCCTACCTGACCATCGAACATCGCGGCGCGATTTTACCGGAGCTGATGGCAGCTACCGGGCGGCAAATTTTTGGCTGCGACATCTGCCAGGACGTGTGCCCCTGGAATCGCAAGGCTCCCATCGGCGCCGACCCGGAACTCGAAGCGCGTCCGGAGTTGGTGAATCCGGCGCTCGCGTCTCTCGCCCAAATGGATGAGGCTGAATTTGAGCGCCTGTTCAACGGCTCCCCGGTGCGCAGGGCGGGTTTCGACGGCCTCCGGCGCAATGTGGCCGTGGCCATGGGAAACAGCGGAATGAGTGTTTTTTCGCCGTGGCTCGAAAAGTGGGCCGGAGAAGTGGACGGGGGGTTGCGCACCGCAGCGCGGTGGGCGCTCGCAAAGCTCAAAAATCGCGGCGACCCACCCCAGCCTCAATAAGTGCATGAATCCGCGGCCCTCCTGCAGGAGGGCCGCTTGAGCAAGTGTTCAGGCAACTCGCTGGACGTTCAAGGCGTTGAGTCCCTTGGGGCCTTGCTGGCACTCGAACTCGACGGCTTCGCCTTCATTCAGCGTCTTGTAACCGTCCTCCTGAATGGCGGAGAAATGAACAAAGACATCCTCTCCGCTGGTGCGTTGAATGAACCCAAAACCCTTGGCTCCATTGAACCACTTCACAACACCTTGTTCTTTCATGCGAGACCTCCTTTTAGTCTGACAGTTACTAGCTTGCAAATAGCTCGCAACGTCCGGCGATCTACCGCAACCTATCGGGTCACAGGCTGAGCAAAGCTCCAGTCCAAATCACAAAAACCCCGCGGGGCCACAAAACGCCGCGAGCCGCCGGTGCGCCCGCGATGGGCGCTCTGCGGCAGCTCGCTGTCTTGCCTAACTCGAAATTGTGTCCGGACAACTGAGACTTCCAATGCGAACAGCCTTCCAGTGAATGTTACGGCCCGCCTCCGGCGCTCCGTGCTCCAGTTATGGCAGGATTCTGTTTCGGATGCAAGAAGAAAATGAATGACGAGTGAATTTCCGCAAGTCATACAACATGCAGGACACAGAATCGATGTGCTCTCGCGTGCCGCAAAAATTGTGTGTGAACAGCGACCCGGAGGATGAGGAAGAAATCCCGCGGCGAACGGCGTGCAACGCGAATAGCGGCCCAGGGCGGGCATTTCCGCGGGTGCTAGATCACAGCGCCGCATCTCGAAAAGGACTATTCTTGAATAAACACCCCACTCGGAGTCGCGCCGTGCGCGCTTGAGAAACGGGGCGATGCCCCGGCATCACAGAAGGAGCATAACGTGGCAAGTGTCTCAAATCCCGGTACCTTAGGCGGAACAATCGTCGAAAGTGCGGGCGTCATCGATGTAGTCGAACCGGCAACGAAATCCAAGTGGTACCGCTGGCGCAAGGACGGAACTGCGCTGATCCAGTACCTGCTGGATAGCGAAGTGCACACCTTTGCGTTCAGCGTGGCGGCTAACGCGATTTTGTCGTTTTTGCCGTTCGTTGTGCTGCTCTATACCTTATCGTGGAAGGTCTTTCGTTCTGCATCCATGGCGGCTTCGGTGACCGAGGTGGCGAAGTACTTTATCCCCTCACCGAACGACGATCCAGATTTTGTGGTGCGCCTGCTGCAGAAGGCCGCGGTGCACCAGAGCGTGCAGGCATTCTCACTGATCATGATTCTGGTGGCCTGCACGGGAATCTTTCTGCCCCTGGAAGTGGCTTTGAACCAGGCGTGGGGAGTGGTGAAGAGCCGCAACTATCTCTCCAACCAGGTGGTGGCTTTCGGGCTGGCAATTCTGATGGTGATTCTAGGAGTCACGGCTATCGTGATCAACGCCGTGGCTACGACCGTGTTGACGGATATCTTCTTCAGCCATGTGGACAACATCATCTTCAAGGCGCTGGACTGGATGGTGCTGGCCATTTCGACGGGCGTAGCCTGCATCGTCTTTCTCTTCGCCATCTATTGGCTGCTGCCGAACCGGAAGGTCCCCTGGCGGCCGGTCATGAAGACGGCTACCGTTACCGGAGTGATCTGGCTGGTGGCGAAGTTCTTTTTCGTAGCCTTGCTGCCGCACCTTCATCTTGGCGATCTGTACGGCGGGTTCCAGGTTTCCGTAGGCCTGATTTTCTGGGCTTATACCTCGGGCTTGATTCTGTTTGCCGGTGCGCAGTTCAGCGTGGCGAAAATGGGAGACCGGGTGAAGGCATAGCTATCCCGCCGCGCGGATGCAGGTGCGAGTGTGCGTAGATGCGAGCGTGTAAGTGAGTGAACCGGGTGCCCCACCTTCGGCGCAGTTTCATCGCGCCTAAGGTGGGATATAACTAAGGCTATAACTACAGGTTGTTTTTTGTAAGACTTGTCTCTACCTGGAGTTATCTCCCGGAAGCCAACCACTGCCAGCGATTCTGTCTCTGATCGTTTGTTCTTGTAGCAATTACGGGTGCGGGTGCGGGTGCCCCCGGTCTCGCACTTGAGACCGGGGATGCCACAGGCTCAACGGGCGAAATCGCGCGTTCAGAGTCCTGTAAGTCCTTGTAACTCGAATTATTCAACCTTCAATTTGGGCGCCCGTTAGCAGAACCTATTCTCAGGGCAGCTTGAACGACTTCATGGCGATCGCGTTGGGATTGCGGCCGGTGGAGAGCAGCGTGAACAGCGAACGGGTTTCGGTGCGGACCACGGCCACGTCTGCTGAGCGGGAATCGACCACAAACAGCAGGTGGCCGGAGGTGGAGAGCGCCAGCGCCGAAGGGCCGTCGCCCACATGCATCGATCCGATCCGCTTGCCGTCGTCGATCGAGTAAACGGTCACGTACTGGGAGTTGAAGTTGGCCACGTAGAGCAGGGAATTGTCGCCGGAAACCAGGCCGCCCATCGGCTTGTCGCCAATCATGTAGGTGTCGCCCACCTCGTCGGTGTTGTTGTAGACCTCGGAGACGGAATCAGAGAGCGAATTGAGGACAAAGGTTTCGCCGCCGTCGGGCTTGAGGGTGAGCCGCTGAGGAGACTGGCCGACGTCCAGCAGAGCCTCCAGGCGGTCCGGCAGGGCTGGGCTGGGGGTAGCCTGGCCGGGCGAGCCAGGACGGACTTCCGCGTGCGCCAGCGCAATGGCCATGACCTGGTGGCCGGCCGAGCAGGAGACAAAGGCCTTGGATGAATCGGGAAGAATGACAGCGTCATTGGCGCCGGGGCAGCCCTCGAAGACGGCGCGAACCGCTGCAGCGGGCGGGCGGGCGGCCGGATCGACCAGACTTACCGAATTGCCATGGCGGTTGGCGACCACCAGGGTCTTGCCGTCGGGCGACAGGCGGGCCGCGGCCGGTTCCTCGCCTATGCCGATCTGGGCGATCTCGCGGCGGGCCTTGATATCGAGCACGGAGATGGTGTTGGAGCCGGAGTTGGCCACATACGCCAGCTCGCCCTTGGGGTCGATGTCGATGGAAGCCGGTTGGCGATGGACCTGGATGGTGGCCGCAACTGTATTATTTTCGGCGTTGATCACCGAAATTGAGCCTTGCCCGCCTGCGCCGCCGGAGTTGACCACGTACACTTCGGCGCGGGTGGGGCTGACGGCCACGGCGACCGGGTTCTGACCCACCGCCAACTCGCGGTCCACGCGGACGTTGACAACGTCCAGGATGGTTACCGTGTTGCTGCCGCCGTTGGTGATGTAGGCGTACTCGCGGTAGTTGGGCGGGTACTGCGGGAAGTCGTGGGTGCGGCAGCCGGTGAGGGCGAGGGTGATTACGGCAAATGCAGAAAGGCGGGTTTTATTGGCGTCCCACAAGCTCATTGGATTCGTCCGGCGTTCAAAAAAAGCGGGTGCCCTTCGATTGCGCTCAGGGCGGGCTTTCGATTCTCTGCACTCCGCTCAGGATGATGGGTCTTGGGGGAGTTTGAGTGTTCCCAGGTCTCGGAACAAATCGAAACCTGGGACACCCTGGATGTATGCCTTGACAGCCCGGGCTTATGCCTTGGCGGCCTGGACGTGGATGCCGCGGGGCAGTTTGCGGCCCACCACTGGTGCAATCTGCTCCAACTCGTTCATCATGGTCGCGAACTGGGCTGGATAAATGGATTGTGGACCGTCGGACAGCGCCTTTTCCGGATGATCGTGGACTTCGACGATGATGCCGTCGGCTCCCGAGGCCACCGCGGCCCGCGCCATGGGCAGCACGCTGTCGCGCCTGCCGGTGCCGTGGCTTGGATCGACCAGGATGGGCAAGTGGCTGACGCGGCGGATGGCGGGAATGATGCTGAGGTCGAGGGTGTTGCGGGCGTGGTCGGCAAAGGTGCGCACGCCGCGCTCGCAGAGGATCACCTCGTAGTTGCCCTCGCTCATCACATATTCGGCGGCCATCAGGAACTCTTCCAGCGTCGCCGAGAGGCCGCGCTTCAGCAGCACCGGCTTCCTGAGCCGGCCGGCGCGCTTCAGCAGCGAGAAGTTCTGCATGTTGCGTGCGCCGATCTGGACCACGTCGGCCCACTCGGCCACCAGGTCGAGGGTTTCGCCGTCGATGGCTTCGGTCACGATGCGCAGGCCGAAGCGGTCGCGAATCTCCGCCATGATGCGCAGGGCCTCGATGCCCAGACCTTGAAATGCGTAGGGAGATGTGCGCGGCTTGTACGCTCCGCCGCGGAAGAACTGGGCGCCTGAGGCAGCCACCTGTTCGGCGATGGCGAAAGCCTGTTCGCGGTTTTCAACGGAGCACGGCCCGGCGATGACCGCCAACCCGCCCCCGCCGATGGCCGCATCCGTTCCCGCAAAGCGGATGACGGTGTCTTCTTCCTTGACGTCGCGGCTGGCCAGTTTGTAGGGTTTGGAAACGCGGATCACTTCGGCAACGCCGGAGAGTTCCTCCAGGTTGCCGCGGTCCACTTCGCCTTTGTTGCCGGTGATGCCGATGGCGGTGCGCTGGGCTCCGGGAAGTGGGTGGGCACGGAAACCCAACTGCTCAATGTGTTCACAGACCGCCTGGATTTCCTCCGGCGTGGCCTGCGCTTTCATGACAACTAACATGGACGCCCCTCAAATCCCAAGTCTACCGGGTAGGGCGGTGAAGAGCAATTTCTTCCCCAGGAGCAACTTCTTCCACTGCGCCCGGGCCAGTGCGATTCCGCCGAGATGGATGCTCACGCCATCCATCGAAATCCGGCCTGGCGCGCCTGGCGTGCCGTGCCGTTCAAAATCATTCCCCTTCGTCGGTGGCGTCGGAGCCGGACTTGGCGGCGACAATCGCGGGAGCGACAACCATACCGACAAAAGCGAGGGCAACCAGAAGATCGTGCATTTTTGTTTTCTCCTTGAACGGCTGATGGGAGCCTGTCCATATCTGAATGATCGTCGTAATTAGCAAAAACATAAATACAACTAACGACAGCCTTTGGTGAGCAACTGGTGCTATGTCCTCCCCCATTGGTGGTACACGGAAAGGTCTTCGAGCGCAAACGCGACAACAGGCCCCGGAGCGTTCCGGAGCCTGCCTTGGTCGAAAAAACTCGATTGTCCCGGTAAATTCAGCGTGGATGGCGGCCTGAGCGGGTTGCATCGCGCCTCTGCGCACGCCATCGAAGGCCGAGCCAGGCCAGGTAGCCCAGTTGAATGGCCCAGGTGATCACGTATGCGGCGACCATGAACTGATGGTCGAGAATGGCTTTTGGATCCATGGTTTCCCTCTTTTTCCTGCTCGTCTCGAATTTGTTTGCTCGTTCTCTTTGCGCATGCAGGCGCAGATCTCAGCCGTGCAGCGCTTCCTGGGCTTCCCGTGCCGCAAATTTCTGCTGCTGGCGCTCGACCTGATAGCGCAGCACGAGGATCAGCAGTCCCCAGGCCAGCCATGCCAGCATGTTCCAGAGCAATGCGCCCACCATGGACGGGTCCATCCCGGCGCTGGAGTCTCCACCGAAGACGGGGGCCGGGTGCTGAGTGCGCCACCAGCGGTTCGACATGTAGACGATGGGCACGTCGAGCGCGCCGAAGATGCCCAGGACGGCAGCCAGGGTCTGCATTTGCGGCCCGGCGGCAAAACGGCGGAGCAGCAGGTAGCTGACGTAGATGAGCCACAGGACCAGGGTGGTGGTAAGCCGCGCGTCCCAGGTCCACCAGATGCCCCAGGCGCGGCGTCCCCAGATTGGCCCGGTGGTCAGCACCACGGTGCAGAAGACCACGCCCACCTCGGCGCCGGCCAGCGCCCAGGCGTCGGAGACCTGTGCCCATTCAGGCCGGTTGCGGCGGCAGGACAGATAGCCGATGGATCCGGCCAGCGAGATGGCGAAGAACAGGAAGGCCACGGATGCGGAGGGCACGTGGTAGTAAATGATGCGAAAGATCTCGCCCTGCATGGCGTCGTTGGGCGCGACGTAGATGGCCTGGTAAAAGCCCCAGGCCATGAGGGCGACTGTGATGGCGGCGTAGATGCCGATGGAAAGCTTTTTCATAGGAATTTTCGATCGATCGACTCCAGTGTACGACGGCGCGAGCCGGGAAGGGTCGATCCTGAGGTGTAGAGCCTACTCCGCGTGAAACACCACGTCGAACAGCAGCACACTGGCCGTGGTGAAGATGATGTCGTAGCCCAGCATCATCTTGATCCACAGCGTGGGGTCGCTTTCGCCGGTCAGGATGGCGGTGGTGGCCTGCACCATGGCCAGCAGCGCCGGAATGAAGATGGGAAACAGAATCAGCGAAAGCAGCAGCTCGCGATTGCGGCTGCGGATGGAGAGCGCCGCAAAAAAAATGCCGTTCGCGACCAGCGCCCACGTGCCCAGCGGCAGAACCAGCGCCAGCAGCCAGGCCTGGCCCTCGATGCGCAGGTTATAGAAAACGAAGAAGAACGGCGCCAGCACCACCTGGACAATGGTGACAAAGAGAAAATTAGCCAGCACTTTGGCCAGGTAAAGCTCCGCGCCCGGAGCCGGCGTCATGCGCTGCGCGTCCAGCACCTGGTGGCGGATTTCGCGCGCCCAGGCCTGATTCAGCGCGCTCACCGAGGCAAACATGGTGGCCACGCACAATACCCCGCCGGCGATCTGCTGCGAAAACGCACCGCGCGGGTCGAAGGCGATGGAGAACAGCACCACTACCAGCCCGGAGAAGAACAGCATGGAGATGATGGCGTCGAGCGAGCGCCACTCGATGCGCAGGTCTTTGACGAGATGTGTCCAAAGGGCGCGGGGCATCAGGCGTGGCCCTCCGGAGCGGTTGATTTGGTCAGGTCGGCGGTCTGCGCTTCCGTGCCCTGGGCCAGGGCGGCTCGCAGGTAGTCGTCTGGCGCAAGGATCAATTGGGTTCCGCGCGCCCCGGCCGAGACACTGATCTTGTCGAACAGGATGACCGTCTCATCGACGAAGACCGGGTAAGGCTTCTTGGCGCCAAAGACGGTCACGCCGCCGCGAATATAGCCGGTGAGCGGCTGCACATCCTTCAGCGGAACCATCTCGGCCTTGCGCAGGCCAGCGGCGCGAGCCAGCTTTTTGAAGTCCAGTTCGGCGTCGCCGGGGACGACGGCAAAAACATAAACGCCGGGTCCGCCGGTCGTGAGCAGCGTCTTGAACACCTGCTCCGGAGGCATGCCGATTTTCTTGGCCACAGCGATCGCGGACAGATCGTTGGGGTCGACCTCGTACTCCTGGAGTTCGAAAGGGATGCCGAGAGCTTCAAGAATGCGTGCGCCGTTGGTCTTCATAGCGTGGGGTTTCCCGGTTGAGCACCCCAGCGACGAAGACCTGTCGCCGGGGACCCTGGTTCAAACGAAGCCACGTGGCCCGCGTGCAGCGTCAGCACCCAGTCGGCGATGGGGGCGGCCAACTCGCGCTGGTGGGTGGTGAGAACAATGGTCCGGTTGCTCTGGCGAAAACCGGCCAGCAGTTCGACCATCTGGCGGGCGCTTTCCACATCCATGTTGGAAAACGGCTCGTCGAGCAGCAGCAGTTCCGGGACGGGAAGCAGCACCCGGGCCAGGGACGTGCGCTGCCTCATGCCTTGCGAATATTGACCGAGCGTCCGGCTGAGTTCCGGGTCCAGGCCCACCTGGCGCAAGGCCTCGGCCGGCGTGAGGCAGTTTCGGCCGGGATAGAGGCTGCCGAAGTAGAGCAGGTTTTCCTGGGCGGTGAGTTCGTCATAGAGCATGGGCGCGTGGCTCATGTAGCCAATGCGTTCGCGGGCGTCATGCGGCTCAAGACCGCTGGTCCCGGCCACGCCGGCCTCCGTGCCGTCCGGTTGCAGTTCGCCGAAAACCCTCACCCGTCCGAAGCTGGGGCGCAGCAATCCGGCCAGAATGCGCAGCAGCGTGGATTTGCCCGCGCCGTTTTCGCCGAGCAGGACGTAGCAGCGGCCCGGCTCCAGGTCGACCGAAACCTGGCGCAGGGCCGCGAACGAGCCAAAGAGCTTGGAGACTTGATCGAGCCGGGCACAGAACTTCGAGCGGGCGGCCTGGCTTGCGGAATCGGTCATTCGATCAGTTTGAGGCAGGGTAAGCGGCGGCAGCCGGGTTGGGTGCGTGCGTGGCAGGCGCCTGCGCGGCTGCGCGGGGTGCGGGTGCGGCGCTGGGCTGAGACATGCCGGGCTGGGTCTGCCCCGGCTGCGCGGGAGCGTACTTGCTGGCGCACTTGGCCTGCAGAACCGTGGCGTGGAACACGCCGTCCCGCCCATAGGAGCCTTCAGCCAGGGCCTGGGAATCATCCTTGAATGTATCCGGCGGCGGTTCGGATCCCTTGTAGTTGACCGTGAGCAGACGGCCGCTCGGGGCCTTGGGGGAGTGGCTTTCAAACTCGTTCAAAACAAAGGTGACGTGGGTCCCGACCTGCTCGATCGAGCCAGGCTGCACGAATCCCTCCACGCGCAATTGGCTATGGTAGGCCTTGTCGCCCATACGGCCCAGTTCGGCGATGGTGACGTAATAGCTCTTGTTGGCTCCGTAGCCGGAATAGGCCAGCCAACCGATGGTGCCCACGATAATGGCAGCCGCAATTCCGATCCGCAGGGTGTTGGGGGAAATTTTCATACTCTATTTTCAACGATACGAGCGATGCGTGGCGCGGTCAACCATCCAGGGCCGGCGCCGTGATCAATTCTCCGGGAATCGGGGGCTGCGAATCGGGTCACGCGCGCGCGCCTGCCCCAAATCAGGGCCGGTCGATCGCCTTGCCTCAGCTCTAGACGTCGTCTTCAGATTCAATTTTGGAGGTGGAGGCCACCAGGGAGGGGCCGGCTACCATGGCAAGAAAGATCAGGGCAACAAGAAGATCGTGCATGCGAAATCCCCTTCAGAAGATTTGCTTTACCCGGGTTCCGGCCGTTGGGGCGTAATCTGCACACCGGCCATGAGTACTCTTATATTACGCACCTGGGTAATTGAAGTTTCTGTTACCACTGTACACGTTCTGAACAAGATATGTATGAAGAAACGACACTATTTGAGGACCCCTGTTGAGGAAAACCGGGCTGGAATTTGTCCCAATAGGCCACAATGCCCGGCGGGTGGTCCGCGGCGTCTCGGTGAACTCCAGGTTACTTAAGTGCGTCCGAGAGACAGTAAAAGCCCGACCTTCCGCCTCGTGCTTTCGGGTTCAGTCGTGCCGCAGGCGAGACCGTGTCTACCGTGCGGAGTCCAATGTTTGCGCGGCATGGTCCAGCGCCTCGGTCAGAACTTCCAACTGCCTGGCGGTTCGGCTCACATCGTGCGCGTCGAGGGCTTCGTTGACACCGGGAAGGACGACGGCGGCGTAGCCGGTGAACTCCCCAGGAGCGTAGATAGTGTGCCGGTACCAGGGGCGATTGGGCAATCCAGCCTCGGTGGTCAGGGCGGTTTCTGTCTGGCGGAGGGCGGCGTTCAGCTTGGCGATGTCGCCGGATACGGCAATTTGCTGGCCGCGAACCCGCATGGCAGCCGCGGCAAAGCGCATGGCGGCGGCCTGAGCGGGGCCAAAGTCCAGAGAATTGACCCCTGGGTTGGGATCCTTCCAACGGCCCCACCAGGTTTTGTCGCCGGGAGCGCCGGATTTGCGCCTGGCCGCTTCAATATACGAGGAGATCGCGCCGGCGTAGGCCACGTAGTCGTAGGGCAGCACGTCGGCATCGGCCATGCGCACGGCTTCCAGGCCGAAGACGCGGGCCATCTCCTGCAAATACACAAACTCCGGATCGGCATTCTGGGTGAACCAGGCGTAGTTGTCGAAGACCGAGTGATACACGCCGTAGGGCCCGGTAGAACCGATATCGGTCGAAGGGATGCCTGCGTGTTGCAGGAACGGGGTATAGTCTGATCCGGAACCCAGATCGCCCACCTGGACCTCCACGCCGGCCTCCGGTGCAGTATTCGAGACGCGGTGGTCATTTTGCGTGGGGTGACCGTCTTGACCGGGCCTGTCAGCCTGCGCCGGATGCTCATTCTGGGCGGGATGATTAATCCGCCACTCCTGGTAAACCGTCCCGCCCAGCGGACTGGGAACCGAGCGCGTAATCTCGCGGACGAACTGCTTCAGGGAGGGAACGGCGGAGGCCGAGAAGTCCGGCCCGGATACGGCAACGTCGGTATTGAAGTAGGCGACGGCCCGTTCCAGCTCTTTGCCGTGCTGTTCCACCCACTCCGTTGAGCCGATCAGGCCTTCCTCTTCCGCGTCCCAACTGGCAAAGATGAGGGTGCGTTTGGGCCGCCAGCCCTGCTTGAGCAGCACGCCAATCCCATGCACCGATTCCAGCATGGCAGCCGTGCCGCTGGACGGGTCGACCGCGCCGTAGACCCACGCGTCCCGGTGATTGCCGGCCACGACCCACTCGTCGGGAAATTCGCTGCCCTTCACTTTTCCGATCACGTCCCAGATGATCCGACGCTGATAATCCTGCACGGAAACCAGGTGGACCTTCACACTGCCCTGTCCCGCGGCCGCCGCGCCCGTCGCTGCCCCCGCCGAACCCAGGTGATAGCGGAATGGCAGCGCCCCCTGCCATCCCTGGGGGACACTGAGACCCTTCAGAACGTGCAGGATCGGCGCGGCGTCGTGGTAGCTGATGGGGATGGAAATGATGTGCGGCTGGTTTCCCAGGGGAGACATGCGCGCCGAGTCGGGCAGGTTCTGCGTCGAAGCCACGCCGGGAGTCTCCGGGTCGCCCGGGTACTTGAACAGGTATTGGACTGAACCGCGCTGCACGCCGGTTTCAGGCCGCCACGGGCCCTGCGGGTAGGCGTCTCCCTTGTAGTAGCCGTCGTCCGCAGGGTCGGAGTAGATCAGCACCCCGGCCGCGCCGCGCAGTTCGGCGATGTAGACCTTCACGCCGCGGAAGTTGCCGCCATAGCGAACCAGAACGATTTTTCCGTGCAGGTCAACGTGCTGCGCGGCGAGCTGGTCATAGTCCTCGAGCCGTCCGTAGTTGGCATAGACCACTTCGCCGGTCACGTCGCCGGAGCCCGAGGAGCCGTTGAAGGGCATCACTACGCGCGGGTCGTCTTCATAAACGTCTCCGTCAACGTGCTCGCGTGTGGGCCCGGTCATCAACAGCTTTCCCTGGGCGTCATACGCCTCTACCCGCACCTCTTTGGGCTGGTTCAGCAGCACGCGATAGGGGACGATCTCGGTCTCCAGGCCTGCGGCGCGGAACTTCTGCGCCACGTATTCGGCCGTTTTGCGGTCTTCGGGAGTCGCGGCCAGGTGGGGCTCGGCGGTGAGCGTTTTCAAGTGCTGCCCAGCCAATTTCGCGTCGGGAACGGCGAGAAACCTGTCCTCGATTTTTGCTTCAACACTGAAGTCGCTATAGCCGAAGACGGTTTGGGGAGCGGATTGGGCAGGCAACCGTCCGCCAACGAAGACCGCGGGAACCAGCGTCAGGGCTAAAAAGAAGGAAAGCGACTTGCGCACTGTCATGAGTGGACCCTTTGTAGAAACATGATTGAGACTCTCGAAGTCAGGTTTCAGGGCCTTGAACAGGCCCGGACTTACCCTTGTGCTCGCCTTCTTTCGCAGAAGGTCGCCGGAAGTCCGGGCCTGAAGGCCGCGTTAACTCGCGCTCTTTCCTGCGGCTGAGGCCCCGGGCTCCCGCAAGAAACTCGCGATTTACTACAGCACAGTCAAGCTACCGGCTGGGCGCAGTGGGCGCAGCGCTTCGCTGCCAGCGGAATTTCGCTCAGGCACTCCGGGCACGCTTTGGTCGCTGGCGGGGCTGGCGGCACAGGTTTCTTGATTCGCGCGAGCAGCGTATTCAACGGCAGAACAATCCCGAAGTAAACCACGCTGGCCACAATCAGGAACGAGATTGCAGCGTTCAGGAAGTTGCCCAGCATGATCGGCGTTCCGTTGATCTTCAGCACCACTCCGCTGAAGTCTGGCTTGCCCGCTACGGCGGCGATGAACTGGGTGAGTACGTCCTTCACGAGTGAGTTCACGATAGCGTTGAAGGCCGCGCCCAGAATCACCGCGACCGCCAGATCGACCACATTTCCACGCAGAATGAAATCGCGAAATCCCTTAAGCATGTCTGTCTCCGATCTTTGCTGTGTGCCTGCGCCGTCCGGGAACGGGGGAGGACCGCGGCGCATTGAGGAACATCCTACACGGCTTAGTCCCGCTTTTGATAGACGAGCATGCCCTGGCCGGTCCTTTGCTTTAGAGATACAGCCAGAGAAACAGCACCATGGCCAAGCTCATCAGCTCCGCGTAAAGCAGGATGAGAACCCCGGCGTGGTACAGGCTCCATTTGCGGCTCAGGCAGCGGGCAGTCTCGAACATGCCCCACAGCGCGACCGGCGCCAGGAAGATCTGCCAGGGCGAAGTGTGCAGCGCTTCGTCGTGGGGAAACCCGGCCAGGCGCATGCTGGCCGCCAGAGCGCCGAGCGCCAGCAGCACGCCGCGCGCCAGCGACCGCTGGCGCAGCCGAAAGATGTTAGGGCGGGGAATCACCACACTTCACTGTATCCCTTGCGGGAAGCCCAATCCATTTTGAAACAAGGGAAAGACCAGAAGAAAGCTGGCGACCGATGCGCCTGCTGCGGGGAGTTAGTATGGAGACACCTTTTCAACTCAAGAGTTTTGCCGGTTTTGAGTGCACTCCGCGCCGCGCGATGAATCTCGCTGACACGACAACCGCTCAACCCACTGCTTTGCCACGCACGGAGAAGACCCCAGATGGCTGCATCCGCTTCAACTTCCCAAGCCGTTTCGGCGCCCACAATCCTGAATGATCCTGGCCGAATGACCAGCCTCGCGTGCCAGTTGTCGGCATGCGGGTATACCCTTTCCAACTGCGCAGAACGCCTGGGCGTATTTCCACGCCTGGGCGTCAATTTCTGGCCCATGCTTCGGCGTAAGTGGACCCCTGATCCGAACGACCCGGTCGATACCCTGCTGGACCTTTTTATCGATGGCCGCGACGTGCGCGCCGATCGTCTCACGAGGCATGCATCCCCTGACTTTATCCATGCGTTGCTTGAAACCGGCCTGGCGCAAAAGGAAGGCCCGTTTCTCCATTCCGAAGTCTGCTTATTTCCTTGCTACGGCAAGTTCATTGTCACAGACAAGGCGCTAAAGAACACAGGCATCAACCAGGTGATGTGGCTGTGGGCGGAAAGCTATATCCTTGGCGGCCTGGTGAAGCGCATTCCAAGAAGGTGCGGCATCGATATGGGGACCGGCTCGGGCGTGCACGCCATTCTGGCGAGCGACCATTGCCAGAGAGTCGTGGGCGTGGACATCAATCCGCGAGCGCTCGACTTTGCGCGGTTCAATGCGGCGTTGAATGGGGCTGACAACGTCGAGTTCGTGCTGAGCGATCTCTTCAATTCTGTCGAATCGACCTGCGACCTGCTGCTTGCAAACCCGCCTTATCTGCCCGACAGCGGAGCCCAGCCGGGCGACAACTTCTGGAGCGGGGGCGTGGCGGGTTTCGATCTTCTGGGCAGGATCGTCCGTGCCCTTCCAGCCAGGCTCGACCGGGACGGTACGGCCCACATCATCGCCCTTTACCCGTTCCCGCCAAAGACGCGCATCCGGGACTACTTTGATCGCTGGCTGGGTGGCGCGCTGGGAGCCTATGAAGTGCTGGACCACACCTGGCCCGTCCCAAACCACCAGGACATACTTTCCGAGAGACCCTTTGAGGGCGATAAGTCTGGCTGGCGCTTCGGTGTCGTCAGTCTGCGGCGATCCGGGAATGGCAAGGGATGGTGGAAGGAAGTTGGCGGAAATGGCATGTTCTTTCGCGAAGACGGGAGCACAAGCGTCGTCGCCGACCACGATGAGCTATGACGGCAATGGCTGCCGGCAAGGCTTTGAGGAGCCTTTGCCGGCAGCCAGTTGTTCGTAAGGATATACAGGGAGTACGGTGCGCCGGGCCGGTCTACCTTGCGGCCAACTGAACCTCGCGCAGCGACTCGGCGTACGGCGCCCGCAACACACCGCGCTCGGTCACGATGGCGGTTACATACTTGGCCGGGGTCACGTCGAAGGCCGGGTTGCAGATGCCCACGCCATGCGGAGTGAGCTGCTTGCCGCCGTGATGAGTCACTTCTACGGCCGGCCGCTCCTCGATGGGGATGGATTCGCCAGTCTCTGTTGCCAGGTCGATGGTGGACCAGGGGGCGGCCACGTAGAACGGGATGCCGTGTTCTTTGGCCAGGATCGCCACGTTGTAGGTGCCGATTTTGTTCGCCACATCGCCGTTGGCGGCGATGCGGTCCGCGCCCACCACTACGGCCTGGATGCGCCCGGCCCTCATCAGGCTGGCGGCCATGTTGTCGCAGATCACGGTGGTCGGAATGCCGTCGGCCATCAGTTCCCAGGCCGTCAGCCGCGCGCCTTGCAGAAAGGGCCGTGTTTCGTCGGCGAAGACATGGATGCGCTTGCCCTGTTCGACGGCGGACCGGATCACTCCGAGAGCCGTTCCGTAGCCGCAGGTGGCCAGCGCGCCGGCGTTGCAGTGTGTCAGAACGCCGCCCTCGTCCGGCAGCAGCTCCCCGCCGAATGCGCCCATCGTCTTGCAGGCGGCGATGTCTTCCGCGTACATGGCGTGGGCCTCGGCCAGAATTCTTTCCTGGATCTGGGGCAGGGTCGCGCCCGAGACGCGCAGATTGGCGAACAGCCTCTTCATGCGGTCGATGGCCCAGAACAGGTTTACCGCGGTCGGGCGGGTTGCGGCCAGGCAGGCGCAAATAGCCTCAAACTCCGGCGCAAACTCCTCAGTTGTGGCGGCTTTGGTGCCGATGGCGCCAAGGGCGATGCCGTAGGCGGCCGAGACGCCGATGGCGGGCGCGCCGCGGACGACCATGGTCACAATAACGTCGGCAACCTGCTGGTAGGTGGTGGCAAGCACATAGCTTTCCTCGAGGGGAAGCCGGGTCTGATCGATGAAGCGGACACCTTCCGGGGTCCATGCGAGGGTGGGAATCATGCATCACCAGTGTAAACTGCTGAGGTGCGCGAGGGCGGGGAAGAGGTCGCTCTGAAAACCTTTTCATTTTCCGCTGGACTTCCATCCTCCCCCGTAGCGTAGAGTTATTGCGGCGCTTTGCTTCTCGGTTTTCCAACTCCGGTGCCCTTGACGGAAATCGCCTGTGCGCCCGTCACCTTCCCGGACAAAACACAGTCGGAAAATTGCGAACGGTAGAAATTTCTTCAAAGGAAGCGGGGGAAATCCTCTCATGGCTACTCGATCCACTCCACCGGCGGCGGCAAGCTCGCCCAACTACATCGTTCCGTTCATCACCGTCACCATCCTGTTCGGCATCTTCGGGTTCCTCACCAACCTGAACAGCAACCTGATGCCTCACCTGAAGTCGCTGTTCGATCTCTCCTACGGACCGGCCATGCTGGTGTCGACAGCGTGGTTTTTCGCCTATCTTCTGTTCTCCGTGCCCAGCGCGAAGCTGATCGAGCTGGTCGGCTACAAGCGCACCATGGTCATTTCGCTGTTCATCATGGTCGTGGGCGCGCTGCTGTTTATCCCGGCCGCCACCCAGATCAGCTTTCCGCTGTTCCTGACTGCGATTTTTGTGTTGGCCATCGGCGTCTGCGCCCTGCAGACTTCGGCCAACCCGTATGTTTCGATTCTTGGTCCGGAACATAGCGCCCCTGCCCGCCTGACTCTCTCGCAGGCCTTCAACTCCCTGGGCGCGGCCGTTGCTCCGCTGGTGGTGGCGCACTTCATCCTCACCGATCCCAGCAAGATTTCCAACAAGGCCAGCATCGCGCACACGGTGCAAGGACCATATATGGCCATTGCCGCGGCACTGCTGGTGCTGGGCTTCGCGGTCATGTTCATGCACCTGCCCGCCGTCACCTCCACGCGCGCCTTCCGCCCCGCCAAGGACGGCGACCCGTTGCTGGGACGCAGCATCTGGAGCTATACCCACACGGTGCTGGGCATGTTCGGCATCTTCTTTTATGTCGGCGTTGAAATCGCGCTGGCCGCCATCGCGATCAGCTACTTCCTGTCCCAGGGGGTCAATATTGCGACGCTCGGGGTGTTTGGCACCATGGTCAGCAACATGCTTGGCCCCTTGACCAACACCGCCATTGCCGGCGTCCTGGCCTCGCTCTACTTTCTCTTCATCATGGCCGGCCGCTTCCTGGGCAGCGCGCTCATGGCCTGGTTCAAGGCGGACAAACTGCTTGCCTACCTCGGTTTTCTGGGCGTGGTCTTCCTGCTCATTTCCATGTTTAGCCACGGCTCGCTTGCGATCTGGACCCTGGTGCTCTGCGGCCTCGCCAACTCCATCATGTACCCAACGATTTTTGCGCTGGGCGTCGCCGAACTGGGGCCGATGACCAGCAAGGGCTCCGGCGTCATCACCATGGGAAACGTGGGCGGAGCGGTGATTCCCCTCCTGTTCGGCTCCCTTGCCGACAAGATCGGCATCCAATACGCGTTCATAGTGCCCATTGTTGCCTACCTCTACATCGCCTACTATGGCCTGTCGGGACACAAGCCGACGCGCTCTGAAGCGGTGTAGGCACGCACTCTCTGCTGCTTTCAAGGCCCTCCGGTTCCTGCCGGAGGGCCTTGGCATTTGGAGCCACTGCGACGACGTGTCAACATCTCTGCCCTAGTCCCTAGTCCCTAGTCCCTAGTCCCTAGCCCCTAGTCCCTAGTCCCTAGTCCCTAATCCCTGATCCTCGTTCTCCCTCTTCCCGTACAATGTTCCCGAAGCTGTCCCCGAGGAGAGTCCCATGCGGCCGTCCTTCACTCTGGGCATTGAAGAGGAATACCAAACCGTCGATCCGGTCACGCGCGATCTGCGCTCCCACATCCAGACCGAAATGCTGGCGCAAGGCAAAATCCGCCTTCAGGAGCGCGTCAAGGCGGAGATGCACACCTCGGTCGTCGAGGTCGGCACCCGCATCTGCCGCAACATCACCGAGGCCCGCGAAGATATCTACGAACTGCGCCGCGAGATGATCAAGCTGGCCCGCGAGCACAATCTGGTTCTGGTCGCCGGCGCCACCCATCCCTTTGCCGACTGGCGCACCCAGGAGATCTATCCCGACCCGCGCTACGCCCAGGTGGTCAAGGACCTGCAGCTAGTGGCTCGCTCCAACCTGATCTTCGGCCTCCACGTCCACGTCGGCATCGAGGACCGCGAGGCCGCCATTCGCATCATGAACTCCATGCGCTACTTTCTGCCGCATATCATGGCCCTGGCCACCAACTCGCCCTTCTGGCTGGGCTTGAACACCGGCTACAAAGGTTATCGTTCAAAAGTCTTCGAGAACTTTCCCCGTACCGGCATTCCCGATGCCTTTTCCAGTTACTCCGAGTTTGAGAACTATGTAAGTCTCCTGGTGCGCACCAACTGCATCGACAACGCCAAGAAGATCTGGTGGGACATCCGCCCCCATCCGTTCTTCAACACCGTCGAAGTCCGCGCCTGCGACATTCCCCTGCGCGCCGAAGAA
>JBEKTB010000002.1:0-59414 GCA_049516495.1 Occallatibacter sp.
ACCCACGGCCATTTCCATTTGAAGCGCGACCGGGGAGAATACTACGGCACCATCGGCGGCAAGGGCATGCTGGTGCTGATGGATCAAGATCGAGTTACAACAGCCGATGTCATGTTCCCCGGCAGTTTGCACTTCATTGCCGGCGGCATTGCGCATCGTGTGGTGAACACCGGGGACGAGCCGCTGCTCTTCTGGGCGTGCTGGCCCAGCGATGCCGGCCACGACTACGGTTCGATCAAGGCCGAGGGTTTCGGAGCGCGCGTTCTTTATCGCGATGGAGGCCCGGTGTTGATCCCCGCGTGAGATCGAGCGCTGCGTTGTCCTGATATCGTTCTGCCCGAACGCACCGATTTGATTCAACCTGCATATGACATTCGATCCCCAACTCGCAGTCCTGCTCAGCGCAGATGCACTCGCATTTGAATACGGCCCATCCGTGTTCGGTCCACATCCCGAGTTGCGCAGCCTGGATGCCATTCGCTATAGCCTCCTGTCCCCGTCCTGCAGCGGCCCCGACCCGGTGTATTGCATCGCCATGGATGTTGGCCGGGAAGAACACGCTGAAGCGTTGCGCCAGCGCATGCTGCTGTTTGGAGTGGTGGCTTATGAAAGTGGTCGGCTAGGCGATGAGCCGGTTCGCAGTCAGGGACATGTACACGCCATCGCTCCGCACTGCGGATGGTCGACCCCGGAGTTATTCGAGATATGGCAGGGCGAGGCCATCATTTATGCGCAGGAGACAGTGATGGACCGCCCCGGCCGCTGCATCGCCATCGAGGCCGGACCAGGGGACAAGATCGTGATCCCGCCAGGCTGGGCGCACTGCGTCATCAATCGAAATCCGGAATCCAGGATGATGTTTGGCGCATGGTGCGACCGGGAGTATGGATTTGTTTACGATGGCGTGCGCGCGCATGGCGGCCTGGCCTGGTTTCCTCAGTTGCGCGAAGGCTGCCTGGCGTGGCAGCGTAACCCGGCCTATGAGCCTTCGCAGCTGATTTCGAGGCCTGCGCGTTCCTATCCTGAACTCGGCGTATCGAGCGAACTGCCCATCTATGAGCAGTTCGCCCGGGATCATAACAGCATGCAATGGGTCTCGGAGCCCTACATGGTCCAGGACTTATGGGATAACTTCGAGCCCTGAGCGGCACACCAGCGAGACAACGCACAAATGCGCTTCAATAAGCCAACCTTCTAACTCAGTGCTTTGGCCACGGCATCTGCACGCTCTTCGGAAAGTAAAGCCACGTTTCGCTCACAAGCTTTTTCACGTCCATGGTATTGCAGACATACGTGAAGACCAGCGAGCCGGAATCCTCAAACTCCGGATGTTCTTTCGCAGCGTAACAGAACGTATCCTTGTCATAGACGGGAGACGAAGCCTGCAGTTCGGGCACGCGGTAAATCACCTCTCCATCGCTCCAGGGACCGGTAAGCGAAGGCGCTTCCCTCAACAGCACCTTGTCTGAGAAGCCGGTTGGATCCATCAGTATGGCGATCCACTTTTCAAGGTCGGGGTGCCAGCGGACCGACATCTCAGCGCTGGCGGTCTCCATCACCGGCTTCGCCTTTTGCGGGTCGAATCCGTTTTTCCAAGTGCCGTCTGCCGCGAGATATTCAAGATTCCGGCGCGGCTCATTCAAGCCTTTGAGCGGAATCCTGGTCAGCAGGGCGGGCCGGGTCGCTGCCTCATAGAGCGCGAAGATATAGGCGTATTCGCCTTGAATGACGGTAGCGGCGGATGGATAGGCCCTGGTCCCGTCATCGACCAGCGGGAAGTACTCTACCTTCCACTTTTGCGCATCGCTCCCCAGCCCGGACACTTTGGCCAGATCGGTTCCGCAGGTCTCAAATCCCATGGCCAGAGATGAAGATTTTGGCGAATCGCGGACGCACAGCAAAGTGATCCACAAGCTGTTGTCATGGAAGAATCCGTCCATGGCCCAGTACCAGGTGTTGGGGTGCTGCGCCTTGAAAAAATCCTTCGCCTTTCCATCCGGATCGCGGCGCAGGATGTGCTCAAGTGTCGCCTTGCCGTGCGAGTCGCAGGATGAAATGCCGATGCTGTTCCTGACCATTGCCGGCTGACCATCGTGAAGCGCGCGCTTCTCGCCGTAAAGCGTGTCGCCGAAGATCCAAACGTCGCGCCCATCGGGCAGCGGGATGGAGTATGCAGCATCGGCGCCCTGCCAACCGGGGTCGAGTGGAAACCCCGGTATGCACCCGCCTTTGCTGCCCGGCAGGGCATTTGCCCGCAACGCTACACAAGCCAAAACCAGAAAGCAGAATACAGTCCAACGAATCAGTGCGTTCACTTGCTTGCGCCGCATGATTTTCCTTTCAGAAGAAAATGACGAAAAGGGCGTGCCTGCCATGAAGGATATCGCGTCCCAGCATGTTGCTGCTCTCAAACGCAGATGCAGCCGTTCTGTCAGAGAACGGCTGCATTCGGTGCTTGCACAATTTAGAAGATTATCTTGAAGGCGACCTGGAGCTGGCGCGATGTACCAATTCCGACGGTGTTGTTGATGGTGGACATGCTGCGTCCGAAATTCGGATCCACAATATAGTCTCCCGAAGAATTCGTCGTAAACATGTTTGCCGACGGATTGGCGAAGTTGGGATGGTTGGCGATGTTGAACAAGTCGAGACGAAGCTCGCTGTTGAAACGTTCCCAGATCGGCGTGTGCTTGATGAGGCTCAGGTCGGCCTGAAAGAATCCGGGACCCCGGCCTTCGTCGCGCGGAATGTTGCCCAGAGAACTGGTGCCCTGATACTGCGCCGTGCTGGTGTCGCTCATCGTTGGAGAAGGCATCTTGAAGATGGCTGCATTGAACTGATGATTTGCGCGGTTGTATCCGGCGGTCAGGCTGGACAAGCTGGCGCCGGGAAGCAGTTCGGGCCGCTGCGGCGAACTGAAGTCATTGGCTACGTTGGTAACGATATCCACCGGCATTCCGGTTCTCGCCGAAATGATTGTTCCCACATCCCATCCCTTGCCGAGCAGGCGCGGAAGATAAGGAATGTTGCTGTCGTGATAGAAAGCGTCCGCGGTCATGTTGTCGCGCACATCGGTATCTCCGTGTGAGAAGTCGTATTTAGGATTCACCGGGTTATCGAATGCGCTGAACACGCTGACGTCATCGTCGAATTCCTGCGACCAGGTGTAGTTCACATCGTAGGTCAAGTGCTTGTGATGCCCGCGCAGGGCTGCCTGCAGGCTGTTGTAGTCCGATCCGAGGAAGTCGCCGAGCTGACGTTCATTCGCATAATTCGAGCTCAGCGGAAAGGCGCCGGTGTAGATATTCTGGTTGTTGAATTCCAAACCCGCAAAGGCGGCGCCTGCCGGCAGCTTGATTCCGTGGCTGCCCGCGTAGGACACGTCCAGAATCATGTTCTTGATGAATTGCTGCTGAACGCCGAAGCTCCAGTGTTCCGCATAACTGTCGCTCATGCTTGGGCCGATCTGATCCACATTGCGCACCTGGGGCGTGCAGACGGGGAAAGCGGTGACCGGGTAACTCAGAGGGAAGCCCGGGTTGCAGTTAACCGATGGACCGAAGTATCCGCCCCATACCGGCTCCTCGAGCACATTGACTGACAGGTTGGATGAGGTGTTGTCGGTGAGCGAGAAAACCGCGCCCGTCAATTGCGGATTGAAGAAGATGCCGAATCCGCCGCGCACCACGGTTTCGCCGTGGCCAAAGGGATCCCAACTGAAGCCGACGCGCGGCCCAAAGTCCGTCGCGGTCGGGTTGTAGAGTTGTGCGCCCAGTTTTCCCACCTGCTGCGTGGCGATGTCGAAGTTTGCCAACTGGCCGTCCCGCTCATGAAGAACGGTGTTGTATTCGTAGCGAAGCCCGACATTCAAGGTAAACCTGGGAGCAAGGAGGATGTCGTCCTGCACAAAGAAATCCCAGTTGGTATTGCGAATCCGCGTCATCGGATTACCCAGGCTGCTGAACGCGAACCCATTGTTGTTCTCGAAATCGGAGATGCTGCCATAGGACAGGAATTCCTGCAGGCCCAGTTCCTCGTCGGACAGGTTGTGGCGAATATCGGCGCCGACTTTGATGGACTGACGCCCCCACTGCTTGGTCAGCGTGTCGATCACCTGGTAAGAGGTCTGCGGACGGATGCTGGCAAACGTAGCTGGTCCCGGAGCCACGCCGAAGTCGCAATAGAAGCAACTCAGAGCGAGAACCGGGAAGTTGCCGCCGCCACCGTAAGATTCAACCTTATTTGAGTTGATGCCGAAGCCGGCAGTATTCAGCAAAGTGGGAGAAAGGATGTAGGTATTGCTCAGCTTGAGAAACTGGCTCCGCGCCGGTGTGGGTGCGACTTGTCCGACTGCCGGACCGTAGGTGGTGGTCGTAAGGGAATCATTGATGTTATACCGCACATAGAACTTCGCATAGTCCCGCGGATTCCAGTCGACGCGCGCCGATCCGGTATCTTCGCGATCGGTGTTCGGCATGTTCGCGCTGTAGAGGTCGAAGTCTGCGGGATCGTTCGGGTCAGCGCCCAGATTGCCGTTGGGAATGGCGGCCACGACGGGCGCCATCACTGGCAGGAATTTCGCCTTCTGCGATGCGTTGAGCACATCGTAGATTGTGGTGTTGGTAACCGTCTGCCGCACGCCTTCGTAGTTGCTGAAGACGAACGCCTTGTCCTTCACCAGGGGCGCGCCCAGATTGCCGCCGAACTGGTTGAGGCGCAGGGGTGTCGACGATCCCGGCGTCGCAAAATAATTTTGCGCGTCCATGTAATCGTTGCGCAAAAACTCGAACGCATCGCCATGCACGTTGTTGGAGCCGGATTTGGTTACGACGTTGACCACATCTCCGATGGAGCGTCCATACTCAGCCGAGAAGTTTCCTTGCAGGACTGTGAACTCGGCAATGCTGTCCACGCTGGCGCGGGTTATGCGAGCACTTTCGCGGCCCAGTTGCATGGAGGTGGCATTGATATCGATGCGCGTAGCATCGGCGCCATCCAGCAGGATATTGACGCCCGCAAAGCTGGTTTCCGCGCCGCCCAGGCTGGTTTGGCCGAACTGCCCGCTGGTCACCGATCCCGGCACCAGTGTCAGCAGATCGGTGAAATCGCGCCCGTTGATGGGCAGATTGCCAACTCGCTGCGCGTCGATGGTCGTGCCCAGATCGGGACTGAGGCTGTTCACCTGCAACTGATCCGCGGTCACCGTCACCTGCTCTGTCGACGCGCCCACCTTCAGTGTCAGGTCAACACGATGCGACTCGGAAACATCAAGACGAATATTGGTAACCGTCTCCCCGTTGAAGCCCTCGTGCGATGCGGTAACGCTGTAACTGCCCACAGGAAGTGAGGGCAGAATGTAAGCGCCCTCGCCGTTGGTTTGCGCGGTGTAGGTGTCGTGCGTGTTCAGATTGACGCACACGATGTTCGCTTTGGGAATGACAGCGCCGCTGCTGTCCTGAAGTGTTCCACGAATGGTTCCCGAATCGAGTTGCGCAAAGGAGAACACACTCCCCAGAAGCACAAGCACCGAGATTGCCAGGAATTGCCGAATGCGCTTACTTGCAGATTTCACGACCGCCTACCCTCCTCAAGCTCTTCTCTACTCTTTGCTGCCCGTCGTTTCGCTGTGACTTGTCTGAACGGAAGCAGCTTGGTTTCTGTCCCGACTTGCATGGCGTCCCCAGGCGCCGCCGCTGGTATGCGACTTCGGCTCGATCCGGTTCTCCACTGCAGCCAAATTACAAATTTCTAAGACAGCCGAAGATAAAACGCCAGCATATGCACTGTCAAGCTTAATCGATCATTTATATTTGCTATTGAATGTTCTTGTCACTGTCGTAATGATCGAAGTGATCATAAACGAACAAATTGCGTTGACAACACTCTATGCACGGACGTATACGTACATAGGATCAAGATCATGCCCAATACTCCCAAGATTTCCGTCCTGCCGGCAACCCGGCCTGACGCCGCGCCCTGCAAGCAAAGCGCCCCCGAATTGCATAGAATGCGGCGAACCGGACGCGGACTTTCCGCGCTGGCGTTCGCGGCGGCCATGGCCTCCGCCGCATTCGCGCAGCAGAAGATCGTATGGCAGATCGGGCAGTTCGACGATTCTTCGGGCGAGTTCCGCAGTGAAGGCATCGATTACGCGAACCCGGCATCGGACCCGGTCTTCAGAGTTGGCGTTGATCCAAGCTCCCAATGGCCGCGTTTCCAGCCCGGGCCCGCGAACGGAATGGCGGGAGGCCGTCTTCATCCGTTTCGCATCGACTTTGCGCTCCCGGAGACACCGCGCGGCGTCTTCACATTGAAGATTGCTACGCTTTACGAGACTCCACGCATGTCCCATCTGCGCGTCGAGATCAACGGCCACAGCGGCGTTTTCTACTTTCATCCGAAACTCGACTACGCCGCGGGAGACTGGGAAGGAACTTTTGTGCCCCAGGCCTCGCGCGCCGAAAAGGAAATCGAAATCCCGGCGGAATGGCTGGTGAAAGGACAAAACCGCCTCACGCTCACAGCCATCGACACGCCGGCAGAAATGCAGCAATCGCTGGGCAACATTGCGCCCGGACACACCGGCATCATTTACGACGCGCTGCAACTGAGCCAGGAGGGCAAAGCGGCGCTGGACGAGCGCGGACTTTCGGCGCTGGCTGTCCCCACCGTGTTTTACCGCGCCACCGGCGAGGGGCTCAAGGAAATCGTCGACCTCTATGTCAACATTCCAGCGCGCAGCCGCGTCACGCCCTCTACAATCTCGATGAAAATCGGCGGCAGAAATTTTGCGCAGCCGCTTAAACGGGAAGAAGACTTTGGCGAGCAGCTGATCGAGTTCGCGATACCGGCGTGGGAGGGAGACAGTGAGGCGACTCTGCGGCTGGGCAGGCGGGATTTCACAACCCGGCTCACCGCTGAAAAGAAGTGGACCATCCGCATCGTGGCCCAGGAGCATCTGGATGTCGGTTTCACGGATTCGAGCGAGAAGGTTGCCGAACTGCAATCGCAAACCATCGATGCCGTGCTGGACACGCTGACGCAACATCCCGACTTTCGCTGGACGCTCGATGGAAGCTGGGTTGCCGAGCAGTTTTTGAGCGGGCGTTCGCCCGAGGTTCGCAAGCGGTTTCTCGATCAGGTCCGCGCCGGGAAGATCGTCGTTCCGCCGCAGTACTCCAACCAGCACACCGGAGTCGCGTCTCTTGAAGGGCTGATTCGCTCGCTCTACCCGAGCCACGCATTGGCCAGCCAGTACGCATTGCCGCTGGGTGCGGCGAACATCACCGACGTTCCTTCCTATAGCTGGTCCTATGCGTCGGTGCTGCATGATGCGGGGATCAAGTATTTCGCCGCCGCCAGCAACTCCTGGCGCGCCCCCGTCATGTTGCAGGGGCGCTGGAACGAAAAATCGCCGTTCTACTGGGAGGGCCCCGACGGCGGACGCGTCTTCATGTGGTATTCGCGCGCCTACCTGCAACTGGCCACGCTCTTCGGCACGCCTCCTACTGTCGAAGCAGTCCACGATGCGCTGCCGGTCTTTCTTCAGGCCTACACGCGGCCGGATTATGCGGCGCACTCGGTCATCCTGTTTGGGAGCCAGTTGGAAAATACTCCATTCAGCAAGCAGCAGGCTGCGCTTCCGTCCACGTGGAATGCGACCTATGCATACCCGCATCTGGAGTTTTCCACCTTTAAAGATGCGATGGCGTCGATCGAAGATGAGTTCGGCGGAAAGGCCCCAGTAGTGCGCGGTGACTTCGGCCCTTACTGGGAAGACGGTTATACGGCGGACAGTTTTCACACCGCGATGCACCGGCAAAACCAGCAGCGTATTCTGAGCGCGGAAAAGATGGGCGCGCTGACGTCTGCTCTTCAGCCCGCCTTGCGTCCTGATCTCTCTCTGTTACAGGATGCGTGGAAAAACATGCTTCTGTTTGACGAGCACACCTGGACCTACGTGGGAGCCACGACGCAGCCGGAGAGCGAACAGACCGTCGGCCAACTGCTGCAAAAGCGCGCTGAAGCGGTTCGCACGCACGACGACATTCAGCAAAGCATTGAGCGCAGTTGGGGACAGTTTGAGTCCCTTCTCGCCCCGGCGCACAACTCGCTGGTTGTATTCAACTCGCTGAACTGGGCGCGCAGCGGATGGATCGAAACCGACCTGCCGCCGAACCAGCACATTGTGGATGCCGCTACCGGTGAGGCAGTAAGACAACAAGTGCTCAATAAGGAAGCGGGCATCGATATTCCTGGATTTGGATCGCGGCCCAACCGTGTTCGTTTTCTGGCGGAGGCGGTCCCCGCCATGGGCTACAGACTCTTCACGCTCGCTGATACTGCGGCCGCTCCCGCTGCGCCCGATTCAGCTCCCGCTTCCAAAGTGATCGAGAACAAGTATTACCGCATCACCCTCGACCCCGCGGGCGGAGGCATCCGCAGCATTCAGGACAAGGAGTTGGGCTGGGAACTTGTGGATCCGAGCAGCCCGTTCCTGTTTGGTGCCTACGTGTACACGACCGGGGCCGACGACTTACCGCGTAACAGCCTTTATCGCTACGGAGCGGCCCTGCCCGCGCCCGAGTTGCACCCGCAATCCGCCGGACACGGACGAATCGTATCAATCGCAAAGTCCGCCGCCGGAATTGAAGCGACACTCGAAGCCTCTGCGCCGCACACACCGCGCGTTCAAATGGAGATCAGCCTGCCCGACGATGAAAAGCGGATTGATTTCCGCTACAGTCTTCACAAGGATGCCGTGCTCAGCAAGGAGGCTGTCTACATCGCCTTTCCATTTGCGGCGGACAAGCCCGAATTCACGTACGACACCCAGAACGGTTGGGTCAATCCCGAGCGCGACGAACTGGCCGGCGGGAGCCGCGAATGGTATGCGGTGAATCATTGGGCCGCGATGAACGATCACAAGAATGCAAGAAGCGCCGCCGTGATTCCCTACGATGCGCCGATGGTAAACTTCGGCGACATTGTGCGCGGCAACTGGCCAACTGAATTCCACCCCCGTTCGGCTGCGATTTTTTCCTGGTTGATGAGCAACTACTGGGGTACGAATTTTCCTTCGTCCCAGGGAGGAGACTTCAACTTTCGTTATTCGGTGGTCAGCGGGCCGTCGGCCGATCCGGCCCGGCTTACGCGCCTGGGATGGGAGCTGATGACACCGCTGGAAATGAACGCAGCGTCTGCTCAAGCGGGGCCGGCTCCGCTGCCTTTGAACGCTGCGAGCCTGTTGAACGTGGACAACCCGGACGTGGTGGTGACCACATGGAAACTCGCTGAAGACGGAGCCGGCAGCATTGTGCGGCTGGAAGAAATTGCCGGTAAATCGGCCTCGGTCCACATGGACAGCGCTTACCTGCGCGTGCTTCAGGCATGGCGCTGTGACGCGCTCGAGGACCGCATCTCTTCCCTTCCCGCAACCGGCGGGGGAGTCGACATTGAGCTCAAGCCATTTGAAGTTGCCACCATTCGCATCACAACGGCGCCGCAAAGCATGGGCAAGTAAGACGCGCATCGGCGATTGAACGATTCTATTTACCGGAACGAGAGCCGCGGGCTCGGAAGCACGGAACGCAAGAGATGAATAACGCCGAGTTCGGATTTCTGCTCCTCGCCTTCGCTGGTTTGATGAATGCAAGCTTTACGCTGCCCATGAAGTTTACGCGGCGCTGGGCGTGGGAAAACACATGGCTGGTGTGGACTGTCTTCGCTCTGCTTCTGCTGCCGGCGGTGGCAACGCTCTCGACAGTGCCCGGCCTTGCGGCGGTTTATCGCACAGCCGGCATCGGACAGCTTTTGTGGGTGATGACTTTCGGAGCGGGCTGGGGGCTGGCGCAAGTGTTCTTCGGGTTGGCCGTTGAGGCGATCGGAATTGCTCTCACATTCTCGCTCGTGCTTGGCACTTCCGCGGCGGTTGGTGCGCTTATTCCCATGTTGCGTCTGCATCAGGACAAGATTCACACTCCCGCGGGACACATCGTGCTGCTGGGCATCGCGACCGTCCTCTTGGGAGTGGCCATTTGCGCGGTAGCGGGCAGGTTGCGCGAGAGTGCTACGCATAGCCACGCGCGCGAACAACGCGGCAATTCAACTGCCGGCTTGGTGCTCGCCATCGTCTGCGGATGCGGAGCATCTTTCGTGAACTTCGGTCTCGCCTTCGGCGCTCCGCTCATCGGCATTGCCGTACAGCACGGTGCAAGTTCGTCGAACGCCATCAACGCGGTGTGGCTGCCGCTGCTGGCTGCGGGAGCGATTCCGAATCTCGCCTATTGCCTCTATCTGCTGAACAGGAATTCGAGCGGCGGCAATTTCATGCGCTCAAGGTTTACTCATTGGGCGCTGGCGTTTGCAATGGCGGCCTTCTGGTTTGGCAGCACGCTTCTCTATGGAGCATCCGTCGCCCGGCTGGGGCCGCTGGGAGCGGTTCTGGGATGGCCGCTCTTCATGTCTCTGATTGTGATTGCGGCCAGCCTGCTGGGCATCGTGACTGGAGAATGGAGACGCAGCGGCCGCTGGCCTCTCTCCGTTCAGCTGGCGGGCGTGGCCACGCTGATTCTCGCAATCTTCATTCTCGCCAGCGCCAGCCAGGCTTTGGCTTGATGTTCAACATTTTATTGAAAGGGGTGCCAGTGACGGGCACAAATACAAGGGCACTCGCTCTGGATATGGGCGGCACACACATCGGCTGCGGCCTGGTCGAAGGGCAGCGCCTGCTTGCCAGCACCGAAGTATCTTCAGAAGGAGCTTCCAGTCTTTCTTCCATGCTTGGCGGCATCGAGAAGGCGCTGCGCTCCCTGCTCAGGCAAACCGGCTTGCAACCCGGCGACTGTGCGGGCATGGCCATCGGCTTTCCCGGAATCGTCGATGCGCGCACGGGCAAGATACTTTCGACTCTCAAGAAGTATGAGGACGCCCCGCACCTCGATCTCCCGCGCTGGTGCCAGGGAACATTCGGCCTCCCTCTACGCATCGAGAACGATGCGCGCATGGCGCTGCTGGGCGAGCGGCACGCGGGCAGCGCGAAGGGCCTGGACGACGTGGTGATGATGACCATCGGGACCGGCATCGGAGGCGCAGCCATGATCCGCGGCCACTTGTTGCGCGGCGTGCATTTTCAGGCTGGATGCCTGGGAGGCCACATGCCGGTAAATTTTCGCGGGCGGCTCTGCAACTGCGGCAATATCGGCTGCGCGGAAGCGGAAGCAGCCGGATGGTCGCTGCCCGGCATTGCCCAGGAATGGCCGGGCTTTGCCCAGAGCGCGCTTGCCGGCAAGCAGCCACTGAACTTCGAAGATCTGTTCCGGGCAGCGGAGCGGGCAGACCCCGTCGCCACCGCGATCCGTCGACGCTGTCTTGGCATGTGGGCCGCCGATGCGGTCGCCCTGGTGCACGCCTACGATCCTGAAGTCGTGGTGATCGGCGGAGGCGTGATGAAAAGTTCGCACGCCATTCTGCCTGCAATCCAACAACATTTGAATCAACATGCATGGACCGCGTGGGGAAAGCCTCAGGTGCGCGCGGCCATGCTCGGAAATCAGGCAGCCTTGCTCGGATCGATTCCGCTTCTGCTGGAGGATATGAATGACACGAAAATCTAATTACGACAAGTTACCTTCCATTCAAGCGGGAGAGGAACAGGATTGCATCAAGGGATGGGCAAAGATTGCCAATGCGCTGCTCTGCAGCCTGCCGGAGCGCGGCGGCGTGATCGCGGTGGAATGCTATCCGGGTGTGTTTGCAGACCAGATTGAAAACGCACTGCAAAGCGCACTAGCGCCCTGCGCGGTGATTCGCACTTCGGAACTCCTCAAAACTCCGGAGGCCATCCGTGCAATGCTTGCCCCTTACCTGGGCAACGACCCTGTGTTTGGGAGAATGAACGGCATTGCAATCGAAGATTATTTCGATGCGTCTCGTCTTGAGAGCGCACGCCTTCAGTTCACCAGCAATCGCGAGCCACGCCTGCTGGTGATCGGAACCGGCGCCACGCTCGTCTCTCCGCATCCCAATGTGGTTGTCTACGCGGACATTGCGCGTTGGGAGATCCAGCAGCGCTGGCGCAGAAAAGAAATCGGAAATCTGGGACTCGACAATCGAGAAGATGCCGACGGCAAATATAAATGCGGGTATTTTGTAGAGTGGCGCGCCGCGGACCGCTTGAAGAAATCTTTGTTGCAGCGCCTCGACTTCCTGCTTGACACCAATGACGCCTCCTCTCCCAAGATGATCCGCGGCGACGCCTTTCGCCGCGCGTTGCGCGTCGCTTCGCAAAGGCCGTTTCGTGTCGTTCCCTATTTCGATCCTGGACCGTGGGGCGGTCACTGGATGGAGGAAGTATGCGACCTTCCGCGCGACCGCGCGAACCACGCATGGTGCTTTGACTGCGTTCCGGAAGAGAACAGCCTGTTGCTCGGCTTCGGCGACACGCGGGTCGAAATCCCCGCCATCGATCTGGTGTTTGCCCACCCCCACGAACTTCTTGGAGAGAGCGTTCACGCGCGCTTCGGAACCGAGTTCCCAATTCGATTCGACTTTCTCGACACGATGGGAGGCGGCAACCTTTCCCTCCAGGTTCATCCCTTGACCGAATACATCCAGGATAACTTCGGGATGCATTACACCCAGGATGAGAGTTACTACATGCTGGACGCCGGCGAGGATGCAACTGTTTATCTTGGCCTGCGCGAAGACGCGGAACCCACGGAAGTGCTGCATGATCTACGCGCGGCGCAAGAAGGCGGCTTCCTGTTTCCCGCCGAGCGATATGCCAATATCTGGCCGGCGCATAAGCACGACCATTTCCTCATTCCCGCCGGCACCATGCACTGCTCCGGAAAGAACGGCATGGTGCTGGAAATCAGCGCGACGCCCTACATCTTTACGTTCAAGCTCTGGGATTGGGACCGCGTCGGACTGGACGGCAAGCCCCGTCCCATCCATATCGATCACGGCGAGGCGAATATCCAGTGGGACCGCACAACCGCGTGGGTGCGAAATAACCTTGTCAATCGCATCGAGCCGGTTGCTTCGGGACCCGGCTGGAAGGAGGAGCGCACCGGCCTGCATCGACGCGAGTTCATCGAAACCAGGCGCCACTGGTTTCAAGAACCGGTTCTGCACAACACAGAGGGCACGGTCAACGTTCTCAATCTGGTCGAGGGCGACGAGGCGATTGTGGAAAGTCCCACTGCAGCTTTTCTTCCATTCGTCGTGCACTACGCTGAGACATTTATTGTGCCCGCAGCGGTGGGCGCTTACAGCATTCGCCCCCACGGGCCGTCGATTGGCAAACAGTGCGCCACCATCAAAGCGTTTGTGCGGTCAAAGGCCTGAAAGGAAAATCCTCATCATGAGTTACAGACTGAATGAACCGGATATTCCACAAGGACTCGATCCTCTCACGCGCCGGTTCATTGAGGAAGTTCGAGCCAGCAGCGGACCGCCGCTGCACGAGATACCTATCGAACAGGCCCGCGCCTTCATGCGCGAAATGCAGACCGCGGACCTGTCCGGTTATGCGGTAGACACCCTGGACATCGACGTCGAGGGGTACTCGCTGCACATCGTACGTCCGCGAGATGCACACGAGCGCCTCCCCGCGGTGATGTACTTCCACGGCGGCGGATGGGTTCTGGGCGAGGTGCAAACCCACGGCCGGCTGTTGCGGGAGATTGCCATCGGCGTCCATGCAGCGGTGGTCTTCGTGTCTTACACGCTCGCGCCCGAGGCCCACTATCCCAAGGCCGTCGAAGAGTGTTACGCGGCGACACGTTATGTCCGGGACCAAGCGGACGCTTTCAACATCGACTCATCCCGCATGGCCGCCGTGGGCGACAGTTCAGGAGGAAATCTTGCCGCGGCGGTTGCACTCATGGTGGCGCGGCATGGCGAACCTGCGCTTCGATTGCAGGTGTTGCTCTATCCAGTGCTGGATTGCGATTTCAGTACGCCTTCGTATGAATCGTTCGGAGAAGGATTCAATCTCGATCGCGAAACGATGAAATGGTTTTGGAATCACTATGCCCCGGACACATCCGCCCGGATGGATCCGTTGGCATGTCCGCTGCGCGCCGCCAGTTCCGAGCTTTCTCTTTTGCCGCCAGCACTCATCGTCACCTGCGAATACGACGTGCTGCGGGACGAGGGCGAGGCGTATGCTCGGAAACTTGCCGACGCCGGCGTTTCAGTAACGGCGGCCCGTTTTCTGGGGACGGTTCATGGCTTTGCGATGGTCGATAGCCTTGCCGCCGCGCCGGCCGCGATCTCCTGCCTCCGCCTGGTCGTCGACTCATGCCGGAGCGCCCTGGGTAGATAGGCGCCTTCGACGGGATCACGTCGTTGCTCTCCTGGCAGTTAGTTGGTTGGCGCCGGCAGAGCCTTCATCCGCGAACCGAAAACGAAAAGATCGCCCTTTCAAGAACAAATGCTGTATGATTCTGCGCGAAAGATCCAGCCTGGTTCGAGTGATGCTGGTTTTGGAGGAAATACCGCCGGGCTCGATTTTAGTTGTTTGCGCAGAGCAATGCACGCACAGACCTTGTCCATGGTCACCGGTAAATGAGGTAGAGAAATGATTTGCCTGATCAAGAAAGCGTTCAGTGGATGGCGTTCAGCCGTGTGGATCGCCTTTCTCTCTTTCTCTTGCGCGGCGGCGGCGCAATCTGTAGAGCCCGCACTGGCAAGAATTCCGCTGCCTCCCCTCGCATGGTCTTCCTGGAATGCCTTCTCCAACCTGATTGATTCGAACATAACTATGCAGCAGGCTCAGGCTCTGGCCGCTTCCGGTCTGAAGAAGGCCGGCTACGAGTATGTCAACATCGACGAAGGCTGGTGGACGGGAGATCGCGACGCAGACGGGAATTTCGTTGTCGATGCGAAGAGGTGGCCAGCCATTGCCGCGGGGGATCGTCCCGGCGACATGGCCAATATCGCGCGCTACATCCACTCGCTGGGACTGAAGGCCGGCATTTACACCGACGCAGGCAGCGACGGCTGTTCCATGTTCCCGGATCTCGGCCCAGCCTACTTTCATGTGGGCAGCGAAGGCCACTACGAACAGGATTTCCTGCAATTTGCCAAGTGGGGATTCGACTACGTCAAGGTGGATTGGTGCGGCGGCGACAAGGAAAACCTCAGTGCCGCGGTGCAGTACGGAGAGATCGCCAGGGCCATTGCTCAAGCCGAACGAATCACAGGAAAGCGTCTCTACTATTCCATCTGCAACTGGGGCAAGCAGAGCCCATGGACCTGGGGGCCGGGCGTGGGCGGCTCGGATCAAAGCATCTGGCGCGTGAGCGACGATATCGTTGCTCCGGTCGTTGCCAACAGTGCAAATGCAGGCCGTAAGGTGGCGTTCGAAAAGATGCTGCGCAACTTCGACCAGGGAATCCATCCCGAAGCGCAGCACACCGGATACTACAATGATCCGGACATGATGGTGCTCGGCATGCCCGGGCTGAATGCCGAGCAGAATCGCCTTCACATGTCCTTGTGGGCCATCTCCGCCGCGCCGCTGATCATCGGCGCCGACCTGACCAGCCTGGACGCGGAAACCCTGGCAACTCTCAGTAACCCGGATGCCCTTGCCATCGATCAGGATGCGCTTGGCCTTCAATGTATCAAGGTCAAAGAGCTTTCGTTCGGCCTGGAGATCTGGTCCAAATTTCTGTCGACCTCCGGTTCGCGCGCGGTGCTGCTGTTGAATCGCACCTACTTCCCTGCTCCCATGTCGCTGGACTGGGCCGATCTGGGCTTAAGTGGCGACTCCGCTTCGGTTCGCGACGTGTGGGCCGGTAAAGATCTGGGGACGATCAATGAGCAGATGAAAGTGACCGTACCCGCGCAGGACGGCTTGTTGTTGATCGTTCGCGGACGGGAAGGCAACTCTGCGCGTTACACCCCTGCAGCGGCCGCAAGCGATGGGAACAGCGCTTTGAGCGGGTCCGAGACCGTTTTCGCCCATCTCGCCCAGGTGTCTTCTCCCTTCGCCCAGATAAAGATTGTTTACACCAACAAGGCGCACAGCACGAGTGTCGTCGGTCTTTATGTCAACGGCGAGACGGGAACGCATGTCGCTTTTCCGCCCACAGCATCGGCGCCCGCATCCGTCTGGATTCAGGCAAAGCTGAACCGGCCCGGCAACACGAACACCGTCACGTTCACTCGATCTCCGACGTCCGATTTCGCGATCGAGTCCATCGAGGTTCATTCGACGGAAAGCCGGTGAGTTACAAGAGGGGTAAACTTCGAGACACTCTTGTGGCGCCCCACTGTGCTCAATCCCTTCCTGGTTCTGGAATCCGCGCGAATTCCATCGATTGATCCCTGTCTGAAAACAATTCGCCATCGGCGTTCACGATACTTGTCTGCCCGGAAGAGAATCCTCGCTAAACACAAGCGCCTGTGCTTCAACACACGTGTTATCCAAACTCCTTTCAATCGTTGACTTTCGTCTCATCTTTTCTTACTCTTTCCGGGGGGTCGAAAGAGCACTCGACAGGCAGGGAAAGAGGCGAACAACTCACAGCGTCCCCTTCTACGCCACCCTTGGCACGCGCCGAGACGCCTTCATTCACTTACCTTTGCCTGAAAGTAGCCCCTGCGCCGAATCGGTGCATTTTTTGAAAAGGCCTCCATGACAAATCAATGCGAACGAAAGGGCATTGCGCTCTCGAACTCCACACTCTCTCACCTTGACGCGTCGATTGCGCGGCCATCGTACGACCGCAGCCGGATGGTGCCGGGGCTGGTGCACATCGGCGCGGGGGCATTCAACCGGTCGCACCTTGCCGTGTACCTGGACGATCTGCTCGCCCGCGAAGACGAATCGCGCTGGGGCGAATTTGCCGTTGGCCTTCTGCCCGCCGACCAGGAGATCCACGAAGGCCTCACCGCGCAGGAGAATCTCTACAGTCTGATGCTGATGGACACCGGGAAGCAGAACCTGCGCGTTGTGGGCTCGCTGGTGGGCCACCTGTATGCGCCTGCGGACCCGGAGGCCGTGCTGGCGCGGATGACGGCAGCCGAGTGCACGATTGTTTCATTGACCGTGACCGAGGGTGGGTATTTTATCGAGGACGCGTCGGGGCGTTTTCTTGAGGGGCACAAGGATGTGCGGCACGATTTGGAGAATGTCGCAGCGCCGCGGACATGGCTGGGGTTTGTGGCGGAGGCCGCAGCCCGCCGCATGCAGACGGGCCGCGGGCCGTTTACGCTTCTCTCCTGCGACAACCTCCAAGGCAATGGCGAGATCGCGCGCAAGGCGCTGCTGGCGTTTGCCGCTGCACGAAACGGCGCGCTCGCGCGCTGGATTGAAGGGAACGTGGCCTTCCCCTGCAGCATGGTGGACCGCATCACGCCCCGCACGACGGACGAGAACCGGGCGACGATCGCGGAGAAGTTCGGCGTGATGGATGCGGTACCGGTAGTCAGCGAGCCCTTCCGGCAATGGGTTCTGGAAGACAATTTTGCCGCGGCACGACCGGCCTTCGAACGCGTGGGCGCGCAGATGACCGCTGACGTAGCGCCCTACGAGAAGATGAAGATGCGCCTGCTCAATGGCGGGCACTCGACCCTGGGCTATTTTGCCGATTTGCTAGGGCTCGATTTCATTCGCGATGCCGCCGCCGACCCGCTGCTGCGCCGGCTGCTGAAGGCGTACATGGACGAGGTGAAACACGCGGTGCCGAAGTTGCCGGGCATTGACCTGGATGAGTATGCGGATACCGTGGTGCGGCGCTTCTCGAACACGGCGATTCGAGACCAGGTGGCGCGCATCTGCTCGGAGGGCTGCGCCAAGATCGCCAAGTTCCTGACGCCGCCGCTCGGAGATCTTCTGCGGAGTGGAAGCAGCCCGCGCGTGTTGCCGCTGGTGATCGCGGGATGGCTGCACTATCAGCGCGGAATCGACGAACAGGGGCGGGCGATGACCATGGCCGATGCGCAGGCGGCGCTGTTGAAGCCGTTTGTGGAATGCGGCTGCGCAAACGCCCGGCTGGCGCTCGATGTGCCCGCACTCTTCGGCAATCTGGCCGCGGATTTCCCAGCCTGGGCAGCGACGGTACAGCACAACCTGGAGTTGCTGCGCGCACAAGGGGTGCGGACGACAATCGAAAAAGTGCTGGACAACACGCAGGCGGGATGAACGGCCTTTACCTGTGTTGCCCCGAAGCAGTTGCAATACGATTTGAGAACGGATGACGATTTGATGAGTGATACATTTGGGGTCGACGCCGGGAAGAAGGGCTCCTTCGCAGAAAAGCTCGGGATGCACCCCGGCCTCGCAATCGGCTACCTGGGCCTTCTGCTGTTCATGGTCGGCGATGGCGTGGAGGCGGGGTTTCTTTCACCGCTTCTTGTCGACCTGCACTTCAGCACGGAGAAGGTGGCGCTGGTGTTTAGCGCCTATGGCGCATCGGCTGCGCTGGCTTCCTGGCTGAGCGGCGCGCTGACGGATATCTTTGGGCCGAAGAAGATCATGTGGGCGGGGCTGCTGATCTGGCTCGGACTGGAGATGCCTTTTCTGCTGGGCGGCATCGCGCATGCGAGTTACGCGACGATCCTGGTGAGCTATGGCGTACGCGGGCTCGGCTATCCGCTGTTTGCCTACGGTTTCCTGTGCTGGATCGCGGCAGTCACTCCGCAGCGCTACCTGGCTACCGCGATCGGCTGGTTCTGGTCGGCGCGCACGGGCGGCTTGCCCACGCTGGGCGCACTGCTGGCCAGTTTCTCCGTGCCGCTGATCGGCGGCTACAAAACGCTGTGGATCTCTGTCGGACTGGTGGCTGTGGGCGGCCTGATCGCGCTGCTGGGCGTGCGCGAGGAGCACGGCAATTTACCGCTCTCGACCACAGGCGACGATCCGCTGAAGGTGCTCTTCACGGGCGTGTCGATCATCTGGAAGCACCCCAAGGTGGGGCTGGGCGGCATTGTGGCTACCATTACAACGACGTCGGAGTTCGGTTTCCTGGTCTTTCTTCCCATCTTCTTTATGCGCACGGTGGGCTTTACGCTGGCGCAGTGGCTGCAGATTCTGAGCGTGATGTTTGCCACTAACGTAGTGGCCAACCTCTTCTGGGGATGGGTGGGCGACAAGATTGGCTGGCGGCGCACCATCACTTTTGCCGGCGCGTGCGGCTGCGCGCTTACCACGCTGGGGCTCTACTATGTGCCGCACATCTTCGGCGCCAATTATGCGCTGGTGATGGCTGCGGGCATGGCTTACGGCATCGCGCTGGCGGGTTTTGTGCCCATTGCTGCAATCATGTCGATCCTGGCGCCGGAGTCGCGCGGGGCGGCCATGTCGATCATGAACCTTGGCTCAGGGCTGAGCACTTTTCTGGGGCCGGCACTGGCGGGCATCTTTCTGCCGCTGCTCGGAGTTTCAGGCGTGATCTGGATCTTCGCCGCCCTGTATTTGATTTCAGCGGCCGTCAGCTATCAGTTGAAGCTGCCCGGAGTTCATCCGCTGCGTTGAACGAGGCGGCGATGATTCTTCCACCCACGGACGAAGACCTGCCCGTGGGGGTCCCGGCTGAAGGGGATCGATCTGTCTAAGCTGACGCAGGAGCCGTGCTATGAGCGCACCCGAAACCAGCAAGGTGACTTACAAATAGTTTCAGCGTGAGATAAGCAACTAAGTTCGAATTAGACTTGAGGGATAAGTGAGGCCCACAGCAGGAAACCTGGCCAAAGCCGCGCAGCTCTCAGCTTGCGAACCTTCCAAACGGGGCCTGTCGTCGCAGGCCCCGTTCTACGGCGGTTCCAGGATGGGTATACCCTTTCGGGCCTGCTACGAGGTTGCCGCTCCCTGCTGGTCGCGCCAACTCGGATTTTATGGTTTCGAGGTACAGCAATCCTGAAACCGTTCTATTCGCCGGTCCTTCCGCCCACTTGACTACACCGCAACCGCCGCGCCCTTCTTCTCCCGAAGCATCTTTCGAATTGTTTGAATTGCACGCTCCGCTACTGTTATGGGCATTTCACCGCCGCCCAGTTTCTGTGAAAGAGTTGGATCGCGCATCATCATGCTCACGGAGGTTCCGCCGGAAGTCGTCAGCTTGAAGAATTCAGCCGCGTTGCACTGCAATCCATTCAGTTCCGATCCGGGAAGGTTGATATTCACAGTCTCTGTGGAGGTTTGCACAGAGACAACATCGCGGTAGAAGTATTCGTCCACTGTTTCGTTTACGGGATTGCCTGTTATGCGGTCGAGCGCACAGTTGTAAACGAGAAGCTGATTTTGCGTGAAGTTGATGAGATATGAGTTAACCGGGGTAAAACGCAAAACATTGTCCCTTCCTTTTCGGGAACCGAATCTTGACGGGCCCAGATTGCTGACACGGGGGCCTGTGATGAGAACGCCCTCACTGACCAGTTCAGACTCATCGATCCCCATCTTTTCCAGGGAACGCTTGGTCAGTTTGCCGAGATCTTCTTGAAGCCACTCGTCGATCTCAGCATCTGATGCCAGTTGCATCGAGTTGTAAATGGCAAAGATGCTACCAACCACCAATATCACACCGATTATCTTAACCACGGCTGGGCCAAGAAGCATAAGTGCGCCGATGATGATGAGCCAGACTGCCCACTTGGGGAATTTGCTCATGAAGTACTTTTGAATACTTTCCCGTTTGGAATCCACTTGTTCCTCCTGTTGTTGGTTTTGCTCTACAAAATCGACGCACTGAAGGAGGACTCTGGAATGCTCATGAGAGCCAGCCCTTGTGCGATTTCGTTGCGGTCAAGAAGCTTTCCTTGTGCTCCCGCGACCAACTCAGCGGAGGTTGGGCTTGGAATCCGAAGGCCGTTCATCGCGTAGTAATCCTGGCGCACGGCTGCCAGAACGATATCGTGACGTCCATTGTCGGGTTCGAGTGTCATCGCAGTCAGCAGAAGCTGTTCCGTTGCGCGAATCGTATTCAAGGAATGCACCCTGGGACGCTTGCCTCGGAGAGACCCGATTGCCTTGTAGTAATATCCCGATGCCGCATCCGGATGCGCATCAAGCAATCTTCCCCAGAATTTTTCCGCCAGTTCAAATAGCCCCAGCCGTAGATAGCACAGTCCCATGCTCAGCAGCGCGTCCTGGTCCTCCGGGTCACGCTTCAACACCTCTGCATTGTGAGCTATGTACTTTTGAATTGCCGGACGCTCAAACTTCTCAAGGTATGCAACCGATGAGATGAGGAGTGCCGAGCGGCATTTCTTGCATGAGTTTGCTCGTAGCGCTTCAATGTCGAACGTCCAGCCACATTGAGGGCAAATCTCAGCAGTACTCAATGACTCATCCCCTAGTTCCGGCGCCTTGCCAGCGCCTCAATACCGCTGATAATCTTCTTTGCCTCGCCCAGTGCAGCCTCTTGAGGATCCGACTTGGTCAAGGCCTCAAGCTCCCCGAGCAACCGGTCGACCTCAGGTGGCAAAACGGGATCGTGGCGCAGGCCTTCGGAAAACCGAATAACTTCAGAACAGCGCCGTAAATCCAACTCCCACCCCCCGCTCGTCGCATTCGAGGAAATGACGTCGCAGGTCTTGAGAAGGCTGTCGACCGTTGCCCTGGACTGCAATGCCTCTGTGTGCCCCACCCGGTGCGCCACCGCGACCAGTTGAAGCGTGATCAGACAGGCCGCGGCGATGCCGAACTCGGCAATGCAGATCACATAGTATGTGCGGGAACTGGATCGGAACGGAAGAAGGAACTGCGTAAACAGGAGGATGGTGAGCACAGCAGCCACGTTATAGATGAGCGTGGCAATCACAGTTGCTGAATTGACCGGGATCACCGACCCGGGATGACCGTCCTTTATCGCCGTGTAAATCAGGGAGGAAAACAGGAGGAGCACCTGGAAGACGCTGAACCAGGCGGTGAATGAGAAAGTCCCGCTCCTTGAGGACGGATCCAATATTCCGTAAAAGAGAAGGAGCACCACGGCCGCAAGGAGCAGACCGGCCACCGTAAGAATCGCGACACCCTTGATGCGAGGGTCTTCCGTCATACCTTCTCTCCGCATTCATTGCAGAATTTTGATGCGCCCGGTAGTTCCGCTCCGCATTTGCTGCATTTTCCTGCCGCCATTGAAGCGCCACAATTTGAGCAGAACCGCGAGGCGACGGGATTCGGGGTTGAGCATTCAGGACACCGTCTCGCAGCCAGTTGCAGGCTTTCACCGCACAATGGGCAAAACCTGGAAGACTGGGCTATGGATTCCCCGCATTTGCCGCATCTCGACGTGGTTCCAGCCATGGATTCCCTGGCCAGGGTGCCGGCAGGAGAAGCTACGCCAAAACCCATCCCTATGCCCATCGCGGCGCCCATGACAGAACCTGCGGCCCCGCCTGCTTCCGCCGCTCCTTCCAACACATCGAACTGCCGGTCAGTCCGGTAAAAGTCAAGATTGCGGCGGTATGCGTCGCCAACCACGTCGAGACGCGCTGCCTCGTTGAGCATTGCGCGCAGACGTTGGACGCTCTCGTCCTTGCTGTCGAAATTGATGCTCTCAAGAACAAAATTGACGAGTTCCACGCCGAAAGTCTGGAAGTTTGACAGGAGGACTTCATGCGTCTTCTTGCTCAGCGCGAGCACCTGCGACGGCAAGTCCAATACAGAGAGTTTCGCCTCGGACAACAGGCTCCCGACCGATTGTTGAAGGCAAGTGACGATGAGGGACTCAAGCATGTTGCGCGCAGTTTCGTTGGCAGTGGTCCCGCCTCCGCTGGCGCCGGCAATCTGAGTTACAAACTCGCGGGTGTTCACCACGCGCAATCCGAACTGCCCATAAGCGCGGAGAGGAATCGTCACTCGATATCTTGGATCCAGAATCATGAAGGGAGTCTTCGTCCCCCAGTCCTGGCCCAGGGCTACAGACCTGCTTATGAAATAGACTTCGGCGGAGAATGGTGTTTTCCCGCCAAACGGCAGGTTGACCAGCCGCTGCAGGAAGGGCAGATTGGCCGTTGTGAGTGTGTGCGTACCGGGGCCGAAAAGGTCAAGAGCCTGTCCGCCCTTGTAGAACAGGGCCTCCTGGCTCTCGTTTACGATTACCTGCGCTCCGAGACTTAGCGCATCATGCGGCCATTTCCAGACCAGGACATCCGAAGGCCCATCGAACTTGACTCTATCGAGAAGCGCCACCCCAGCCTCCTGATGAAATAGTGATTCAGCAGTTTGATGGGAGTTAAAAGCATTGATAGCTAAAAATGATGTGACTGTGGTCACGTCTCAACAGACGAGCTTGGACATTTACAAAGCTACCGCTCTGACTTAATGACTGGATCAGCATTTGCGCGATCCGACAGAGGGTACAACAGCGCATTAATATTCGAACAATCACCTGAATGGTGCTTAACTCGAGTCGTGCTTCAGCCTGGTAAGAGCCCCCGGCCGGCATGAGTCTCCATCCGTAACTCTTCTCAAAGCGTCTTGCTTTTCTTGAGGCGTTTGAAGAACTCGTCGAGGACTCTGACAAGGATTGCATTCACGCTGACGCCTGGGGCTTCCGCCCATTCCTGTAGCGTGAGCCGAGTTTCCGCGCCGAGTTAGAGGAGCCGAGGATTGGAAAGTTATGCCGGCATGCAGGCCTGCAGACCTGCATGAGGTCAACTTTTTCGCGCTCGACATGACTCAAAGCGTAAAGGCCGATCCTGGCCAGATCGCCCTTTACGCAAGACTCCTCGGGCACCGCCGACGCCGTTGTTTGTTCACCGTTTGGAGCTCTTGGGCGATAGCTTTTCCGCCGGCTCGGAACTCGCGCCTGCACGGAATCGATATGCTCAGTGGCTTCCTACGGCTTCAGGTGCGTGAAGATCGGGAGCTTGGTCATGTCGTTGAAGAT
This sequence comes from Occallatibacter sp., assembly GCA_049516495.1. Taxonomy (GTDB): domain Bacteria; phylum Acidobacteriota; class Terriglobia; order Terriglobales; family Acidobacteriaceae; genus Telmatobacter. The sequence continues at coordinate 23,850 of JBEKTB010000002.1, forward strand.
GACGAAGGCGAAGAATGCCAGGAGAACCACAAACGCGGCCTGGTAGATGCGTTCCTTCACGTTGATGCTGATGTCGCGGCGGATGGTGCTCTCGATCAGCAGCAGAAGGATCAGGCCGCCATCCAGGATGGGGAACGGGAGCAGGTTGAGGATGCCCAGGTTGAGGCTGATTTCACCGGCCAGCCCGAACTTGGGGAACCAGCCCTTCATCTCCGCCGCTTCACCGGCCATGCGCGCAATGCCTACCGGACCGGAGAGCTGCGACACCGAGACCTTGTGGGTGAACAGCCGCTGCAGCACCTCGACGATCAGGAACGAATTGTCCTTGCAGAACGCCGTGGACTTGGTCAGCGCCGCCGAGAACGACAGCGGGTCGTTGCGAAACGGCACTGGCACAGTGGCGAAGCCCAGTTTCCACGCGGTATCGAGCTTGGCGGGGTGGGCCACGATGGGCGCCAGAGTGACGCCGTTGCGCACCACGACCAGCGAAAGCGGCTTGCCCTGCCCGGCCTGCATGTAGGCCAGCAGCGACGAAACGGTGTGGAAGGGGTGTCCGTCGACGGTCTGAATGGCGTCGCCGGCGCGAAGGCCGGCCTGGGCTGCAGGCGTTCCCTGCTGCACTTCCTGGACGCCGATCGGACTGGGCAGATACTGGGGCAGAATGCCGGCGTCGCTCAGGTCGAAGTCGTCGGACTTGGCCCCTGCGGGTACGCGCAGGGTGAGGTCGGCCGTCGTGCCAGCGCGGTCAACCGTTACCGGGATCACCTGGCCCGCGTTCAGCTTGACGCGTTCGTAGACCTTTTCCCAAGTGGGCTGGTCCGCGGTGTCAAAGTGGCGGATGACGTCACCGGGCTGGATTCCGGCCTGGGACGCCGCCGAGCCGGGGATGACCCACTCCACGGTGGTGGTCTTGACTTCAACGGAGGGAACCTCGTTGATCCAGCCGAAGTAGAAGACCATGAGCACGAAGGCCAGGATGAAGTTCGAGACCGGTCCGGCAAGGCCGATGAGCATGCGCTGCCAGCGGGGATGCGAGGTAAAGGCGCCGGGATCGTCCACCGGCTGCTCTTCGACGGGATTTTCCCCGGTCATTTTGACGTAGCCGCCCAGCGGCAGCAGGCAGATCTTGTAGTCGGTGTCGCCGTGCTTGATGCCGAACAGACGCGGCCCGAAGCCCACGGAAAAGGCCTCTACGCGCACTCCGCAGAGCTTGGCGACGGCAAAATGTCCAAATTCGTGGACCACGACCATGACGCCGACGAGTACGACAAAGGAGACGGCTGCAACCAGGAATTCATGCATAGAGTTACGATTTTTCCTTCAATCAATCGCGCTGCGTCAAACTGCACTAGAACGGTTCGCGTCAAGCCGTCTGCACGGTGAACTGGGCCACGACGGCAGCAGCCGATTCGCGCGCCGCCCGGTCGCAGGAGAGCACGTCCGCGATGGTGGCCGGATGCGCCTCCGGCGTGGACGCGAGTACCTCTTCGATTGTACGCGGGATTCCCATGAAGGGGATGCGGCGCTCCAGGAATGCCTCGACAGCCACTTCGTCGGCCGCGTTCAGGGCGATGCAGTGCGCGCCGCCTTTTTCCGCCGCTTCATAGGCCAGCCGCAGGCAGGGGAAGCGCTCAAAGTCCGGCTGCTCGAATTCGAGGTGACTGAGCGAGGTCATGTCGAAGGTGAGCGTGGAGGCCGGGCGCTCAGGATAAGCCAGAGCGTAGAGGATGGGCAGGCGCATGTCGGTGACGGAAATCTGCGCCAGGATCGATCCGTCCACGTACTCCACCAGCGAATGGACGGTAGACTGCGGGTGCACGGTTACCTTGACCCGGCTGGCCGGCACGTCGAACAGGCGGCAGGCCTCGATAATTTCGAGGCCCTTGTTCAGCATGGACGCCGAGTCGATGGTGATGCGCCTGCCCATGACCCAGGTGGGGTGCTTGAGCGCTTGCTCCGGGGTGATCGAGGCGAACTGGCTGAGAGGCAGTGTGCGGAACGGCCCGCCCGAGGCCGTGAGCCAGATGGTCTTGACCTCATTGTGCGCCCCGACGCGCAGGCACTGGTGGACGGCGTTGTGCTCACTGTCGATGGGCAGGATGGGCACGTTGCGTTCCCGCGCCGCGCGGGTCAGGATTTCGCCCGCGGCCACCATGCATTCCTTGTTGGCCAGGCCAACCGGCTTGCCCGCCAGGATGGCCGCGTGGGTCGCTTCCAGGCCGGCCACACCGACGATGGCCGAGACCACAAAATCCGCTTCGGGGAGGGTGGCGCAGGCAACGGTGCCCTCGGTCCCGTGGACGACTTCGATGCCTGTGACGCCGGCCTGGCCAAGACGGGCGGACAACTGGCCGGCCAGCTCTTCGGTGGCCAGCGAGACAACCTGCGGCCGCCAGCGAACGGCTTGCGCAAAGGCTCCGTCCAGGTTGCGCCCGGCGGCCAGCGCGGCTACCGAATAGCGGTCAGGAAACTGTTCGACGATGGAAAGGGTGCTTTGCCCGATGGAGCCGGTGGAACCGAGAATGGCGAGTCGTTTCATTATGCTTCCAGTATCTCAGGAGAGATTTCGAAGTGTAAGTTCCATCCGGGCTAGGACGCGATGCCTGCGATGGCACCGACAATCTCTCGAACTTCAGCGAGAATCTCGTCCGGCGCTCTGCCAATCAGTGTCGCACTGCGAGCACGCCAGTCCAAACTGCGCATGTGTTCACAAAGGATTGCTCCATGGACCGGCAATCCGGGAGCAAGCACGACCTCAGACGAGAATCCCTTGATTTTGCTGGTGATCGGGCAAACATAGGCCAGGGAGGTTCGCTGATTGAAAGCTTTGGGAGCGGCACCAAGGCGGGCCTGCGGCCAGACTGTTCGTGGCCAGCTTGCGGATCGAAATCAAACCAAACCCGATCGCCGGAGTCGGGGCAGTATGGGATTACCAAAACTCAACCCCGCGGGTAGCGCCCCAGTCGAATTCTGGAATGGAGGCGCCTTCGGGAATGCCTTCCAAAATCTCGTCCAGGGTCTTGCGCTTGCGGGGATTCGCCGAAACGACATCCGATTGCTTGACGAGGGCAATGCTGCCGACTCCGTTCGCGACCCATTCCATGGGCTCCCCAACGGGCAACGCCGCCTCAGCGGCCAACTGCTCGGGAATCTCGACGGTCAGGGTGTTTCCGACGCGAACGATTCGGGTAGTTATGGGGCCAACTCCTTGGTAAATCATGGCGCGAATGGAGGTGGATGGCGTGCCTCAAAACCGCTGGTGAATGAGTTGGGCGTACCACAGGACCGGGGCCGCTAGCAGCAGGGCGTCAATACGGTCAAGGACGCCGCCGTGGCCGGGCAGCAGCGAGCCGGAATCCTTGACGCCGGCCGACCGCTTGAGCGCCGACTCGGCCAGATCGCCCAATTGCGCCGCCACGTTGACCACCACGGCCAGGCCGAGCCAGTAGTACCAGATTTCTCCGTGGAACGACAGCCGCTCGACGTTCCAATCCGCGAGTTTGTTGGCCAGGGCCAGCAGGCCGCCGGTTACGAGCAGGCTGCCGGCCACCGAGCCGACTGCGCCCTCCCAGGTCTTGTTGGGGCTCAGGGTGGGCGCCAGCTTGTGGCGGCCCAGGCTGCGGCCCACGTAGAGAGCGGCAATGTCCCCGGCCCAAACTGCACACAGCAGAAAGGTAACCAGGGACGCGCCATTCACGTCCGGGTCCTCGCGCAGGGCGGGCAGGGCGATCAGCGTGAATCCCACATAAAGCAGGCAGAAAACCGAGGACGAAGCGTCGGCGAGCACTTCTTCGACGGGCCTGAAAAAGGTGCAGTACACCAGCAACCCCAGGCTCAGGAAACCGAGAATGGGAGTGGTCTGGTCAGCCCACTCAAAATTGCCGACAAACAACAGCAGAATGGCCACCAGCACCGCAATGCGCGGAGGCCGGGCGCCGGCTGCCTCAGTCAGACCCAGGCATTCCCAGGCGGCCAGCAAAGCCACGGCGGCAACCGCCAGGGTCATCAGCCACTTGGGTCCCAGAAAGACCACGAGCAAAACCACAGGGATCAATACGAGCGCGGTAAGTACACGTTTCATTCAGCGTTGAGGATACACCGCCGAAGCAAGGTTCGTACCGGAGGAAGGTGCACCAAGCCATTGATTAAGATGTAAATAAACTTCATTTTGCCGGGGAGACAGCATGCGCGGCGGCGCCTGGTACCGGAAAATTGGGAACGGGGAAAACCCGGGACCCTAGCGCATCGCAATCTTCACCGGCTCAGCCTCTTCGGAATCCTCGCCTGCGCCCTCGCCCAATCCGCCGTAGCGGCGTTCGCGGCGCTGGAAGTCGGCAATGGCTTCGAGCATGTGGATGCCGCGGAAATCGGGCCACAGGCGCTCGGTCACGAAAATCTCGGTGTAGGCGACCTGCCACAGGAGGTAGTTGGACAGGCGCATCTCGCCCGAGGTGCGGATCAGCAGGTCGGGGTCCGGCATTTGAGCCGTGTAGAGATGACGGTGAATGTCTTCTTCGCTGATGCGTTCGGGACTGAGGTCTTTTTGCTTCATTTCGGCGGCCAGGCCGCGGAAGGCGTCGACCAGCTCCGAACGGCCGCCATAGTTGAGAGCCAGGGTCAGGGTGGTGCCGGTGTTGCGGGCCGTGGTCTCCTGCGCCCAGCGCATCTTCTCCTGCACCTCGGGAGGAAGCTCGTGGGTGCGGCCGATGTAGCGCATGCGCACGTTGTTGTCCATCATGCGCTGGACGTTGCTCTCGAGATAGCTCTTGAGCAGGCGCATCAGGAAGTTGACTTCCGAGCGCGGGCGGCGCAGGTTATTTTCCAGTGAAAAAGCGTAGAGGGTGAGCCAGGGAAGGCCGATGCGGGAGGCGGTTTCGGTAACCAGTTGCACGCTCTTGGCGCCCTGCTGATGGCCCAGGAACCGCTTCAGCGAGCGATGGCCGGCCCAGCGGCCATTGCCATCCATGATGATGGCCACATGCTCGGGCAACCGCTCCGGCTTCAGGGTTGCGTAGACGGCACGCTCTTCCGCAGTCAGCTCTTGAATACGCAACGTGCCAGCAGGATACAAGGGATTCGCCTCTACATTGCTTTCGGGCGTTCCAATCGGCGCCCAGGGGTCATCCGATGTTGGCGCCCCGTCGTCAAGGCCCCGGGGGTAAACACCGGGTCCGGAGGGACTTCGACAATTTCGCTCTCAAACCGCTCCGGCCGCGGCACTCGCATGTGCACGCGCCGAAAGCCGAAGTGTTGCACCATCGACCGTAGCACAAGCGCCCGAGGGCTGCAATTGCTGCGCGATTCGGTCTGTTGGCGCGGGCGTTTTGATGCGCATGTCGAAGGGAGGAGTGGCTGGCGGCGGCCACGAGCGTAAGCAAGTCGCTTGCGCTCGCGGGATTCGGATTACAACCTTCGGACCTTACGCGGAACGCCGGCGGCCGGTCGCCATATCGCGTGCTGCTCCGTAAACGAGCGACCGGTGCAGCGGAGCCAAGGCAGGCAGCAGAACGGCAATCTCGGCCAGGAGCGGATCGGAAAGAATGGACGCTACTTCCTCGTCGCGGCAGCTTCGGGCATCGCGGACCAGTTGGCACAGGTCCACGCCCAGGGCCTCGGCAAGCCTCTCAAGAGAGCCCAGGGTAGGAATGGCCTTGCCATTTTCGATCTTTGAAATGTAGGTGCGGGGTACTTCCATCCGCCCGGCCAGTTGACGCTGGCTCAGATGGCGCGCGCGGCGAATGTCGCGCACCTGTCCGGCCACCTTCAGTCCGGCTTCAGTGGATGGCTCAGCGGGAGGAGTATCGACTGCAACCGGGCCAAGCACAACAGGCTCCTCCACATCCAGGGGCCTGCGGCACCTTCTGCAAAGAGAATTGCTTGTCCGGTATTGCATCAGCCTGCAAAAATCACATCGCACAACTTCGCGCGTGTCCACGCTCACAAGGGTGGTAGCCATCGGCTGTGTGCGGAGCGCCAGAGCTGGATCTCCGGGGTGCATGCTAGCACCGCGATATGTGTTACTTTCGGGGGAATGAACCATAATTGTCAAGTGCAAACTTGGGATCAAACCAAAGTTCGACCTATCATACCCTGAAAAGAGCCGAGAAAACCAGAAGAAACACGAACCAGACTAAGCAACAGGGAGGCCGAAAAATATGAACATTGGCATCGAAGATGCGGCATCGGGCGCAGGTTCTGCAAGCAGGCAGGAAGGATTCGGACGCGAGCAGGCCTGGCAACTGCTGACCGAGTGGACCCAAAGCGAGAGCCTGCGCAAGCACGCCCTGGCGGTGGAGGCCTGCGTAACGGCCTGCGGCGAGGCCGAAGCGGACCGTCTGGGGCTGGCGGGAACGGAACGCGCCGCGTTTATCGAGCTTTATTCGACCACTGCCCTGCTGCACGACTTCGACTACGAGCGCCACCCGACGGCCGAGGAGCATCCGTTTGTGGGCGTGCGGGAGCTGGAGCGGCTGGGCTGGCCGGAGGAGGTGCGCACCGCCATCCTGGGCCACGCGCAATACTCGGGCGTGCCGCGGGTGACGCACCTGGATAAGGCGCTGTTTGCGTGCGACGAGTTGGCCGGCTTTCTGACTGCCTGCGCGCTGGTGAAACCTACCAAGGCCATCGCAGACGTGGAGGTGGTCAGCGTGCGCAAGAAGATGAAGGACAAGGCCTTTGCCCGCGGCGTGAACCGCCAGGACGTGATCCAGGGCGCAGCCGAACTGGGCGTGGATCTGGACGCGCATATTGCGTTTTGCCTGGAGGCGATGAAGAAGCGGGCTGGGGAGCTCGGGCTGTGAAAAAAGCAGCTTCTAGCCGCTAGCTGACCCCATGCGAACGCCAAAGATTAACTTCTGATAAACAAGTTCGCAAGGAAAAAGATGACCCGCATGAACCAGGTGCGAGACTTGGACGCGAGCACGCCGCGGAGGTAAAACTGTTCCGGATTGGCCGGGTTGTATCGGATGGGGACTGTTTGTCCGTCGCACAACTGGAAAAGAGGCGAGTCTTCAGAGACGGCGTATTCGGCCGTGTGCGATTTGCCGGAGGCATCGGTCCACGCCAGAACGGAGGCAGACTGCCACTCGTCAACTTTCTCCGAGTGACTGAATCTGTTGTAACGGAAACTTCCGACTTCAACCTCTTCCAGATCGGACGACTTGATCGTCGCCTCAGTCTGCGTCCACTTGTCGTAACCGCGCAGGCGTTCCCAAATCTCGATCAGCATAGCCCACTAAGTGTGCCACAAAAGTGGAGTTGCGGGCGCCGCAAGCTCATGAAACCATGAGGCAGTTCCTCCCTTTTCACCCGAGTTCGCCACCATGCAAGAAATCCCTGCAACGTTGCCCGACCCCAAGGACCGGCGCATGCCTGCCTCACCTCGCACAGTGGCCGGTCCCACCCTGCGCACCCTCCAGGAACTCAAAAAAGCGCGCAAGCCGCCGCCGCAAGGATGGGTCTCCTGGATTCCGGTCGCTGTGGGCGTGGCGCTTGCCGCTGCTGCTCCGCAACTGCGCGACTTGCTCGCCGTTTACGAGCCATGGGGCATGCGGGCGGTTTTTCCCTTCGTACTGGTCGCCGGGCTGCATGAGATCGGCCTGAGCGACGAGATGACCCGCACGCTGCCGCAACTGATGCTCTATCTCCAGTTTCCGTTGGAGGGGCTGCTCACGCGACTCACTCTGAGGCGCGGCGTCAAGGCGAGGGCGGCCATCGGACAGTTGATCTTTCTGCACGCGGTCAGCGCAATCGTGCTGTGGATTGTGGCCCTGGGCGAAGCCCGATGACAGAAACTCTCATTGCTTGCCGCCGGTGCGCGGTTCACACGCACGCCCGATTCAATCTGCGCTACGATAGGCTGTTCCACTCCTGCACCACTCTGCGCGTTCACTGCGGAAGGAGAACTCCATGGCCCGCTTCAATCACATACTGACGCAATCCTCCAACGGGGTAAAAACCATCACGTTGAACCGCCCGGACAAGCGCAACGCGCTTTCGCCGGCGCTGATTGAGGAGCTGACCCAGGCTCTGCACGAAGCCGAGACCTGCGATTGCGGCGTGGTGATCCTGACCGGCGCAGGTTCAGCCTTCTGCGCCGGCCTGGACATGGAAAGCCTGGAAACGCTCACCGCAGCCACGCCCGAGGAGAACCGCCGCGATGCGGAGAACATGGCGCACGTGTTGCGGACGCTCTACGACTTTCCCAAGCCGATCATCGCCGCCGTCAACGGGCCGGCGATTGCCGGGGGCATGGCGCTGGCCACCATTCCCGATTTCACGCTGGCCGCGCCGGAAGCCAAGTTCGGCTACACCGAAGTGAAGGTGGGATTTGTGCCCGCCATCGTGGCCTCGTTCCTGCTCCGGCAGGTGGGCGAACTGCGCACGCGGGAACTGCTGCTGTCGGGCAGGATCATGAAGGCGCAGGAGGCTCTGCACCTGGGGCTGGTGACGCAGATTGTGGCCGCCGAAGAGCTGATGCAGTCGGCACACGCACTGGCCCAGACCCTGCTCCTGAACAGCCCCCAGGCCATGCGGGCGGTGAAATGCCTGCTGGCCAAACACGCCGCCCGCCGCCTGGACGACGAGATTGAAGAAGCCATCCAGGTGAACGCGCAGCAGAGTTCGGCCGAGGATTTCAAAGAAGGTGTGGATGCCTTCATCCATCGCCGCCGTGCGGACTGGCCGAGCTTGAAAGTCAAAGTTTAGAGAGCGTTCCCCTTGAACGCCTGCGCCCTCTCCGGTGCGCGCACGAGACGCCGTTCCGCGCCATGCCGGCGGACACTGCCCGCAACTGCGCTGGATTGCTATCCTGAGAGTGATCGCCCAAAAGGACAAAATCATTGAAAAGTCTTGCAGTTTTGACAAGCGGAGGAGACGCTCCGGGGATGAATGCCGCAATCCGTGCGGTGATTCGCACTGGACAGGCGCGCGGGGTGAATACCTTTGGCGTGTACCAGGGATATTCGGGGCTGATTGAAGGGAACTTCAAGCGGCTGGGCGCGCGCGACGTGGGCAGCATCATCCAGCGCGGCGGCACGGTGCTGGGATCGGCGCGGTGCCCGGAGTTTCATGCCGAAGAGGGCGTCGAGCTGGCCATTCGCAGGCTGCGCGGCGCGGGCATCGACGGCCTGGTAGTGATCGGCGGCAATGGCTCGCAGACCGGCGCCAATGCGCTGCGCAAGATGGGCTTTCCCGTGGTCGGCGTGGCTTCGACCATCGACAACGATCTCTATGGTTCGGACGTGACGATCGGCGTGGATACGGCGCTGAACGTGGCGCTGAACGCCATCGACAATTTGAAAGTGACCGCCTCGTCGCACCGGCGCGCGCTGCTGGTGGAAGTGATGGGCAGAAAATGCGGCTACCTGGCCCTGATGGCGGGGATTGCCGGCGGCGCGGAAGCCATCGCGATTCCCGAGGTCGAGGTGGTTCCCGAGCAGCTGGCCGAGCGCATTCAGGACGTGTATGAGCGCGGCAAGCCCCATGCGATTGTAGTGGTGGCCGAGGGCGCCAAGTACAACGCCGAGGGTTTGTGCCAGTACTTTGAGAAACATGACCTGCTGCGCGGGTATGAGTTCCGCTCGACGGTGCTCGGCTATGTGCAGCGCGGCGCCGTACCCACCTGCTCCGACCGGTTGCTGGGCACGCGGCTGGGGTCAGAGGCCGCGGAACAGATTATCGCCGGCAACTCCGGCGTGCTGGTGGGCGTAATCAAGAGCGAGCTGACGACCACTCCGCTGGAAGAAGTGGTTGTGGGGCACAAACCGCTGGACCCGTGGTTTCTGAAAGCGGCGGATATGCTGGCGCGGTAGGCGATAGAAACGGTGGCGTGCACACGCGCTGGGCCCGGGGGATCGGGCGCGAACATCCAGTTTCCAAATAGAATTCCGTGCCCCGTCCTTGCGCTTTTTCCGGTGCAAGGGCGGGAGACAATCGGAGCCAATCGTTGAAAAAAATGGACCCCACCCAGGGCGAAAGCGGCCTCAAGCGAGGCGCAATTAGGCGTTCGTAAATTATGAATTCGGTGCGGCAACCGGAAGGAACGGGCCTGGAGTAAACCGCTGCTTCTGCTCCGACCAGCGCCAGAAGCGGCGCTCAACTTGCTTCAGCGTGCCGTTAAGGGCCGTGGTCCGCGTCTCTTCCAGAGAGTTGTCGGGAAATCGCAGGAAGGTGCTCCTCTGCTCCAGGGTGTCTTCAGTTCCCAGTGTCACCTGCGAGAGAAAATCCTCGGTCGCGAGCGTTTCCACCAGCTTGCCTCTGAGAATCGAGAAGATCTGCGTCTGATCGGCGACCACTCCCGATCCGTGATTCTCGTTGACGTGGTGGAGAACTAGGTCATCCTCACCGGCTTGGCGCAGCGGCATTGTCTCAAGCCAGGCCGTCCCATCCCAACAGTTGATCTGCTGGTGGTCGATCGCATGCCAGGGCATCGTGCCGGGGTGCTCGTCCGATCCCTGAAGGAGATAAAGGGAACAGGAAACTCCCGTGCCGCTGGGCAGAAAGACGACGCCCGAATGAGCGCCGGCCGTTGTGCGGATTGGAAGAAGCTGGATTTTCTGCCCGGGAAGAAGCCCTTCGCCAGCCGTTTTTGCGATGGCCGGATCGACGCCGAGCCTGGCCAGCAGGTCGGCCTTCTGGTGGGCGTCGGCCACGTCGAGCATGTTCTCCATCGCATCCAGTTTGCCGAGTGGAATCGGGCCGTCTACGCCCACACGAACATACTGCGCGGACGCTTTGGGGAGCGGGCAAAGAGCGAGGCAGGCGCAACAGACGATGAGGAACCTCTTAAGCATGTGAGTAGCTCTTTCTCTGTCAGCCGCGCAGGCAGACATGAAACTCACGCCAGCGGGTTGTGGGCCCTGAGTTCCGCGACAATCTCGGCTGCGGCAATGCGCGCCTTGTCGGCCTGGTCGGGCGGGAAGCTGATGGCGCCGACGCGGGCGTGGCCGCCTCCGCCGTACCGTTCGCAGACCTTGGCCAGGTTCACCATCTTGGCCGGGTCGGCCTTGGTCCAGGGGTTTGAACCAACGGCCACCTTGGTGCGGAAGCTGGATCGCGACAGGCCGATCGAGTAGGTGGCATTGGGATGCAGGTAGTAAGGGATGAACTTGTTGAATCCCTCCAGCGGATGGTCGGTGATATCGAAGAAGATGGTGCCGTCGCGCTCTTCCGCGCGGCTGCGGATCAGCTCAAGCGATTCCTGATGGCGCTCGAGCAGAGGCGGCAACAGGTTCGCCACAAAGGGCTGAGCGAGTACGTCTGCGAGCGGCAACTCAGTAAGCAGCGGAATGAGCCGCGGAATGAACTCGGGGTCCTGCGTGGCCTCGATGATCAGCGTGAGCTTCATGGCCGGGGCAGCCATCTCGACAGCCGACTCGGGGCTCTCATACTTGGCCCCGTCCACGATGTTGGCCCAATGAATCAGTTCGGCCACCGGCCTGGTGTCGAAGCCAAAGCGCGTGGAGGCGATGTGCGCCAGAAAGCTGGTGCAGGAGGTGTAATCGGGATCGAAGAACTTGCGGTTACCGCAGACCGGGTCCTGCTGGCAGTCGAGGAAACTCTGATGGTCCTCGGGGGTGAGAAACGCCGACTGGTGATGGTCGAACCACCAGGTGATCCTGGGCGACGGCGAGTATTTGAAGTCGACAATGGCGTTTTCGTCGCCGGTGAACTCGCTCTCGTCAAAGAGCGCGCCGGCGCGATGGACCAGGCCGTGGTACTCGTAGGTGGCCGAGGGGGTGACACACTCCCGATGAAAGCGCGTGAACAGCGAGGCAGAGCAAGCTCCGTCGAAACATTTGTCGTGATAGAAGACGCGAACCCGCAAGATCTGAACTCCCTGAAACGATGAAAAAACTGAACAACCGGAACTGTTAAGCATCAAGGGCCGGGCCGGTTGTGTCAAGGCGGGGGCGGTATTGGAGAGGTGGGTTCGTCCCATTTTCGGCCGGAGATGACATGCCGAGCTGAATCGGTAGCTGTGCGATCTTCGCGGATCGGGGTATCAGATTCCCAGTTGGCGGCGGCCCGCTTCGCTGATGCGGTGGGGCGTCCATTTCGGCTCCCAGACCAGGTTGACTTCGACTTTGCTGATGTCGGCGATGCCGGCCAGACGGTTGTTGACCTGCTCGAAGATAAGGCCGCTGGCAGGGCACTGGGGGGTGGTCAGGGTCATGGTCACCTTGACCCACTGGCGCGGCCAAGCCGGCGTGGAATCCGGGTCGGGGCCGGTCGCGACGGCGTAGATCAAGCCCAGATCCACCAGGTTGAGTTTCACTTCCGGGTCGAAACAATCGCGCAGGGCGGTAAGAATGTCGGATTCCGAAAGCATTCTCAGTTTTTCCGGTCCGTCAGGTAGTGGGCGACCGCTTTGAGTCCATCCGCGCGGCTGCCGTAGGGCGCGAGCGCGGCAAAGGCTTCTTCGACGAGCTGAACGGCGTCGCGCTGGCTCTGCTCGATGCCGTAGACGGCCGGCCATGTAGCTTTTTCCGTGGCCAGGTCCTTGCCCGCGGTCTTGCCCAGGTGGGCCGAGTCGACGGTCATGTCGAGCACGTCGTCCACGATCTGGAAGGCCAGGCCGATCTTGCGGCCGAAGAGATCCAGGCGGGCCACATCGTCCGCATTGGCCCCGGCGTAAACGCCGCCGGCCACTACACTGACGCGAATGAGTGCGCCGGTTTTGGCGCGATGAATGGCTTCGACCAGCTCCGGGGTGGGTTTCTGGTGTTCGCTTTCGAGGTCCAGCACCTGGCCGCCGATCATGCCTTCGACTGTGCCGACGGCGTTGGCAATCAGGGCGATGATCTGGACCGTGGCCGCGGGTGGTGAATCCAGACCGGCCAGCACCTCGAAGGCGCGAGTCTGCAGGGCGTCTCCGGCGAGGATGGCGATAGCTTCGCCAAAAGCCTTGTGGCAGGTCGGCTTGCCGCGGCGCAGGTCGTCGTTGTCGAGAGCCGGCAGGTCGTCGTGGATGAGCGAGTAGGTGTGGAGCATTTCAAGCGCCGCGCCCAGCCGCTCGATGCCGTGGGGGATTTCGCCGGCAATGGTGGCCCCGGCCTGCATGGCCAGCACTGGGCGGAGGCGCTTGCCGCCGGCAAAGGTGGAGTGGCGCATGGCGCCATGAATCGAGGCAGGCACGGTTTGCACGCTGGGAAGCAGCAGCTCGAGCGCGCGGTCGGTCCGCTCTGCGCCCTCTTGAATCAGCGATTTCACGTCAACTGGCATCGATTTCATCATAAACGAGGGCATGAATTTCCTTTCGACTTTCGCTCCAGGTACCAAAGAGCTGTGAGCGCCAACACGCCGAGGGCACTGAGCCAGCGCCCGGCGATCACGTCCGGAGTGGCCGCCCAGTCCACCGCCAGGTCGATTGACCCCTGCGGCACGGGCACTGCCATCAGGCCGTCTTCGCGCTGCGGAAAGGCGGTGACGGGCCGGCCATTCACCGTGACCCGCCAGGCTGGATAGACGCACAGACGGAGGATAAGGTAACCCGGCTGGCCGAGGCTGGCATGGATACGCAGATGTTCCGCCGGGTCGCGGCCGGGGGCTGCGCTGACGTCAAAAGTGGCCAGGCAACTGTGCTGCTCGACCCACCAGTCGGGATTTGCTCCCAGGGTGTCGATGACGCCCAACTTGACGGCCGGATCGGTGACCATGCAGGCGGCGGGCAGGCCGGTGGCGATCTCTGTGTTGTCGGCGTCCGGCGGGGAATACTCGCCGGTACCTTCAAAGCCGGCGCCGGTGCGGTAGACGCTCAGCATGGCAGGCACGGCGTCTTCCTCGTAGCAACTCTGGAAAAAACGAATCCCGGCCCAGGCCGAAGCGGCGACGAAGGCTGCGGTGCAGGCGGCGACAAGAGCGACGCGGAGCCAGCGGCGGGTTGGCCAGACCGACCATACGGCCGAGGCGAAGAAGATGCCCACCGGCGCTTCCAGGACAACCAGCCAGCGCCAGGGAAACTGCAGGAAGCGCAGCTTGGGCAAATGGTCCCATATCGGCAGGGAGACAGGAAACTGGAGGAACAGGACGGCCAGCGGGATGAGCGTGAGGGGGAGCCAGTAACGGAGCGGCACATTTTGGAGTGCGAAGGGGCCGTTTTGCGACTGGCTCGAGGAGCAGGCCTCAGGGGCTAAAGCCCGGCCCGTTTTTGCTGGCTTTATGTCAGGGATAAATCCCCGACATACCGAACCTTGGCCGGCAAAAAGACGCCCTTCCGATCTGCCTCCAAGAGAGAGCTTCCCGCGAGACCACGCAAGAAGCAGGCCGGCGACCGCAACGGCGATCATACTGACCGCGATCAGCGAAACGCGGTGCAGTTCCAGATCGTGCAGCTGCAGTTGAGGATCGGCGTTGTGGGCGAAGAGCCAACTGGTCTCGATCCTTTCGCCGGGATCGCTGGTGGCCTGGCGGATGTCGACCCAGCGCTGCTCGATGGCGGCGGGAAGCAGGTAAACGGCCGCCAGGGCGATTCCCACGGCGGTTCCGAGAGCGGTGCGGACCAGCGGCGTCCAGGATTTGGCCGTGAGGGCGGCGGCCAGGGCGACGGCGGCGGCCAGGTAGCAGGCCATCACGCCCACCGGCGCATTCGAGAGCCAGGCTCCGGCCACCACCAACGCCAGGGGCGCGGCAGAGCCGTCGAGAGCGCGACGCCAGAGGGAGATCGCAACGGACGGGTTGCGGTCGCGGAGGATGAAAAGGAGAAGCAGGGGAATCCAGAAGCCGCCCGTGAGCTCGCCGAAGGCCGATCGCTCGTAGGCGGTAAACAGCGCATAGCCGGAAAAGAGCGCGGCGCACCCGGCCAGGGTGGCTGCAGCGTCAGGCAGAGCCTCACGAGCAAGCTTGCGGGTGGCCAGGCCGCTGACGGCCAGACACAGGAAGGTCAGGGCCACAGGGACGAGTTGCCAGGGCAGCACAAGGCCCAGTGCAGCGCCCAGCATCCAGGTGAGCGGCGGGTAGAACACGAAGCGGGGCTCGCCCGCGCCGTAGTTGGCGCTGGGGGTCCAATGCGGGTAGAAGACGCCGTGACGCCAACTGCTGAGGGTGTCGAACCAGGAGACGAGATGGAAGTCGAAGTCATGGCCGCAGGAGGCCCCGCGGATGAGTTGAGGCGCGGTGGCGACGGCGGCGGCGAGCAGGATGAGGGCGGGGCCGGCGAAACGGCTCCAACCCGCGGCGGAAGACCGCGTGGTGGTCGAGAGGTTCATGGCCGGCGGCTCCGTTCGAGTCCAGGTCTGAGGGATGGGAGCGCCGGGTGGAGTTTGTGGTTTCTCACCCTTTCGCCCCAAAAAAGGCGAAAGGATGCGGCACGGAGCATTTGTAACGACGGTTGAACGGCGGGCGGCTGGATCATGGAAGCAGGCGCAGGGTGTGCCGGGTCTGGGCGGCTACCGCGGCCGGGGTGAAGGGGAGCGCGAAGGTCGCGCCGGCGTAGTAATCGTTCCATTGATCGCGGAAATAGGGGCTGAGCGGATCGCTGCTTTCGCCCAGGACGATGTTCTCTGTCGAGCCGTCGATGTTGCTCCAGTCCATGGTGAAACGCTGCGAGGGGCCGAAGTCGCGGCTCACCTGCTTGACGGTGGTGGTGTCGCCGCTGAGGGGCTGCGCCCCGGTTCCAGCCATGCGGCCGAGCAGCGGCAGGAAGGCGGCCAGCGGATGCTCGATGTCGACCACGTGCCAGCTTCCGTAGCTCCAGCGCGACACGTCGGCTGGCGCCTTGCCCTTGTCCATGCCCTTGCGAACAGCATCGGTCAGCAGGGCGTCCCAGTTCTTGTAAGTGGATGGAAGCCAGTCGGCGCTACCGTGCATGATGACCTCTTCCTCGGCAAAGTCGGATTCGGACCAGCGGTACTCCGGGGCGAGATCCTTGCCCAGCTTGGGGTCGAGCACCAGCGGCCAGAAGGCGTAGCGGGCCTGGGTCACGATCGACGCGGCAGCCGAGTCGGTGGTCAGCTTGCCGTCCCAACTGCGCATCAGGTCGGCGGCCTGGCGGAGGCGGTCGTCGGTGCCGGCGGTGTGGTCGATGGCGTAGGCGAAGCGCTGGCCGAGTTCCTGATCCACTTCGCTGTAGATGTCGGTCTGAACGGCCAGCAGATCGGCCGGCTTAAGCTGGTCGCGCCCCTGCAGCGCCTTGTAAATGCGCTCGGAGCGATAGGGATCGACCCACTCGAGCGAGAGCGGGTAGGGCGACTTTTCAGTTGTGACGCGCGAGTTGGCTGTGGCCAGAAAACCCGAGGGCGGGTCGACGGCGTTGGGCATGGCTTCGAAGGGAATGTAGCCCTGCCACTCGTGCGCGGTGTCCTGGATGGGCAAGCCCTGAAGGCCGCCCGGCCGCAGCGGGACCCGGCCCACGGCATGGTAAGCGATGTGGCCCTGGTCGTCGGAGTAGACCACATTCTGCGTGGGCCAGCCCCAGGTGCCGAGAGCCGCGGAGAACTCTGTCCAGTTGGACGCCACGTTGAGCTGGTAAACCGGCAGCGTGTTCAAGGCCGGGTCGTAGATGGTCCATCGCAGCGAAATGGGCCGCTTTTCCTTGGTAAACAACGGATTCAGCAACGGCCCATGCGCCGTGGTTTCGACATCGAGCTTCACATCCTCGCCGCCGCGCACGCGAATCACTTCGTGGCTGACCGTGAGTGGCTTCCAAGCGCCGTCTGGAGACTGATAGTTGCCGTTTCCGTCCAGCTTCTCCACGTAGAGATCCTGCACGTCGGCGAACAGGGCGGTAAAGCCCCAGGCTACGTGCTCGTTGTGACCGGCGATCACGAAAGGCACGCCGGGCAGCGTGACCCCGGCGGCGTGGTAGCCGGGCGCGCTGAGGTCGGCCATGAACCAGATGTTGGGTTCGGTGAGGTTGAGGTGCATGTCGTTCGAGAGCAGAGGCTTGCCGCTGGCGGTGTGCTCGCCGGCGATGACCCAGTTGTTCGATCCAGGCGAGCATCCTGCGCAGGTAGGCTGGCCGAGCAGGGCGTGAAGAGCATTCAGGTCTTCAAGGCCGGCAGGGTCCGGCGGCTGGAGAGACTTTTTCGGCGCAACCCTGGCCTGGGTGCGGTCGTCATCCTCATCTTCGTCCGTGGAAGGTGCCGGCTCGGGGTGAGGCTGGCTCAGGTCGAGGCGAATGCCGGTGGGCGGATGGTCGCGCCAGGAGCCGACGGGATAAAGATCGGATTCCAGCTTCGAGTTGTGCAGTTTGGCGGCGATCCGTTCGCGCGAGAGTTTCACGTCAAAATGGGAGTCCAGCATCTCGACCATCATCAGGCCGATGGAGACCGAGTCCGCGCCACTCCAGGGCTGGGGATGATAGTGCAGCAGCTTGAACTCCGGGGGAAGAGAGCTGGGGTGCTGGTCGATGTAGGCGTTCACGCCGCGAGCGTAGTCATCGAGGCGGGCTCGGTCGTCCGTTGGCAGGTTGGCGTAGATACGGCGGGCGGTATTGCGAAACTGGAAAACCCGCTGGATGCGGTCGTGTTTGACCAGCGACGCTCCGAGGATCTCCGCCAGCTCACCGTTGGCGTTGCGGCGGAACGTGTCCATCTGCCACAGACGGTCCTGCGCGGCCACGTAGCCCTGGGCTTCAAACAGGTCGTCCTGGGTTGCGGCCTGGATGTGCGGCACGCCGTGCGCGTCGCGGAGAATCGTTACGGGGGCGGAAAGCCCGGCCACATGAAGGTCGCCGTCCAGCACCGGCAGCGCGGATTGAGCGGCCGAGCGCAGCCACAAGACACCGGCTACCGCGACTACCAGCGCAACCGCCAGCAGGCCGCCGGCGGACCAGATGAGAGCCCGCAGCCAGCGGCGCAAACGGCTGCGAGACGGCAGTGCAGGTGCAATTGCGGGCATGGGATGTACAGATTCAGTGTCGGGCATCGGTCACCCTAAGGATAACTCCGCTGCCGCGACGACGCCCGATTTGCGCGGCGGACAGAGGATCAATGCACTCAGGTTGTAGCGAAGAAGGCAGGGTGCGGGCTGAGGCTCGCACCCTCACTGAATTAAGATGCTTTGGCCAGGCCTGCCGCCTGCTCCGTGACTGACACTGCAAGCGCTGTTGACCTTTTGCGGCCGTAAATCGCGATCAACGCGGCCAGCAGCAGCAGGATGATTCCCAGGACCAGTACGCTGCCCTCGGGACCATCGGCGCCTCCGCTCCACAAGGCGTTCCCCGCCGGATTGGTGGTGAGGTAGTGTCCGGTTGCCACGTTGCCGCTGTCGGCTGCGCCATAGAAGTAGGTCTCGCCCCAATCCCAGGCGGCATGGCAGCCGATGGCCCACCAGGCCGAACCGGTGACCCAGATGCTGACGCAGAAGACAAAGCCGATGCCCGCCGCGGCAAAGATGCCGATCCAGTTTTCTCCGTTGTTGCCGGTGTGGACGAATCCGAAGAGCGTCGACGTGACCCAGGCGGCCTGCCAGAATCCCGCGCCGGGCCTTTTGGTCAGTTGCAGCCCCAGGCAGGGAAGCAAACCTAGCAGGGCGATGACATAAACACCCCACACACCGTTGCCTTTTGACCTGAGCAGCAAATCGCCGCAGAGGGCTGCGACGATGCCCAGCGCCCACCAGAAGTTGATGCCGCGGGCGAGGGTGAACTGCAAATAGCAGCGAAAGACGCCCTCTTCCACGCAACCCACCACCAGGAAGGCGCATGCCCAGAGCGCGCCGAAGCGGAAGATGTCGGCGCCGGAGAGCGCGATGGGGCCGAAATGCAGCCAGCCTCCCCAGGCCAGGGCGCCGATCAGCGCCGAGAGCGCCGCGAATCCCGCGGCCAGGCCGGAAAGAAAGTGGACGGTGCGCCGGGGTCCGGTCAGATTGAAGGCCAGCAGGCTGCGGCGGTGCTCAATCAGGGCCACGATGGCGGCCGCCGCAACCATCCCCAGGAACGGAATCAGCTCCCCGAAGAAGGCCGACGGCGCGGTAAAGTGGCTTTTTGGGTCGACCAGGTGGAGCTTGAAAAAGGAGAAGCCCACCCCCATGGAAAACAGAACGAGCAAGGGGATGAAGATCGCCACTGACCAGCCCGCGCGCAGGCCCTCCGATCCGATGAAGATCCAGCGCAGGCCGTGATACTCGCTGGTGTCAGGCGGCGCAACTGGCGGTTCGGGCGTGAGCAATGAGTCAGTTGGGAGCGTGGGCCCGGCTTCAGTGGGCGACAGTTCCAACGGAGGGGGCTGAACTTCTGGCTCCATGGAGCCTCCTTCAAAAGGAATCAAATCTGAGTGCGGAGAAATCTACGGGAACAAAGACACTCTACGAAGATGGGTCCCGCGAGGTTCCACAGCACTTCGCTGGCCGCCGGTAGGGCACAGACGACCTGTCCGACGAACTTCAGAAAACCGGACTACCGGGCCAGAATCCGCCGCAGCCGCTCACGCTGGACAGCCAGTTCTTCCACGGTTCCCTGCACCTGGCTGAGCAACCCCTGTACGTCGTCAATATAGCCGGGAAGCGCATCCCACCAGGCGCGCAGCGTCTCCTTCTGGTCGAGCATGGCCAGGGCCGTGCCTGAGGCGGCGGCGACCATGCCCGCGCGGCGCTGGCCCGCGAGCAGCAGCAAACCGGCCGCAACGAGGGTTCCCCCGGCCGCAAATCCCACCCAGTTCAGGGTTTCGGACTCCGCCGCCTCCGGCCGGGTTCGAGCGTCACCTGATGTTCTTGAAAGCGGAACAACCACCATAGGCTCTCCTTCCGTCCCGGACGGCAAACCGGGCACGGTGTCACAAGTATCGCTCTAAAATCGCGGGCCGCGTGAGCAATCCGGAACGGCGTAAGGACCAACCTGCCGGGGCCGGCCGTCAGTCCAGGTCGAAATCGCGCAGGGGCTTGCCGTCGGGAGCGTCCTTGGCCTTGCGCAGCGCCTCGGCAAACTTCTTCTCGAACAGGTCTTCCTTGTTCTTTTCCGCTTCGACGGACTGACGGAAGAGCGACTCCTTGCGGTCGTCCTGCTCGCGCATGGCCTGGGCCGCCGTCTCCAGGTCTTCAAACATCCGTTTGCGCGGCGCCGGGGTGTGGCTCACTAGCAGGCCGGTGGCCGCATCGATCTTGAGCATCGCCCCGCAATCCGGGCACGCAACCTCAAACGTGTTTTCTTTCTTCTTCGCCATTTTCTTCGAGAATTGTATGCGCTCACGGCGCACATTGCATAGCGGTTCCCGCACACTCAAGACAAACGCCCCGTGCACCGGGGCGCGCGCAGGTTGATCCCTTTGGCATCTGGACGAGAGATGGACTGGGCGACGCCTCGCCTGGGTGAAGCGCTATTCGACCACCACGTGCAGGCTGAACTGTTCTTCCCCGAGCGCCGGTTTCTCCCACGAGCGCACGTAGCGCAGCAGGAGAATCCCGTCGCCGCGACGGCGGGGTTGAAAACTAAACACCTGCATGACGGGCCTGCCCGCGCCGGGCTCCGTCGCCTGGGTCTGTGATTGGCCGCTTAACCGCAGCAGTGCGGTCGACTTGGGGTGGACGTACCACGTGTAACCGGTGGAGGGATTGAATGGGAGGCGAACTTCCAGCGTGTCCCCGACCTTCATGGGTACATCGCTTCCCTTCTCCGCATCGGTAACAACTGTGGTCGCCGCGAAAGCCGTTTCCGGACGGAAAACGATGGCCAAAAGCAAACAAACAAGGAACCAACGCACGGAATCAAACCAGCGCCCCGATCGAACTGGCAGCATTGGGAGCTTCCTTCTGCGCAGTTGAAAGCGCAATCCGCTTGTTTCGCTGCGCACCTGCGAAGATACGCCGGGCGGGAGCGGGCGGCAACTGCCGGAGGAAGACGATGGATTGAATGAAGGTGCTATATAGGTCGCTGATAGATATCCCACCTTAAGCGCGGCGAAACTGCGCCGAAAATGGGGCACCCGGCTCCCAGTTCTCCGCGTCCGACATCTTGAACCCGTTATTCGTTACCCGTCCTGAGTTTCCGCGCAACGCTCAACGGCCCTGCTCACAAGAGCAGGGCCGTTGAGGGTGAGACCGGAATCGGTGAGTATCGATTAGTGCTTTTCCGACGCGGAGGCCAGCTTGGCTTCGGCTTCGGCGATGACGCGGAGGGCTTCAGTGTAGGCGTCGGCGCTTTCGCCGGCCTGCTTCCACTCTTCCAGGCCGCGGTCCAGTTGCTGCTGTGCGCGAGGAACATCGATCTCCTCGGGTTTGAGAGCGTCGGAGGCCAGGATGGTGACTCGGTCGCCCAGCACCTCGGCAAAGCCCCAGCTCACGTTGTAGCGCTGGTCGCCGTCGGGGCCGCCATGCAGGGTTACATCGCCGGCGCCCAACTCGGCCATCAGCGGCGCATGGCCGTAGAGCACTTCCATGTACCCGTTCTTCGCCGGCAGCTCAACCGCGGCCGCCGGATGATCGAAGAGGGTGCGCTCTGGCGTGACCAGCCGGACGCGAAGTTGATTTGTCTCGTCTGCCATAGAATCCTTTCAGGATTCAGGGGTCAGGGAACAGGGGGCAGGGATCAGCAAAACCGTTGCGCTACAAGTTGGATCGGCTGACCCCTGATCCCTGATCCCTGTTCCCTGCCTTTATACCGTCGCCTTGAGCTTTTCGGCGGTTTCCAGCACTTCCTCGATGGCGCCCTTCATGTAGAAGGCCTGCTCGGGGATGTCGTCGTACTTGCCCGAGATGATCTCCTTGAAGCTGCGCACGGTGTCGGCAACCTTCACATACGCTCCAGGAATGCCGGTGAACTGCTCGGCAACATGGAAGGGCTGCGAAAGGAATTTTTGTACTTTTCTTGCCCGAGCCACCGTCAGCTTATCCTCTTCCGACAACTCGTCGATGCCCAGAATGGCGATGATGTCCTGCAGGTCCTTGTACCGCTGCAGAATGCGCTTGACGCCCTGCGCCACGTCGTAGTGATCCTGGCCCACGATGCGCGCGGAAAGAATGCGCGAGGTGGAGGCCAGAGGATCGACGGCAGGATAGATGCCGAGTTCCGACAGCGGGCGGCTGAGCACGGTGGTCGCGTCCAGGTGAGCAAAGGTGGTGGCCGGAGCCGGATCGGTCAAATCGTCGGCGGGCACGTAGACGGCCTGCACCGAGGTGACCGAACCCTTGCTGGTGGAGGTAATCCTCTCCTGCAATTCGCCCATTTCCGTGGCCAGGTTGGGCTGGTAGCCCACGGCCGAAGGCATGCGGCCGAGAAGCGTGGAGACCTCGGAACCGGCCTGCGTGAAGCGGAAGATATTGTCGATGAACAGCAGCGTGTCAGAGCCTTCGACGTCGCGGAAGTACTCGGCGACGGTCAGAGCGCTCAAGGCCACGCGCAGACGGGCTCCGGGCGGCTCGGTCATCTGGCCGTACACCAGGGCGCATTTCGAGTTGGCCCAGTCGCCCGGCTTGATGACGCCGGACTCGGACATTTCGAGCCAAAGGTCGTTGCCCTCGCGGGTACGCTCGCCGACGCCGGCAAACACCGAGTAGCCGCCGTGGTTCTTGGCCACGTTGTTGATCAGTTCCATGATGACGACCGTCTTGCCCACGCCGGCGCCGCCGAAGAGGCCGATCTTGCCGCCCTTCAGGAAGGGCTGGATGAGATCGATGACCTTGATGCCGGTCTCGAACATCTCCTCGTGGGTGGACTGCTCGTCGAACAGCGGAGCGGGGCGATGGATGGGCATGCGGCCCTTTTCACCGATGGGGCCCAGCTCGTCCACCGGCTCGCCGATGACGTTGATGACGCGGCCCAGCGTCTCCTTGCCCACCGGCACGCTGATGGGGCCGCCGAGGTCGATGGCCTTCATGCCGCGGACCATGCCTTCGGTGCCTTCCATAGCCACGGTGCGGACGCGGCCTTCACCCAGGTGCTGCTGCACCTCGAGAATGACCGATATGGGCGTGGGCACGGTGAAGCCCTCGCTGGTGACGCGCAGCGCCTGGTAGATGGGCGGCATCGTCGCTTCTTCAAACTGCACGTCCACCGCGGGACCGGAGACCTGAATTACCTTGCCGATGTTTTCTGCCATTTTTCAAAGCTCCTAGCTACTAGCTTCTAGCTCCTAGCTCTTTCTTTGCCGCTCTAAGCCCTTATTCACTTCCGCCAATGAAAACAGCGCGGAAAGCCAGGGGCTAGAAGCTAGCAGCTAGAAGCTGTTTCTTAAAGCGCCGCAGCGCCGGAAACAATTTCGATGATCTCCTTGGTAATGGCCGCCTGGCGCACGCGATTCATATGCAGCGTGAGCGCGTCGATCATGTCCGAGGCGTTGTTGGTTGCCGAATCCATCGCCGTCATGCGGGCCGCATGTTCGGCGGCGACCGACTCGGTCATGGCGTGGTACAGCATGGAAGAAACGTATTGCGGCAACAGGCCGTTCAACAGTTCCTCGGCCGGCTGCTCGTAGATGTAGTCCACCTGCGCGGTGCCGAACTTGCGCGCTTCGTCGTCCGCTGCGGCTGTGTCCACGGGCTCAATCTCGATGCCCGCGGAGAGAGCCGCTTCGGCTGCGCGTTCGCGCTCCTCTACGGTGGGTTCCTGGGCGCCTGTAATCTGCGGTACGCCGATCTTCATCAGCGGCAAAAGCTTTTCGACCACCAGCCGCTGCGAGATCACCGACTTGAATTCGTTGTAAACGATGTAGGCGGCGTCGATCTCCTCGTGCACATAGCGCGAGATGATGCTCTGGGCCAGCGCCTGAACGCGGCTGAGTTCAAGCTTGGCCAGCATCCCCGGATGATCGCCCGTGACCTCGACCGGCGCATGACTCGTGCGCACCTGCCGCGTGCCGCCTGCCTCGTCGGTCTGCTCGGTGTATTCAGCTACCGGATAGCGGCGGCGCATCATGTCGCGAGCCTTGCGGCCCACGGCCTCAACGTCGATCTCCTTGTCAGGATTGCCGGAGATGAACTGGAAGGCCGTCTTGAGAATGTTGGCGTTGAATGCGCCCGCAAAACCCTTGTCGCCGCTGACAATAACCAGCAGCACCCGCTTTTCAGGCCGGGTGGCAAACAGGGGATGGCGCAGGTTGCCGGTGACTTCGTCAAAGATATCAACGCGGCGAGTCAACGATTCCAGCACGCTGGTGATCATTTTGGCGTAGGGCCGGGCCGCCATCGCCCGCTCTTGCGCGCGACGGAGCTTCGCCGCCGAGACCATCTTCATGGCCTTGGTGATCTGCCGCGTGTTTTTCACGCTGCGAATGCGCCGCCGTAGATCGAGTACGTTTGCCATAAACCTTCCAGGGGGCAGGGATCAGGGATCAGGGGTCAGACGTGCGCTGCTTCGACCCTTTGACCTTTGATTCCTTCCAAAACTCCGAAAATCATTTTCCCAACTTCGTGTGATAAAGCTTCAGCTTCGTCCAACAGCTTGGAATCGCCGATTCCGAGCGCACGTGCAATTTCCAACTGCGTTTGCAACTCACAATTCGAGCCTCGTGCGACGCCGAGGAACTGCCGGTATTCACCGCTGCCCAACCTGCCGTGACCCTCTGCAATGTTGCTGCCAACCGAAACCACGGCGCGTCGCATCTGGCCGGTTAATCCGTAAATCTCTTCCCGGGGAAATCCTTGAGTCAACCGATAGATCGCCACCGCCAATTGAATCGATCGTTGCCAAACGACGAGATCGCGAAATGACTTCACCATCGGTCTGACCCCTGGTCCCTGATCCCTGTTCCCTGCTTCTACGCCTTTACCGCGGCCTCGAGCTCTGCCTTGAAGTTGGCCGAATATTCCTTGAGCGCGGCGTGCAGCTTGTCGCGCAGGTTGTCCAGCTTCTTTTCTTTGGTCAGTTCTTCCATGAGCGCCGACTGCGCATTCTCAAAGTACTTGTAGAGGCCAACCTCGTAATCGTGAATGTCGCTGACTTCGAAGTCGTCAAGATAGCCCTGCGTGCCGGCGAAGAGAACCACCACCTGCTGCTGCCAGGTGAGCGGCTGGAACTGCGGCTGCTTGAGCAATTCCGTCAGGCGCTTGCCGCGGTTGAGCTGCTTCTGGGTGAGCGGGTCGAGGTCGGAGCCAAACTGCGCAAACGCGGCCAGTTCGCGGTACTGCGCCAGGTCGAGCTTCAGCGTCGCGCCCACCTGCTTGGTGGCCTTGATGGCTGCCGAGAAACCGACGCGCGAAACCGAAAGGCCCACGTTGACGGCCGGACGGACGCCGGAGTTGAACAAGTCCGTTTCCAAAAAGATCTGGCCGTCGGTGATGGAAATGACGTTGGTCGGAATGTAGGCCGAGACGTCGCCCGCCTGGGTCTCAATGACCGGCAGAGCGGTGAGCGAACCGCCGCCCTTTTCCTTGCTCATCTTGGACGAGCGCTCGAGCAGGCGCGAGTGGAGATAGAACACATCGCCCGGATACGCTTCGCGGCCTGGCGGACGGCGCAGGAGCAGCGAAATTTCGCGATAGGCCATGGCGTGCTTGGAGAGATCGTCATACATCACCAGCGCGTGGCGGCCCGAGTCGCGGAAGAACTCGCCGATGGCGGTAGCCGCGTAGGGCGCGATGTAGAGCATGGGCGCGGGCTCAGAGGCCGAGGCGGCCACGATGACCGTATGGCCCATGGCGCCGGCTTCGGTCAGCGTCTGGACCACCTGGGCGATCGAAGAGCGCTTCTGGCCGATGGCGCAGTAGATGCAGATCAGATCGTTCTTGGCGTTGTTGATGATCGTGTCCAGCAGGACGGCGGTCTTGCCCGTCTGGCGGTCGCCGATAATCAACTCGCGCTGTCCGCGGCCGATGGGAATCATGGCGTCGATGGCCTTGAGTCCGGTGGCCATGGGCTCACGAACCGGCTGGCGGTCGATGATGCCAGGCGCCAGGCGCTCAATGGGCAGCGACTGGGTGGAGGCAATAGGGCCCTTGTCGTCGATGGGCTGGCCGAGCGCGTTTACCACGCGGCCGATCATGCCCTCGCCCACCGGGACACTCAAAATGGTGCCGGTGCGCTTGACTTCGTCGCCTTCGCTGAGCTCGGTGTAGTCGCCCAGCACCACGGCGCCCACCTGGTCCTCTTCGAGGCTCAAAGCCAGTCCGGCGATGCCGTGCGGGAAGCTGAGCAACTCGCCGGCCATCACCTTGTCCAGCCCATGGAGGCGGGCAATGCCGTCGCCGAGGGACGTGATGGTCCCGACTTCGTCGACCTGGACCTTCGAGTCGTAGTTCGCGATCTGTTCGCGAAGAAGTTGCGTAATCTCGTCTGCCTTGATCTGCGCCATTTCGTTCCTCAGGGGTCAGGGATCAGGGATCAGGGGTCAGGGTCAGTCTTACCGATACTGAGTTCCTTTCCCGCTGTTCCTTGCCCCTCCCAGTTCAAAAATCTAAATCCCGTTGAATACGTTCTTCCCGAATTCAGTCTCAGAGCAGGCGTTTCTGATCCCTGGCCCCTGATCCCTGTTCCCTCGGCCGGCTTCAGCCGGCAATCAACGCTTCTTTCAACCGTTCCAGCCGTCCGCGGACCGAACCGTCGTATACCGTGGAGCCGATACGCACCACCGTGCCGCCGAGGATGGATTTGTCGAGCTTGAAACTGGCCTGGATGCGAGCGCCTGCGAGCTTGCCTACGCCGGCCACCAGCACGCCGCTTTCCTGCGCGTCCAGCGGGCGGGCGGTCACAATCTCCACCTGGCGAATGCCCAGCCGCTCCTGCAATTCCGTGCGGTAGGCCTGGATCACTTCCTTGACCTGGCCGATGCGATTGTTGTCGATGAGCACGGCCAGCAGGTTGCGCAGTTCCTTGCGCAGTCCCAGGGTCGCGTTCATTTTGTCCAGGATCGCGACTTTCTGCTTCGCGCCGACGGCCGGGTTCACAAACAGTTCGCGCAACTCAGCGCTGCCGTCCCAGGTCGCGAGAAAATCGTTCAGTTGCCGGTCCAGTTCCGCTGTGTCCAGCTTTTCCTGGGTCACAACGTCGGCGAAGGCGCTGGCGTAACGTGCAACAAAGGCTGCCATCTAGTTCTGCCCTCCCCGATGCTCGGTCTGATGCGCGCCGTCCCCAGCCACACCGGTCAGGAACTCGGCGATCAGGGCCCGGTCGGTCTCCGGCGCAAGAACCAGTTGCTTGGCGGCCTGCTCAATGGCTAGGTCGGCGGCAAAGTGGCGCAATCCGCGGGTTGCCTGCGCGGCGGCCTGGTCGATTTCCTGCTCGGCGGCGGCCACGATGCGGGCGCTTTCCTCTCCAATAGTCGCCTTGATGCGCGCCTCGTCCTGCTTGCTTTCCTGCTCGACTTGAGAGCGAATTCCGGCAATCTCATGGTCCAGCCCGGAGAGCTTGGCCTCAATGGCGCTGAGCCGCGCGTTGGCGTCCTCGGTCATCTTGCGGGCCGAATCAATGTCGTGGCGGACCGTCTGCGAACGCTTGCGGATGACCTTGGGAAGAAAGCGCGACAGAGGAATGAGAACGGCCAGCGCGATGATGGCGAAGTTGATGAACTCGAAGAGCTTGGCCGTAACTTCGAGGTCCATGTGAAGCAGCCGGGCCGCGGAGCGCACGATGGGCGCATGACGGTAGACGTCGAGCTCTTCCTGCTCCGTCTTGGGCGCTTCTTTCGTCTTGGCGGCGTCAGGTGCGGCTGTGCCTTGCGCTGCCGGAGCCTGCGCGGCCGTTGTGGCCACAGGAGCCGATGCTGGAGCGGGTTCCTGCGCGGAAGCCCGGAAGGAGACGGAAGCCAAACCGGCAACCAGCACCGCCAGCAGGGCGAACCGGAAAACGGGGGAGGAGAAACGCGATTTCACTTTCAAATACCTCAACGGGTACCCCCGGCGGCCAGCGGCAGAACCGCGCGGACTACCTGCGCTGCCAAATCCCCGGCGGAGGCCTGGAGGGACTGCCGCGCCTCGGCGGCCTCGGCTTCGAGAGCGACCCGGGCCTGGTTGACCTTCTGCCCAGCCGTCTTGCGGGCTGCATCCAGAGCCGCGTCACGCTCGGCGTTCCACTGTTTCACGCGCTGTTCGCGCACCTTGAAGACTTCGGCGCGGGCCTGACGCAACTTGGCGGCGTACTCGGCCGCCCGTGCTTCGGCCTGGGCAATGGCTTTGTGTGCGTCCTCAACGGCGCCTTCGGTGCGTGCGCGGCGCTCCTTGAGCGTGGCCGTCAACGGGCCCTGCACCAGGAACTGGTAAGCCAGGACCAGCACGATGAAGAGCAGAATCGTGGGCACGGCGCCGAGCAGAAGAGTCCCGACTTGTTGAATGATTTCTTGCATGCTGGTCCGTTTTGTTCAGGTTAGCCAGGCGGTCGTTTTAAGTCCGTCTAACGTAGGTGGAACACTTTTTTGTAACAGGGGCAGACCGCTAAGTCAACGCTGCGAGGCGGATTCGGCGGGGTCCTGTGACTGCGGTCACGAAACGGCTAGTTCGTGCAAAAAAAGGCTTGATTTCCGCCGCAACAAGCCTAAACTAACCATACCACCTAGACCCGGTCCAGGGTCCAGCGGGCAGCCGGTTTCAGGAAGTCCTTCCACTCCTGAGATCGGTGGCCCGCTTCTTAATTTTTAGGGCAAATTTTGTCGCGCAGTTGCGTCGTTTCCCACCTTTCCGGGAGGCGAATTGCCTATTCACCGACGGCGCTTCCGACGTCAGTTCTGCGCCTTGGCGATAAACGCGGCCAGGTCGTCCTTCAATTGGTGCAGCGCATCGACGTTGAGATAGATCATGTGCCCCGAGGGATAGTAGCCGAACTGGACATTGCCGCGCAGCGTGGGGTCAAGATCCATGTGCGCCAAGTCGTACTCGGTAGCGAAGAACGGCGTGGCCAGGTCGAAGTAGCCGTTGGCGGAGAAGACGCGCAGATGCGGATTCTTGCGGATGGCGCTGGCCAGGTCCGCTGCCACATACGGCTGGGCCTGATCCTGGGCGCCGGGGCCGGGCGCGCCGCTGGTCGGGTGGTGCTTCCAGTCCCACTGGGCGATGTTGCCCGCGCTGGGCCGGTAGGCGTCCGTGGTCTCGTACTTGAGTTGGCCCTCGAGATAGTCGTGCAAGGCAGCGACGAAAGCCCCCGCGATACCCGTGTCGGAGGCGTCATAGCTGGGCGCTTCGCCGGCCGCATCCACGTCCACGCCCTCAAAGCGCATGTCGTAGCGGCCCAGCGTCCGGCGGTCGTCGCGCAGCACTTCTTTTCTGAAGCGCGTGGGCGAGATGCGCAGGTTGGTTTCCTTGACGTAGTCCACGCTGAGGCCGGTAAGACGGCTCACTTCCTTGGCCACCGAATCCAGTTGCGCGGCGGGCAGGTTGTGGCCGGCAAACAGGGCCTGTGCATAGGGGCCCTCGGCAAAGACGCGCGCCTGTTCGACCCAGGCAGCCAGGTCGGCCGGCTTGTTGGGAATCTTGTTGAAGTACCAGGCGGCCGCGGCGTAGCTGGGCAGGTTGAAGATGTAGATGCTGTCGTAGCCGCCGGCGCGGATGTTGTAGTTCAGGATCGAGGAGATGAGCACCACGCCGTTCAACTGCACGCCGTCGTTGCCCAGCATGTCGGCCAGGGCCGCCGATCGCGTGGTTCCGTAGGACTCGCCAATGAGAAATTTCGGTGAATTCCAGCGCTGGTTGACAGTGATGTAGCGGGTGATGAAGCGGTCGAAGGCGTGCAGGTCCTGATCGACGCCGGTGAAATCCTTGGGTGTGGCCTTGCCGACGGCGCGCGAGTAGCCGGTGAGCGGGGCGTCGATGAAGACCAGGTCGGTCTTGTCGAGCAGCGAGTACTCGTTCGGAACCAGCTTGAAGGGCGGTCCGGCGGTCGGGTTGGGGCTGTCCGTCGAGATGCGCACCGGCGAAAACGAGCCCATATGCAGCCACAGCGAGGCCGATCCGGGTCCGCCGTTATAGAGGAAGCTCACCGGCCGCGTACGGGCCTCGGCGCCGTCCAGCGTGTAGGCCACGTAGAAGATGCTGCCGTAGGGCTTGTCGTCCTCGTCGCGAATGATGAGCGTGCCCGCGGTCGCGGTGTACTTGAGCGTCTTGCCGTCGAGCGCCAGGTCATGATGCGTGGCGACCGGCTTCTCCGGCGGAACGGGGATTGCGTCCCTTTCGCTGTCTTTGTGCTGCTCGGCTCCGGCCGCCGGGGGTTGTGCGGCGGGATGCGCCTCTTGCGCGGACGCCAGAGGCGAGAAGAACAACGCGGCCAGGGCAAGCATCAGGGAAATGCCGAACCGACTTGCTGCTTTCATGAGCGACGAACCTCCAGGATCATGCGTTACCGTTCAACTCTACAATCGATTCCGTTGCGGAATCGAGAATGACCGCCCGCCGTTTGCCCCAGGTTTACGGCTAGGGTTTGCCCGCGATAACCGACGAATCCACCGTAAGTAATCCCTGGGCGCGAAGCCAGATTTCGAGCAGATTGGGCCACTGGTCGAGAGCGGCGTCGGCCTTGCCCAGGCCGACGCCGTGCGGGCCGTTGGCGAAGATGTGCGCCTCGGCGGGAACGCCGGCCTTGATCAGAGCTTCATAGAAACGCAGGCCCTGCTCGACGGGAACCAGCCCGTCGTTGGCGGTGTGAAAGAGGAAAGTCGGCGGCGTATCTTTGGTCACAAAAAGATCAGGAGAGTACGCGGTACGAAGTACCTCGCAGCGGTCCATCACGTTGTAAAGCTTGCAGTAGCTCAGGTGCGAAGTGTCGGAGGAGATGGCGCCAATCCACGGATAGCCGAGGACGAGATAATCCGGCCGGCTGGAGACTCTCTGGATGGGGTCGTCGGCGTCCGGGTTGCCGGGAACAAACTGAGTGGAGGCGAGCGCGGCCAGATGGCCTCCAGCCGAGAATCCGATGACGACAATGCGATTGGGGGCGATGAAATAGTCCCTGGCCCGCGCCCGCACCGTCTGGACAGCGCGCCGGGCGTCGATCAGCGGAACCGGGAGCAGGTAGCCGTGCGACGAAAGCCGGTAGCTCAGAACAAAGGCTCGAAAGCCGCGCGCGGTGAACCAGTCGGCCACCTGCCGGCCCTCAAGGTTGGCGGCAAGATTGGCGTACGAGCCGCCCGGCAGCACCACCACCGCGGAGCCGTTTTCGTGGCCCCTCTGCGGCTCGAAGATGGTCAGCGTAGGCGTGTCCTCGCAGGCAGTGCCCTTGGCCTCCGGAGCGTCTCCGGGCCACAGGCGGATGGTCTGAATCCCGAGAAAGGCATTGTTGTCTCCGGCCGTCGCACAGGGCAACTTTTGCGCCTGAACCGTCGAACATGCCAATAAGCCCACCGCCGCCAAGGCCAGAAACTGTCTCACTCCAAACCTCCCGCAGGTTTCGCCAGGATTATACAGGGCGGACGGAGAATGCCTTTGCGCGGAAGGCGCCGCCGGGCCTTGGCGCGCTGGCTGCCCAAGCCTCTTCCTCTCGCCCATGGCGCGGGAGGCGCATCGCCACCGATTCGACTCCGGCTTTCCCGATTGTGCAGTTGGAATGGGGCGATTTCCCGAATTGAGACGGTCGACGCTTCCGAATGCTTTCTTCGCGGACACACGGGCGAGTTGTTACAGTCGTGCGCGGGTGCTGCCGATGATGCGGATATGGACCCGCTGCGTTTTATCTCCCGCGCCGTTTTGCTGCCTGTTTTGAGCCTGACTGTCGCCGCGTCCTCCACACTGGCGGCGCCGCGCAATTCCGCTGCGCAGGCTGCCGGATCGCAAGCCCTGCCCCGGGTTCAAGGTCCCGTCGAGGACAGCGTGCGCGCGGTTCTGGGTGGCAATGTGCACCCGCTGGTGAGGGCCGGCCTTGACCAGGGAGCCGTCGAAGATTCGCTTCCCGCCGGACGGATGCTGTTGCTGCTGGCGCGCTCTCCGGAACAGGAAGCGGCGCTCCGGGAATTCATTGCCTCGGCGCACACCCCCGGCAGTCCCTCCTTTCACCAGTGGCTCTCGCCGGAGGAGTTCGGCCGCCGATTTGGGCCGGCCGACTCCGACGTGGCCGCCGTGGCAGCGTGGCTTGAGTCGCATGGGCTGAGCATCCAGAAAATCCACGCCGGACGGCTGGCGATTGAGTTCTCAGGAACAGCCGGCCAGGTGCGCGAGGCTTTTCAGACCGAGATTCACCGCTATCTGGTCAACGGAGAAGCGCATCTGGCCAACGCCGCCGATCCGGCGATACCCGCCGCGCTGGCGCCGGTCATTGCGGGACTGGCGCCGATAAACGACTTTCATCCCCAGTCGCACCTGAAGGTCCTCGGACAAGCCGAGTTCAACCCCAGGACCCACCAGACCACGCCGCAATGGACCTATCCGGAATGGACTTATCCGGCAGCCGGCGGCGTCAGTTACGTGGTGGCGCCGGGCGACTTTGCCACGCAATACGACATCAATTCGGTCTATAAGGCGGGAATCAACGGCGCGGGGCAGTCGATCGCCATTGTGAGCGCGTCGAACGTGGACCTGAGCCTGGTTCAGGCTTACCAGACCCTCTTCGGCCTGACCGCCAACCTGCCCCAGGTGGTGGTGGACGGCGAGGACCCCGGCCAGAACAGCGCGGCGACGGAGGCATACCTCGACATTGAACTGGCGGGCTCGGTTGCGCCCGGCGCCAGGGTGGTTCTCTATACCTCCGGCGGGACGGCCCTGACCGACGGGCTTTCGCTGGCCGCGATGCGCGCCGTGGAAGATGACCTGGCCGGCGTGATCAGCGTGAGCTACGGCGAGTGCGAGATGGAGTTGGGCCAGAGCGGCAATGCGTTCTGGAGCGCGCTGTGGCAACAGGCCGCGGCGCAGGGGCAGACGGTGTTTGTTTCGGCGGGCGACGGCGGCTCGGCCGGCTGCGACAATTTCGACGCGCAGCAGTTCGCCTACGGCGGGCTCCAGGTGAACGGCATCGCTGCCACACCGTATGACGTCGCGGTGGGCGGCACGGATTTCTACTTCAGCCAGTACGCCGGCAGCGCGAGCGCCGTCAGTACGCAATTGGCCGGCTACTGGTCCAGTACCACCACATCGCCGGCGGTCTCTCTCAAGCAGGCCGTCCCCGAGCAGGCCTGGAACGACTTCTTCGGCTTCAACCTGGTGGACGACGGCAATCCCTCCAACCTGTCCAGCCAGACCATCGTGGCGGGAGGCGGCGGAGCCAGCAGCGCCGCGCTCTATCCCAGCGGTTCAACCGGACAGGGCTACCCCAAGCCGGCCTGGCAGACGGGCTCCGGCGTCCCGGCGGACAAGGTGCGCGACCTTCCTGACGTGTCTCTGTTCGCGGCCAATGGGTACAACTTCAGCTTTTATCCCATCTGCGCCAACCCCGGCGACTGCTCCAGCACCAACCTGAACTCCAGCGGGGCGGTGGTGATTACCGGGGTGGGCGGAACGTCGGCCAGTTCGCCGGCGATGGCGGGTATCCAGGCGCTGGTCAACCAGAACGCCGGCAGTTGGCAAGGCCAGGCAGACTTCATTTACTACCCCCTGGCGGCCAAACAGCCGGCGGTCTTCCGCGATGTGACCATGGGCGGAAACCAGGTGCTCTGCTACCCGAGCACGGCCAACTGTGTGCAGGGAAAATCCGGAACCACCGCCAGCGGCTTCAATGTCGAGAGCGGCTATACCGCGGGCGCGGGTTATGACCAGGCCACCGGCCTGGGCTCGGTGGACGTGGCGAATCTGATCAAGTACTGGAGCACCGTCACGCTGACTCCCACCACCACCACGCTCAGCGTGAGCCCGTCGAGCTTTGTCCATGGCAAGACCACCGTTGTTTCCGGAACGGTGGCGGCCGCCAAAGGCACGCCCACGGGCTCCGTGAGCCTGACGGGCAACGACGGCATCACCCATTACGCGGGGATCGATGCGCTGGCGCTGGCGTCCGGAAGCATGTATGCCCAGGTGGACAACCTGCCCGGAGGAACCTACCAGCTCACGGCCGTTTATGGGGGCGACGGAACCTTTGCCACCAGCAAGTCCGCGCCCGTGGTGGTCACCGTGACCCCGGAAAACAATACGCTGGCCGCCGCCGGATGGGCCTGGAACCCATACGACCTCAACCTCTACCCGCTTTCGTCGGGGATCACAGTACCGTATGGCGCGCAAATCCTGCTGGATGCCGAGCCGGTCAGCGGCAATGCGACCATCGCCGCTCAGGCCACGCCGGCTACCGGAACCGTGACCTTCACCGACAAGCTGGGAGCGGTGACCACCACATCGACGCAGCCGCTCAACGCGGGCGGCGTGGCGGAGTGGTCGACCGGAGTGTTTGCGCCCGGCAGCCACACCATCAGCGCGTCCTATTCCGGCGACGCGAGCTACAACGCGTCCTCGACCGCCGGAGCGGCCTCGTTTACCGTGATCCAGGGTAGCACCAGCCTTACTGTCAAACCGCTTGTCTCGTCCGTCGCCGCGGGCGCCAGCGTGGCCGTCGACGTGCAGTTGGCCACCGGCTACCTGCCGCTTTACGGAACCCTGCCCACGGGCGCTGTGACCGTGACCCTGGGCGGAAAATCCGCAACTGCCGCCTGGGCTGCCTTCGGGACAACGGGCAATGCAAATCTGGAAGCGGTGGTGACCTTCAGCAATGTTGCGGCCGGCGTTCTGCCTTTAACCGCATCCTATGCCGGCGACACGAACTGGCTGGGCAGTGCAGCCAATGGGGGAACGGTGATTGCGCTGGCTAGCAAAGTGACACCCACGGTGGCGCTGACTTCGAGCCTGGCCAGCCCTGCGCCGGGACAGACCTTCACGCTGACGGCCACCGTCACCGGCCCCTCCGGAAAGGCAACCCCGACCGGCACGGTCACTTTCCTGAGCGACGACCAGGGCTTTTCCGCGACCGCTGCACTCGTCAAGGGAACGGCCACTTTGAGCGTTCCCGGCTACTCCGCCGCCAATGGGACAAATGTTTTTACCGCCGTCTACCAGGGAGACGCCAACTACAACTCGGCCGCGTCCAATGCGGTCAATATCGCCGTAGCGCAATCGGATTTCTCGCTCACCACGCAGACCGCGGAACTCGCGATTGTCCCCGCCAAGACGGGAACCAGCACCCTGGCGCTGGCGCCGGTGAACGGATTCAGCGGATCCGTGACGCTGACTTCGAGCGCGCCCTCGGGCATTACTGCGACCCCGGCAGCCTCCTCGCTTGCGTTGAGTGCACTGGCGACGGATGTGGTCACCCTGAGCGTATCCGCCTCCGTCGCCCCCCCCGGTGAACCTGGTTGCCACGGGAGGCGGCCACGTGCACACCGCGCAGATCCTGGTCGCGGTCCTGGCGCTCGCGCCGCCGGTCTTCGCTCCAGCGGCAGGAACCTACACTTCGTCGCAGCAGGTCACACTGACCGAAGCCGCTCCCGCTGCGCAGATTTACTACACCACGAACGGAACCACACCGACCACGGCATCCACCAAGTACACCGGCACCCTCACGGTTTCCGCTTCCGAGACCATCCAGGCCATTGCGGTTGCCACCGGCTATTCGAACAGCGCCGCCTCTACAGCGGCCTACGCCATCACCCCGCCCGCAGCCACACCGACCTTCAGCCCGGCGGCTGGGACCTACTCGACCGCGCAAACCGTCACCATCGCCGACACTACACCCGGCGCAGTGATCTACTACACCACCAACGGAACTACCCCGACTACGGCCTCCACCAGGTACACCGCGGCGATCACTGTTTCGGCGACGGAGACCATTCAGGCCATCGCAATCGCCACAGGCTACACCAGCAGCCAGAC
>JBEKTB010000003.1:0-51483 GCA_049516495.1 Occallatibacter sp.
CGCGACTGGCCGGCCATGCCCCATCGCGGTCTCTCCGACGACTGGTCCCGCGGCCCTCTGCCCACCATGGACTTCCTCAAGCGCGAAATCCGCACCCTCGCCGCCTACAAGATCAACATCTTCTCGCCCTACTTCGAGCACACCTTCGCCTACGCGAGCTCTCCCGTCGCAGCCTTCCCCGGCGGCGCCATGACCCCCGCCGAAGCCCGCGAACTCGTCGCCTACGCAGCTCAGTACCACATCACCGTCATCCCCGAGCAGGAGGCCTTCGGCCATCTCCACAACGTGCTCAAGTTCGAGCAGTTTTCCGCCCTCGGCGAATCGGCGCACGGCGCAGTCCTGGCTCCCGGCGATGCCGCCACGCTGCCTCTCATCGCCGGGTGGTTCAGCGAACTGGCCCAGGTCTTTCCCGGCCCCTGGGCCCACATCGGGGCCGACGAAACTTTTGAACTCGGCCTGGGCCGCACTCGCGAGGCCGTCCAGCAGCAGGGCCTCGGCGCGGTCTATCTCGACTACCTCAAGAAAATCCACTCGACCCTCGAGCCCAACCACAAGCGCCTGCTTTTCTGGGGCGACGTGGCCGTCAACTCGCCGGAACTGGTTGGCACCCTGCCCAAGGACATGATCGCCGTGCCCTGGGAATACGACGCCAAGCCCGACTTCACGCCCCTCATCCTGCCCTTCACCAACGCGGGCCTCGAAACCTGGGTCGCTCCCGGCGTCAACAACTGGAACCGCATTTACCCCAACAACAATGAGGCCCTGGGCAACATCCGCGCCTTCGTCCGCGACGGCCAGAAACTCGGATCGACCGGTGAGCTCAACACCGTCTGGAATGACGACGGCGAAGGCATCTTCGACGAGAACTGGTTCGGCGTCCTCTTCGGCGCGGCGGCCGGATGGCAGGCGGGCGAAAGCCCGGAAGACAACTTCACCGCGTCCTTTGGCTCGGCGTTTCATGGCGACGCCACCGGCAAAATCAGCCAGGCCCAGCGCGAGCTGATGGCCGCCCACAACCTCCTCAAACAGGCCGGCCTGCGCGACGCCCAGGACGCCTACTTCTGGATCGATCCCTTCTCCCCCGACGGCCAGCGTGTAGCGGCCAAGCTGCGCCCCGTCCTCAGCGAACTGCGTCTCCACGCCGAGCGCGCCATCGCCCTGGTGGCCGAGGCCAAAGCCGCCGCAGCCCTCGACCATCGCCCGCTTGAAAACCCCGAAGCGCTCGACGCCATGGAACTCGGCGCACGCCGCATCGACTTTGTCGGCCTCAAGTTCCAGGCCGCCGACGAGTGCGCCTCGGCCTATAGCGACGCCCAGGCCCTCGCGGCCGACCAAACCCGCTGGCCCGAGGTCGTGCACAAGCTCCGCGTCATCAGTTCCAACGAAGGCCGTCTGGAAGACATCTCCAACGGCTATCTGCTGCTCGGCGCGCTCTACCGCCAGGCCTGGCTGCGCGACAATCGCCCTTACTGGCTCGACAACGTTCAGGCCCGCTACGACCGCGCCGCACAACTATGGATGGCCCGCAGCGAGCATTGGCATGGGGTCCTCGACCAGTGGCGCACCAACCACACCCTCCCCCCAGCCTCCGAATCCGGCCTGCCCGAACCAGCAGGGAAGTGAGGAGCACGTCAAATCCGGCCGCCTGCCTGTTCCCCACCGGCGTTCCCGGCCCGCGGAGGAATGAGATCACGTCTATCACTGTGCCCCGCTAACCTGCTAACTCGCCAACCCGCGTAGCGGGCCTAACTCGCTGCATATGTTCTGTCAAGCCGTGACGAGTCGCCGTTCATCGCTGTCGGGTCGTATTCCATTTCAGCAAACCAGCAACAAGTCTTTGGCTTTTCCTCTTCGGAGATGAATAACTCGATCTCCCGTTCCACGATCTCTTTCACAACCCAGCCGTTGGCTGCAAAAGCGGCCCGAATCTGTTCCTCGCTCAAAGCAGGGGAACCTTTGCCGCTGGGATGATTCCACCGGAAGGCTCGAAGGTAAACCACCGCCCCTGCCCGGCACGCCCGACGAAGTGCAGCAGCATAAGCGCCGCGGTCACGCTCATCGAGAGAATGGAAACATCCGATATCAACAACGGTATCAAAGTGATTTTCATAGCCGGTAAGCTCGCACATATTCGCTTGCAGAAACTGAGCGCGGTTTCCTTTCCCGGCTGCTTTCCGCTTGGCGCGTTCGATCGCATTCGTCGAGATATCCGCGCCCAGCACGCTGTAACCCTGGCCCGCCAGGTAGATTGAGTTTCGCCCCGGTCCGCAGCCCGAATCGAGCACATTGCCGTGGATCTTCCCGCTCTTCGCCAGCGAGGCAATCCACTCGTCAGGTTCTTCAATATCAAATGGTGTGTTTGTATTTTCATATTCCATTTCCCAGAGTGCTTGTAATTGTGAAGCGTTGCCTGGATTGATCGTTTGCTGGTCTTGCACAGGCGGTTCTCCTTTTCCGTGCCCGCTGAGGGGCGGGTGGCCCACATCTCAATCCACCACCAAGATTGGGTGGGCGGGTGGCCCACATCTCAATCCACCATCAAGACCGGGTGCCCCAGGTCTCGCTTTTGAGACCTGGGATCGACACCCCATCCCGTCGCGCCCCATCCAGAAAGACTCGCTCTCCACGGTTTCGCCCGCTGTCCGTCGCACCGGCCAGCGGCGGGTGGCCCACATCTCAATCCACCACCAAGATCGGGTGCCCCAGGTCTCGCTTTTGAGACCTGGGATCGACACCCCATCCCGTCGCGCCCCATCCAGAAAGACTCGCTCTCCACGGTTTCGCCCGCTGTCCGGCACGCCGGCGAGCATTGAGGATCAACCTCAGAGCTCGTCGATCGCCTTGGCCGCGGCGTTGATCGCTTCCGTAATCTTCTTGATCTGGTCCGCCGTCACGCTCTCCCGCGACACGCGCGCCACCACCGCGCCCTTCAGGTTCATGAAAGCCTTCATGAGCTCCGGCGACCGGCCCCGTTCGAAGCCGCGTCCGGCCTGTTCCAGCCGCTCGAACAACTCCCCAACGCGCTCTTTGTTGGCCTCCAGATACTCGGTGCCTTCCTGCGTCAGGGAATACACCTTTTTGTTGTTCTCGGTAGATGCGGTGGCTAGCCCCTCTTCCTCCAACTGCGTCAGCGTCGGATAAATCACCCCGGCGCTCGGCGTATAGCCGCCCGCAAGGCGCTCCTCCATGGTCTTGATCAGCTGGTAGCCGTAGCTGGGCTGGTCTGCCAGCAGCCTGAGGATCACCAGCTTCATGTCGCCGGCATCGAACAGCCGCCCGCGCCCCTCGCCGAAGCCCCGCCCGAAGCCTCCTGGCCCCCGGTGGCCAAAACCCCGCCCCGGTCCGCGCCCGCCGAACTCATGCTCGAATCCGCCGTGTTCTCTTCCGCCATGTTCATGCTCGGGATGGTCGTGCCCGCCGCCTCCGCGCTCCCCGCGCCCTGCAAACCGGCGATCCCAGCCTTCCATCATTCCAAAAAATCGTGTGTTCATTGTGTTTCTCCTTTTTACCGATGTATCTCGCGATATATCTTCATCGCTGAAAAAACTATATCGCGCGATATATCTTTTTGCAAGAGAAAGTTTGAAATGGACGATTGGGCGACTCGCCTTGTCCTCTAAAAGGGTGGGCAGACAAGTCTTTCTGTCGAGAATCCCCCTGACCCACCGCGGATGGTTTGCAGAAAATAGCCCTTCGCTGGCGCACACTTATCGAATAGGAGACATGGGAATGGAACCCCTCACCCACCCGGGAAGCCCAGCCCAACGCGCCGTTCTCCGCGTTCGTCCGCTCTCTCCCCGGTCCAATCCGTCAGGTATGTGGCCGGTCCGTACCGCCTGGAAGTTGAATCTGCCCACCCCCCCGGGGGTCGATTCTCCGTTTCTTCGCCCGTAAATTTGCAGATGATTTTACGATGAGTCATCCACTCATCCGATAAAACATTAAATATCAATTAGTTACACCGTAAGATCTTTCAATATAGCGCAACCCATGAATCTGCCAGGACGTCTGTTTCCGCCCGCGAAAACCTGCAAAAAAATGTTTCCGCCGGCCTTGCGAA
The DNA here is from genome assembly GCA_049516495.1 of Occallatibacter sp. GTDB lineage: Bacteria > Acidobacteriota > Terriglobia > Terriglobales > Acidobacteriaceae > Telmatobacter. The sequence continues at coordinate 4,061 of JBEKTB010000003.1, forward strand.
CCGGCTTTTTTCCAGCTCTCCAGCAGCGCTTCGTCCAAATTCCGTGCACAGCCGACGAGGAATCTGCCGCCAAAAAAACCGGCCTGTCGCAATCAAGCGGCAGACCGGTTTTCGTTGCGCTGCGCGAAACGCTAGTTGAGCGTCAAATCCGCGTTGAGAGGTGTGCTTTCGCTGGAGTCGCCGACGCGGACCACGAATTTGCCCGGATCGATCGTCCACTTGTGCGCCGCCTCGTTCCAGTAGCTGAAGGCGCGCGCGTCCAGGTTGAGCGTCACGTGCTTCGTTTCTCCGGGCGCCAGACGAACCTTCGCGAAGCCCTTCAGTTCCCGCTCCGGCCGCATGTTCCTGGCAGAAGGATCGGAGACGTAAAGCTGCGCCACTTCCGCGCCCGCCACGCTGCCCGTGTTGGTCACGTCGAAGCTCACCGGAACTGTCGAACCAGACTGCGCTGTTGCCGCAACACTCAGGTTGGAGAAGCTGAAGGTGGTGTAACTCAGCCCGAAGCCGAAGGGGAACAGCGGGTGCTTGCCGGTGGTCGTCCAATAGCGATAGCCGACCATCAGCTTGTCCTCGTACTTCACGTGAGGAATGACGTAATCCACCTTGCGTCCGTCGGTCTCGGTCACGTGCAGAGCGGTGTCCGCGCCGGGAATGGGGTAGTAGTACTTCGCAGACGGGTTTTCGTCCCAACTGTGGTCGAAGCTCATCGGCAGCTTGCCCTCCGGATTGTGCGTGCCGAACAGCACCTCGCCCACGGCCGTTCCGCCTTCCTGACCCGGATACCAGGTGTGCAGCAGCGCCGGAACCTTGCTGAGCCAGCGCCGCGTGTCCATGCCGCCGCCGCCCGTGAGCGTGACGACGGTGTGCGGATTGGCCGCCGCCACGGCCTCGATCAGCGCGTCCTGTCCCCATGGCAGCTCAAATGTCCGGTCGGAACCCTCGCTTTCGGTCGAGGGGTTGAAGCCCACAGCCACCACGGTCACGTCGGCCTTGGCTGCGTACTCCTTGGCCTCGCTTGAGATCAGGTCCGCTTCAAACGCGATGCCCAACCCGAAGCGCACGCCCACAAAGCCGGGCAGATATTCCGCGACCACGTTGACGGTCTGGCCTGCCGTCCAATCGAGCGTCCAGAATTCCGGCGTCTGGCCCTCCACGTGAGGCGGCGCAGGCAGCTGCTTGCCGTCGATGAGCAGCTTGAAGTCGTCATTGCCCGAAGCAGCGGCCAGGATCAGGTATCTGCCCGTCTTGGCCGCCTTGAACTCGGTCGTGTAGCGGATGCTGCGCGGAGTCTTGTCCTCCGCTCCCCACCATTCATTCTTGTAGTCGGCGATGGTCGAGCGAGTGGCCGTTTCCGGCGTGCCGGTGAAGTCCTTGCTGGGGAAGGTCGCTTCCTTCACTCCGCCGTCCCAGTGCGTTCCCTGGAAGACGTCATTCATCTCCGGCAGGCCGCGGCTATAGAGTACATGCACGCTGGGGCCGGCCACGTTGGCGATTCCGGTGAGGGTCGAGACCGGCTCGAAGGCCTGGGCCTCGGAGGATCCGCCGCCGCCAGGGACCGCCGGCCAGGCATTGGGACCGATGATGGCGATGGTCTTGACTTTAGTCGCATCGAGCGGCAGCAGGTGTCCGTCGTTTTTCAGCAGCGTCAGGCTCTCGCGGGCGCCCTGCAAAGCCACTGCGCGGTCGGCCACCGAGTAAGTGGAATCGGCCGGATCGAACTGCGGGCGGTCCAGGAAGCCATAGCGCAGCGTGGTCCGCAGCAGCCGCAGCACCTTGTCGTCGATGGTGGATTCTTTCACCGTGCCGTCTTTCACCGCGGCCAGCAGGTTCTTGGCGTTCATAAAGCGCGGCGAGGGCATCTCCAGATCCAGGCCGTTGTTGGCCGCGCCCGCCCCGTCATAGGTCGCGTCCCAGTCCGACATCAAAATCCCCTGGAACGCCCACTCGCCCTTGAGCACCTTCAAGTTGAGAAAGTCGTTCTGGGTGGCGTGGACGCCATTCACCAGATTGTAGGAGTTCATTACCGCGTCTACGTGCCCCTTGGTGACGGCGGCTTCAAAGGCCGGCAGGTAGATCTCGCGCATGGTGCGCTCGTCTACGTCGGAGCTGACGTTGTGCCGGTTGTACTCCTGGTCGTTCAGCGCGTAGTGCTTCACCGTTGCGACGACGCCCTGCGACTGCACGCCCTCGATGTACGGAACCACCAGCGCGGAGTTCAGGAAGGGATCTTCGGAAAGATACTCGAAGTTGCGCCCGGCGACTGGCGAGCGGGCGATGTTGACGCCGGGTCCAAGCAGGAAATGGACGCTGCGAGCGCGGGCATCCTTGCCCAGGCTCTCACCCAGTTTGCGCGCGAAGTCCGTATCCCAGGTCGCAGCGAGTGCAACACCGCCCGCATAGGAAGTGGTGGGTCCCCAGGTGCGCACGCCAACCGACGCATCGGACATCTTCAGGCGCGGCAGGTCGATGGCCGGGGCGGGATGCGTGTACATTTCGTTGACGCCCCCCAGCAGGTCAATCTTCTGCTCGAGCGTGAGCCTGGCAAGCATGGCATGAGCCTTGGCCTCAATCTGCGGCGAGTCCGGCACGGGACCCTGGGCGAATGAGGTCAGGGCGCAACCCAGCAGCATCGCCAGAAGGCAGGCGGCGCTGAAGGAAAAAATCGATTGAATACGGGGCTTTGCGGCGATTTTCATGACGCGGACAAGGCTATCGCATTTGGGCGACGAGTGTATACCATGCTCCGGCAGCGGCTACGATCCATCTTCATCTGGATAAGCAAGCTTTCCCCGCTCCATTGCCGGCGCTCGCTGGCCTTACCGTCATCCATTTCTTTCAGGACACTATTCCTGCATCGCGCAGCGAGGTCCGTCAGGATAACTTTCTATCAAGCCAGCAGCGGTTGCCTCCTTGTCTTGCTGAGTAATATTCCGCGTCTGTATGACCGAGTTATCCCTGGCGTCGAGCAGAAGCTTCGTTGTGCGTGCGCGGGATCTGATTGGATGTCTCGCACTCATTGCGAGGCCCTTTCCACACGCGCAGTCCCGGGATAACAAGTCGCCGAGGAGTACAAGCGGGCTCTAACTTGCGCGCTCCAGGAGCAATGGATGCGGGGATGCCGGTGTTATGGGCAAGATGAGTTTCAGGAGTTCAAGGAAACGCAAATTGATTCATTGGGGGAACGCATCTCAGCGTCGTGAAGACCCGGGCAAGGCTCTGAAACTCTCAGCACCGGACCTTCACGCGCGCGGCGCCCACGTGCAGGCGTCATCGGGGAAGCGGTCATCGCAACCAGCGGCAGGTTCGAGTTTTTGGGACTCTCGGACGTTCTTGCGATAACTCCGCGTTCCCGGATGGAAAAGTGCACAAGATTAATTGTCTGAACCTACTGCGTTGTGACACGAGTCACAGCGCCGGGTGAATAAGGTCACTGCCTTGCGCTCCGCAGCAAGCGCAGACTCGGTATCCAATAGGCAGAAAACCATACGTGCGCCGTTGGCGCCGGGAGGGATGCATGAGCTTTGCAACAGGTTTGAAGACCATCGTTGTGGCTACCGACCTGGATGGCCGGTCGGAAGCAGCTCTGGAGTATGCCCGCAAGCTGGCTACCGCCTATGGCGCGCGCATAGTGCTGGCCCATGGGCTGGACCCCATGGACTATGCCGCGGTGGATACGGTGCCCGGCCGTGTTCTGAGAGGATTGCCCGCAGAGGCGCGGGCGGTGCTCGACAAGATGACCAGCGACCTTTTGCAGGAAGGGATTCACAGCCACTCGGAGATTCGTCAGGGCGCAGTGGCGCAGATGCTGGTGGATGTGGCTCGGCAATACGCAGCCGACCTGATCGTGGTCGGCACCAGGGGGATGGAGGGCGCCGGCCCGGTCATTGTGGGCGCGGTCGCCGAACAGTTGGTCCGGCTTGCGCCGTGCCCGGTGCTGGCGGTGGCCGCGGACTGGAATGCAGGCGCGTTCCGTCCCTCTCCCGGCGGGCCGGTGCTGCTGGCCATGGAGCGCAACGAGGCCACGCCGGCGGCCGTGGCCACGGCCGACTCGCTGGCCAGGACCTTCCAGCGCACGCTGCTGGTGCTTCATGCGCGCGGTCCGGCCGAGGCGTCGGCTTTTCTGAACCCCGGCGCAACCACGCTTGAGGAGTTCGGGATCCATCCCAGCGGGCAATTTCCGGCGCGTTCCATCGTCAAGGACGGAAACCCGGCGGACGCAATTGTGGCGGCGATCGCGCAATATCATCCCTGCGTCCTGGTGGTGGGGGTCAAGCGCGCCAGCGACACACCGGGGCCGCACGGCACAGCCTTTGCCCTGTTGGCTCGTTCGCGCGTACCTGTCCTGTGCGTACCGCCGGAGGTGGTGCCCACCGGCCCGGAGCGGGAGGCTCAAGTCCCCGTAGCGGCCAAATAGCACGAATTCGCCCACGAGGCGCGGTTGGGTTCTTCACCTACAACGGGCAGAAGGATGCAGAAACCCTTCACCGCATCGCAAGGTTCCGGCTTTCCGGATGGATTGCCTTTGGAACGGTTGGCTCTCGATGAAATTCGGTTCGTTGCAAATTCGCATGAGCAGAAGCGGTCGCCAGGATGCGGCCATCAGGCGGACAGCAGCCTCTACCCGGCGCAGGGCCGGTGATCGGACAGAGACAGAGGGGGATTTGACCATGCAATCTGGGGCAAGATCCGGGCGAGGAGATGCCGTCCAGGCGCATCCGCTGGCAGAGCTGCTGGAGTGCCCCCCGGCGACGGGACATCTGTTGAACAATTCGGCCCAGTTCCTCAACTTTGAGGCAGGGCAGGTTGTGTTCGGTCAATCTGCAGCCTGCCTGGGGCTCTATCTGGTGGTTTCAGGCCAGTTCCTGCGCAAGGCGGAGCGGCTGGAATCGCGGCTTACGCTGGGTCCGGCGCGCGCAGGCGACCTGGTGGAACTGGCCGCCGCATTGGGGGACGGCCACCACACCTATACGCTGACGGCGCAAACTGCCGGATCGGTCCTGATGCTGCCCATCGAGGCGGTTCAGCAGGCGTTTCAAAGCTATCCACCCCTGCGGATGCAGTTGTTGGAGGAACTGGCCCGCGAGGTTTCCCGCGCATACAACGCTTGTCTCGCAAGTCGCACGATGAAGGCCAGGCGTCGCGGTCCAGCAGCCGGGCGCTCGGAGCACGCTCCTCAACCGCGCGCATAGGTATGAAGCTTTGTCTTGACAAATCTCCGCGCCGGGGTTCTTCTCCGGGCCCTGGCGGAGATTGGGAAAATCCCTGCCTTGCATCCAGCTAAAGTGCGATATACTTCATTTTGACCAGCAGCAAAAACGTATGGCCTCATTCCACTCCCATCGCCCTCCCGAAGATTGTTTGAATTGTGAGCATCGCCATCTGCGAATGTTCTGCAATCTCACACCGGAAGCACTCCAAGATTACGACGGGATCGGAATCATGATGAGCCATGCCCGGGGCGCGAAGCTGTTTTCAGAAGGCGACCCAGCGCGTAATGTCTTTGTTATCTGCTTTGGACAGGTCAAAATCTCCTCCACCTCCCGCGACGGCAAGACCATGATTCTGAAGATCGCCGGCCCCGGCGACGTGATGGGCCTGAGCGCGGTGCTGGCCAATGTTCCACATGAAGTCACGGCCGAAGCCATCGAGCCCTGCCAGGTGAAAACCGTGCGCAAACAGGAGTTCGTCGACTTCCTGGGCCGCCACGGGATCGCCAGCATGCACGCGGCGCAATCGCTTTCCGGCGAGTATCTGACCGTTTTTCACGACGCCAAGCGGCTGGCCTTGTCCGGTTCGGCAGCGGGACGGCTGGCGCGGTTGCTGCTCGACTGGGGTCGCGCGGCCGCCAACGGCAAGCCCGAAATCCGCTTCACCATGGCCCTGACCCACGAAGAGATCGCCAACATGGCTGGCACTTCGCGCGAGACGGTCACCCGGTTGCTTAACCAGTTTCGACGCGACCAGTGGATCACCATCAAGGGGTCCAGCATGACCATCATCAAGCCCGACCAGCTCGAGCGCCTTACCGCCTGACATTCTCCTCAATTTGAAAAGGGAACCTGGATGGTGGCAGGTCCGGGCTTACCCTCTGGAATCAAACCCGAGTTGCACCTGGATTTTCTTCAGCAGGTCGTTCGGGTGGACCGGTTTCTGCAGAACCTGGAAATTCGGCCCGTTCGCCCGTGGGGTCCCAGTCAGATTAACGGTTGATGATTGTCCGGAGAACAGCAGTACCTTGCAATTCGGGCATTGTCCTTGAACTTGAGTTGCCAGTTCGATTCCTGAGAGCAACGGCATCACCACATCGGAAATAAGTAGATCAGGGGCCTTTGAGCGAGCGGCTCGCAAGGCTTCAAGAGGCTCCGTGAAGGGTGTCGCATCGAAGCCCCGATGGCACAAAATCATCGCCAGGCTCGATGCAATGACGTGCTCATCGTCGACAACATAGACACAATATTGCCTATCGGGGGCGGACATGACAAAGCCTCTCTCACGAACTGTGTTTCATGACCTGCCGTTCGATCAACGATCATCGCTCGGCCGTCTCTAGGGAAAATCAAATGCAGAGATGAATTAACTCTACGCCTCTTTTGGACAAAGCTGCACTAAAAACGAAACATCTTGAGACAACATCGTGACCAATGGTCCAGCGTAAGGTTGGTCGAGTCGGCCTGCAACTTCAGCTTGAGAAACCAAAACCGGCCAAGGTGCTCCCAGGAGTCCTCTTCTGGGTGAAGGCTGCCCCCGGTTCGAGCCGCTTGAGAGGAGTTTCTGCCAGACGCTTTTCCGTCACTGGTGAAAGGCCATCCGCTCGGATTCGTTTTCAGCCGGATGGGTGAGGGGTTCGCGCAGGGTGAGCACCGGGCAGCGCGCATGGGCCAGAACCTGGTAAATGGTGCGGTTGTGGGTTAGATTCTCGAACGCCGAATGCTGCGTGGCGCCAAGAACGATCAAGCTGGCGCCCCGTTCAGCGGCCTCAGCCAGAATTTCGATGGACGGGTTGCCGTGCATTACGTGGGCTTCGACGGCAGTCCCGCAGCCGGCGCCGGCTTCCTGAGCCAGAATGCGCAGCTCATGCAATGCCGTTGAATCAAGGCCAGTGGGTAACCCTTTTCGCGCCATTTCCTCGACCGGCGGCAAGACATGAAGCAGCACCAGCCGGCAATTCTGGCTGGCGGCAATCTGGCAGGCAAGCGCTGCGCTCGGGCGGGAGGTCTCTCTCAAAGTTGTGGCATGCAGCACGACTTTCTGGCCGCCGTCTGCCACCTGGAGATGAGCCTCGGGTCCCACGGTAATGACCGGGAGGTTGACCGAGCGCAGCACTTGTTCTGCGACAGAGCCGAGGAGCAACTTGCCCAGCTTGCCCCGGCTCCGAGTCCCGAGAAAAATACGGTCTGCCTGGAATTGGCGGACGGCAGCGGCAATCTGCTGCGGCCCATGCCCCTCGCGTACCAGGCCATCGCAGATGATCCCCTTGCGCCGCGCCAACGCGCACCAGGGTTCCAGTGCCTTACTGGCGAATTCCAACGCACCGGAAGGATCGTAGTAGGGCATTCCCACAGCATCCACCGACATGGCTGCGCCGGAGGCCAGCACGTGCAGCAAGATCAGATGCGACCCGTTTTCGGCAGCCTGCTCGAAAGCAAACGGCATCAGCCGGTCCAGGTCGGTCAAGTCGGTGGCGACGAGGATTACGGCTGGATGGGACCAGCGATCGGTGCCTCGATCCGGGAGAGTGTCCGGCATGGCCTTTACCTCGTACGCCCCCAGTGTGCGGCTGAGCGCGCCGCGGAGATGTGCCGGGGCGCACCGCCAAAAGTGATTTGGCTCACCCTGGATATTGGAGGCTGCTGCCGGACATTCTCCGGCCCGGGCGTGTCGCGCCACCGGCAAGCGCGAGGGAATCTCCTGGATTGCGTCACGGGTTCCTGAACGTTATGTCTGCGTAAATTATTTATAATGATAAAGTTATATACGAATAAACTTTAGTGCAATCAGAATGTTACCTCTGGTAGGGGGGTAGGGGGTACGCCAAAGAATGCCGGATATCAACGAGACGTTGTCTTGGACACAAGTTATCAGAGAGAGATAAATAATGAGCAAAATCGCCGATTCCAACAAAGCTCAAAGAAAGTCCCCCCGACAAACGGTCCCTCAGGGGCTAAAGCCCGCGTGGATTTTGCCGGGCGAGTTTGTCAGGGCTAAAGCCCCGACCTGCCAGCCCTGACCTGCCAGCCCTGACCTACCGGACCCGGCCTACCGCTCGAGTCGAGTTTTTCTGCAGCTTGCCAAGCCGCTTTCCGCCCCGCAGCCTCGCCTCCCTTGCAACTTTTCTGGAATTCTTTATTGCTTCCTTATCTGATTTCTCTGTATGTTTGGGGATGGGAATTCAGCCGCACCCCTTCCATTCCTGTAGACACCCAAAGAAAATATAGGGACTTTTTCGTTCATACGCGCCCACGCAGTTTTCAAACATTCCCTTTCTTTATGGGGCGCAAAACCGTAGACACCAATGAGCATTACCTGGAGGTCAGGAGCAATGGCGTATCGATGGACTCGAAGTGTATCTACTCTCGTGCTGCTGGCTCTGGCCGTGTTTGTGGCCGCGCCGGTCAGCGTCTCTGGCCAGACGTTTCGCGGCGGCATTAGCGGCACGGTCACCGATCAATCGGGCGCCGTGGTGCCGGGAGCGATGGTGACCGCGGTGGAGACAGCCACCAATACCTCGTTGAAGACGGTAAGTTCCAGCGCGGGCGAATTTGCCTTCACCAACCTGCCTTTGGGGGACTATTCGGTAACCGTCTCGGCATCCGGTTTTTCAACGGTCAAGGTGAAATCGGTGACGGTATCGGCGGGCGTCAGCTATACGCTGCCGGTCAAACTCGGCGTGGCTTCGGCCGCACTGACGGTCGAGGTTACGGCGGACTCGTTGACGCTGGACACGGTGACCGATGAGCAATCGACGGCCATTCCTGAGGTCGTGGTACAGAACCTGCCCAACAGCGGGCGCGACTTTACCCAGATGCTTGCCCAGACCACCGGCTTTGCGGGGCTTTCCACGGGCGGCGGCGGCGGCATGTCGAGCGTGAACGGTACCCGTTCCAACTCAGTGAACTGGCAGATTGAGGGAACCGACAACAACGACCTGTGGTGGAATATTCCGGCCGTCAACCAGGGCGGCGTGTCGGCGTTGGCGGGCGTCATTCTCCCCATCGATGCGATTGATAATTTTTCATTTGTAACCGCGGGCTCGACGGAGATCGGTCGCAACTCCGGAGGCACGGCCAACCTGACCATCAAGGCGGGCACCAACGCGCTGCACGGCACAGCCTACTACTTCAATCACAATGAGTTTTTCCAGGCCGACAATCCGTTTGAGTCCACCAAGCCGGCTACCCGCGATCAGCATTACGGATTCTCGGTCGGCGGCCCGATCTGGAAAGACAAGAGCTTTTTCTTCCTCTCCGGGGAACACGAGAATTTCCTGATCGGGGCAGGAACCAAGGCGACAGAGCCCTCCGCCGCGTACCAGACCGCGGCGTTGGCCATCCTGAACCAATATGGCGTGGCGGAGAACCCGGTTGCTCTGAATCTGTTGAATGGTAATGGCACGCTTCCCGGTCTTTGGCCGGCCTCTGCGCTGACCGGACCGGCGAGTTCGGACAACTACTCGGCCACCGGCAATCTGACCGGCCATAGCTTCAACGGGATCGCCAAGTTCGACGAGCAGCTCACGGACAGGGATCACATCGCATTTACGTGGTTCATCGGCCAGGGAACGCAGACCGCGCCCACCTCATCCGAACTAACGCCGTACTTCGAGAATGCCCCGATCCACGTGCAGAACTTTTCGCTGGTCTATAACCGCGTGCTCTCGACAAGCATCACCAACCAGTTGTCCGCGGGCGTGAGTTACTTCAACCAGGTATTCTCCGATGCCGACATCGATTTCGACCCCATCGGCTTGGGATTGAACACCGGTGTTACGGCGACGGATTTGGCCGGCGCGCCCCACCTGGTCATCGGTCCCACCAAGGCCAGCAACGGGCTCTCGGCCAGCGGCAACGGGTTCGATCCGCTTGGTGTCACGGCCCCTTCAGGCCGCAACGATATCACCGGTCATCTTGACGAAGATCTGACCTGGACCAAGGGCGCCCATCAGCTCCATTTCGGCGGCGAAATCCGCCAGGCGCAGGTGGATGACTTCTATCAGACCGGGCAGCGCGGAACCATCTATTTTGATGGATCGCAGGGGCCATGGTCGACGACGGCCACGGTTTGCGCGGCCATGGCCACCAAGAACAAGGGCTCGGCGCCTGACACCACGGACCCGAACGTTCTGTATCTGGCGGACTTTCTTGCTGGCTGCTTCGACCCCCATGAGTCGCAGATCATTCTCGGCGACCCCAAGCGGCAGGTTTTTGTAAACACCTTTGCCATTTACGGACAGGATGCGTGGCAGGTGAGCAGGAAACTGAGTCTGAACTACGGGCTGCGCTACGACTACGAAGGCCCGGTTCACTCCCCCGATCCAAACCTCTCCATCTTCGATCCCTCGATGTCGACCGGGCTTGCCGTGGCCGGCAAGGATGTGTCGGACATCTATCCCAAGTTCTGGGGCGGGGTCAGCCCCCGGGTTGGCTTCTCTTACCAGGTCGGCGACTCCAACAGGACGGTTCTGCGCGGCGGGTATGGCTTCTATCAGGATTCCATCTTCATGAAGTCGATCCTGCAGAACAACGGCGCCCAGAATATCTCGGTCTTTGGTCCCGGATTGAACCCGGCCGGCAGTGAGGAAGTGGCACAGGCCGCCGGATTGAACGAGGTGATTCAGAGCAATCAGCCTATATTCCAGACCTACAATGCTGCTCTTGCCGGAGCGGGAGTAGTCAGCATCTCCACCTTCGACAAGCACTTCCGCCCTTCTTACACCCAATCGGTCGACCTCAATGTCCAGCACAGCTTTACGCCATCCGTGGTGGCTCAGTTGGGCTATGTCGGCACCAAGGGCACGCATCTTCTGGGACTTTTCGACATCAATCCTGGCGCGGTCAACAGCCTCAACGTAATCGTTCCCTACGATTCCACCAGTTGCGCGCCCGAGTACAGTGGCGCCACCCCTACCACAACGGGCAACAACCTGCAATGCTCGCGGCCCTACTTTAGCCAGTTTCCGAACTTTGGCGTGATTGACGAAGCGCGTAGCAACCTGGGCTCGATCTATAACTCTCTGCAAACATCGCTGCGCGTGCAAAACTGGCACGGTCTTGCGGCGTCGCTGGGCTATACGTGGTCGCATGCGCTGGACTACGAGACCGGGGAACTGCCCTATGTTCCGCAGAACCCGCTCGACGAGCAGGCGGAATACGGCAACTCGGACTTTGACGTTCGCAACACGCTGACCGGCTATTTCGACTACCAGGTTCCCAAATTCAGCGGCCCCAGCCGCCTGACAACGGGGTGGGAGTTCAACTCCGGCTTCTCCTTCCACGGGGGCACGCCTTACACGGTAACCTCCAGCAGCAACCCCAGCGCCAACGGCGAGAGCGCGGACCGTGCGGTACAGGTGATTTCCGATCCGGAGGCAGGAGTGTCGCACGCAATCTCGGGGGGCGTGGTGCAGTGGTTCAGCCCAACCGCGTTTGTCGATGCGCCGGCGGGCCAGTACTCACCCACGCGCCGCGGCCAGAATTACAACCCCGGTTACTCCGCCGTGGATCTTGCGGTGCTCAAGAACACGCCCATCTACGAGAGGGTCAGCGCCCAGTTCCGCGCAGACATGTTCAACATCTTCAACCACACCAACCTCGCGCCTGTGGGCTTTCCATTTGCAGGTGAGGGCGGCACCATCGGATCCACCCTGGGACCCTACCTGGGCAACCCCGGCATCGGTCCCGGCGAGCCGTTCAACGTGCAATTTTCTCTGAAGATCATCTTCTAGCACCGCGTCCGGGTGAACACTTACCTCAACTTCCCAGGCGTCCGGGTGAACGTTGACTTCAACTTCCCAGGTCTCAAGGTCGAGACCTGGGGCACCCATTCTGTTTCGATCAACATTTGCAAGGCGCAACCAAGAGGCCCCATCCGTCGGATGGGGGCTTTTGGCATTTCTGATCCCTGATCCCTGACCCCTGTTCCCTGCCTTTACGACATGTGCGTGAAAGGCCGTTCGGCCAATCTGCGGGCCAGTGTGGGCGGCACCATTCCCGCGGTCGAGCCGGCCATGACCTGCTGGAATGCGGCGCGGAAGGCCAGCATCTCGTCAGGAGTGCCCACGGTGATTCGGACCTGGGTCGGCCACGCCGGCCAGATGCGGCCGATGTAGATTTCCTTCGCTGCCATAGCGGCCATCACTTCCTTCCCCGGCCGCCGCACGTCGAGCATGAAGCAGTTGCTCTCGGAGGGTGTGGTTGCGTAGCCCTGGCCGCTGAGCCAGGCAAGCGTTTCCCGGCGGGTGTCGCCGATGTACTTTTTGCGGGCGGGCACCAGATCGGAATCGAGCAAACTGGCCTTGGCCGCTGCCAGGGCGGTAATGGGCAGAGCGCTCATCCCGCCCAGCGACGAAATCTTCTTGAGCAGATCGGGCCGGGCCACGGCAAAACCCATGCGGATGCCGGCCATTCCGTACAACTTGGAGAAGGTGCGCAGCACGACTACGTCCTTGCCGGCTTTGACAAAGTCCAGCGAAGACGCGGCGTCGGAGAGATGAATGTAGGCCTCGTCGATGAGCAGGATGGCGCCCTTGGGCGCGTTGGCCACCGCGTACTCGATTTCGGCCCGGCTGGTGACCGTACCGGTGGGGTTATTGGGATTGCAGATATAAATCACGCCGGGCGCGGACGCAGCCGCCAGCATGGCCTTGATGTCGTGCGTGGCTGCGCCCCTGGGGTCGGCGAGGGGAACTTTGATGACCGGAGCGCCTGACACTTCGGCGGCCCAGATCGGCGCCTCGTAACCCGGATCGGCAATCACCAGCGGCTTGTTTCTGTCGGTAAACGCGAGCACCGTGTAGTGTAGAGGCGCGCTGGAGCCGGCAAAGGGCATCACCGACTCGGCGTCCAGGCCTTCGATGCGGGCAAACGTCGCGGCCAGGTCTTCTTCCATATCGAACAGGTAGCGCCCGCCCCTGGGAATGATGTCCGCAATCGCTTTGCGCGCTGCATCGCTGGGCCCCAGCGGGTTCTCATTGGCATCGATGTGAATGCCCTTGTTGGGGTCGGCGAATTTGGGCCGTTCAGCCAGCGCGAGATGGGCTTCAGTGAGGATGGGCAGGCTAGCCAGGGCCGAAGCGCCAGCGGCGAAGCGGAAGAACGAGCGGCGGGAGAAGCCGCTACACGGGGCGGGATCACCGGGCGAATGCATGGTCTACTCTCCTTGAGGCGAGAATGGTACATCGCAGGGAACAGTGCTCGATTCGGACGCGATAAGAGGGTTGATCGGTTGGTGCGGGGAAGCGGGGGAAACAGGGCTCCATGTCTCAAGGTACCCGTGTTCCGCAGTCAAGACAAGGAAGAAAAAAAAGAGGGTATTGCAAGCGGGGCGGATTGTGCTACACTTCGTCCGGTAAACGCTTTCTCGACTCCGGCGGCCTTCTGCTTATTGAGGCCGACCGGGCTCGCTTTTGTCAGCAGGCCGACCGTGGCTTCTTTCTCCGCGAAAACCGCCCTGCCGCTTGACAAGTGTTGGAGTAAACCCATTTACTAAGGGGCGAACGTCCACAGCCCTCGCGGACGAAATCACCCTCTTGCAGGTGAAGCAATGTACGGATTGGTCTCAGCTTCTATCGCCGCCGGCAGTTCTGCTCCGCTCCCGGCCCTCCTGGCTCTCAGTGCCGCTCCGCTGGCGCACCTGAGACCCCTCGACATCGCCGTCATCGCCATCTACTTCGGGATGGTGGTCTGGATCGGCTTTTATCTCAAAGGCAAGTCCAACACCAGCGAAGAGTTCTTCATGGCCGGCCGCGAAATGACCGCATGGATCGCGGGGTTGAGCTTCGTCTCGGCCAACATGGGCTCGCTCGAACTGATGGGCTGGGCCGGCTCCGCCTACCAGTACGGCATTCTGGCTACACACTGGTACTGGGTGGGCGCCATCCCCGCCATGCTGTTTCTCGGCCTGGTGATGATGCCGTTCTACTACGTGTGCAAAACCCACTCGGTCCCCGGCTACCTTGACCTGCGCTATGGAGGCCATGCCCGCAGCGTTGCGGCGTTCTCCTTCGCCATTGAGATGATTCTCATGAGCGGCGTGAACATGTTCGCCATGGCTGTGGTTATGAAGGTCGTTCTGGGTTGGGACATCACTTTCAGCATCTTCGTCTCCTCGATCGCGGTCGCGCTCTATGTCGGCCTGGGCGGGCTGCGCTCGGCCATCTTCAATGAGGTTCTGCAGTTCATCCTCATCTGGGGCGGCGCGCTGCTGGTTCCGATTCTCGGTCTGTATCAGGCCGGAGGCGTAAGCGGCCTGAAGCGCCGGATCATGACCAACATGCAGTCGATGACCGGTGTCAGTTCGGACAGCTACTTCCACCTCTGGCGCGATACCGGCCACTTTGCAGCCAACCCCATGGGCGTGCACTGGACCGGCATTGTCTTCGGCCTCGGCTTCGTCATCAGTTTCGGCTACTGGACCACGGACTTCCTCGTTGTGCAGCGCGTTCTGGCCGCGCACAACCTGCGCGCCGCCCGGATGGCTCCGATCATTGGCTCATTCTTCAAGATGGCGGTTCCGTTCATCGTCATCCTGCCCGGCTTGCTCGGCCTGGTGCTTCTGCAGAATGCCGACGGCAGTCGCCGCCAACTGGTGGGCGAGGACGTGGTCGCCACCTGCTCGCTCAACTCCTCGGGCCAGGTTGCCGACCGGGCCAACTGTTCGGCCGCCATGGCCAAGACCAACCTTACCCCGGCCTCGCAGCAAAAGGTTCTGGCCGGCGGCGATGACGCCGAGTTGCACAGCTACAACCAGGCGCTGCCCCTGATGATGGTCCGCTACCTGGGACCCGGCCTGCTGGGACTGGGCATCACGGCCTTGATTGCCGGATTCATGAGCGGCATGGCGGGCAACGTGAGCGCTTTCTCCACGGTGTGGACCTACGACATTTACAAGCCGCTCATCAACAAGAAGGGCTCCGACAGCCACTACGTCATGGTGGGCCGATTGGCCATTGTGGTGGGCGTCGCCATCTCCATTGGCGCGGCCTACCTGGTGATGCACGCGCACGGCATCATGGACTACGTGCAGGCGCTGTTCAGCATCTTCATTGCCCCGCTGCTGGCGGTGATTCTGTTTGGCATGTTCTGGAAGCGCGCCACTCGTCTGGCTGGTTTCCTGGGCCTGCTGCTGGGCATCATCTTCTCCGCGGGCCTGTTCATGTGGGTCAAGCTCACCCCGGCCGCCTTGGCGACGGTTGCGCTTTCGCCCGATGCCAAGCCGATGGCTGAGAACGTCTTCCGTGCGCTGTGGGCATTCCTCTTCGCCGCTGTCCTGGTGGTGGTCATCAGCCTGCTCACCAAACCCCGCCCGGTTGCGGAACTGGAAGGACTGGTCTATGGCGCTACCAAGCTGCCCAAGGAAGAGCCGGTTCCGTTCTACAGGAACGAATATATCTGGGCAGTGCTGGTGGTGATCATCTTTGCCGCCCTCAACATTTTGTTCTGGTAGCCAAGAGAGATTCAGGTCCGGCGCCGGGTTCCTGCCCGGCCCGGCAACGAGAGAGGAAAGGTAGATACGATGCATGGTTCCGGAATACCGATCTGGTTTTTCATCGGAGTGCTGCTGCTCATTTATGGGGTGCTGATCCTTGGCTATGGAGTTTTTGAGGCGGTGGTTGGCCCCCTGGCTCCGGTGGAGTTGAACTATCTGCACACGCCCATCTGGTGGGGCGGCATTCTGGCGGCAATTGGGGTGCTGTACGTGATCAAGTTCCGTCCCGGCCGCGCCAGCAAGTAGGCGCTGCGACTCCCGCAAATGCGCGGGATCGAGGGTCGCTGGGAAGGGCCTTCAGTTTTTGTTGGAGACGCGCGCGCCAGGCCGTCCTGGCGCGGGAAGAAGTTCAATAACGAATCCTGCCGCGGCTGTCCGGAACCAGGACGGCAATTCCGCGGCCCCCGGCAGGCGCAATGGAGCCGCACATGCGGCGAGGCAAGAGGGAGTAGAGAGTATGGCAACGCAACGAGTCATGACTTTTGGCGTAGTGGTGGGCAACCGCGGCTTTTTTCCGGATCATCTGGCAAAGTCGGGCCGCGAAGAGATTATCTCCGTTCTGGAGGCAGCGGGCGCTCGAGTGGTGGTGTTGAGCCCCGAGGAGTCGAAGTTTGGCGCGGTGGAGAGCTACGCCGAGTCGCAGCGCTGCGCGGAACTGTTCAAGAAGCACGCGGAAGAGATTGACGGCATCATTGTAACCCTGCCTAACTTCGGCGAGGAACGCGGCATTGTGGACGCCATTCGCCTCTCCGGGCTGAAGGTTCCGGTGCTGGTGCAGGCCACGCCGGACCGTTCCGACGACATGACCATCGCCATGCGCCGCGACAGTTTCTGCGGCAAGATGAGCTGCTGTAACAACATGATGCAGTACGGCATTCCGTACTCGCTGACCACGCTGCACACCGAGAGCCTTGCGTCGGCGGAGTTCACTGCCGATCTGGAGTGGTTTTCGGCTGTCTGCCGTATCGTCAAGGGGCTGAAGAACCTGAAGATCGGCGCCATCGGCGCGCGCCCCGCTGCCTTCAACACCGTTCGCTATTCCGAGCGCATCTTCGAGACCGCGGGCATTTCCATCGAGCCCATCGACCTGTCGGAGATCTTCGGCCGCATCAACAAGATGAAGGACACGGACGACGCGGCGCAGGCCAAGCTCGCCGCCATCAAGAGCTACGTTTCCACCAAGGGCATTCCCGAAGCGGCGCTCCTGAAGATGTCGAAGCTGGGCGCGGTCATCGACGGCTGGATGAAGCAGACCAATTGCACGGTGAGCGCGGTTCAGTGCTGGACCTCGATGGAAGAGTTCTTTGGCGTGGTGCCCTGCACCATCATGAGCATGATGAGCAACAACCTCATCCCCTCGGCCTGCGAAGTCGACGTCCCCGGCACGCTGAGCATGTACATGCTGGCCCTGGCCAGCCAGACGCCGAGCGCACTGCTGGACTGGAACAATAACTACGGAAGCCATCCCGACAAGTGCGTCTGCTTCCATTGCTCCAACCTGCCCAAGCACTTCTTCGCCCAGGCTCCGACCATGGACTACCAGGCGATCATTGCCGGCACCGTGGGCAAGGAGAACACCTTCGGCACCTGCGTGGGCCGCGTGAAGGCCGGCGCCATGACCTACGCCCGCTACTCCACCGACGACCGCCGCGGCGTCATTCGCGGCTACACGGGCCCCGGAAATTTCACCGACGATCCTCTGGAAACGTTCGGCGGCGCCGGCGTGGTCGAGATTCCGCAGTTGCAGAAGCTTCTGAAGTACATCTGCCGCGAAGGCTTCGAGCACCACGTGGCCGCCAACTTCAGCGATGTCTCGAAGGCGATCCACGAGGCCGCGCGCTACCTGGGATGGGAAAGCCACTATCATCCGGAACTGGAAGACTAAGCGGAGCGGAACAGAAATCCGAACAAATGTGGGTGCCCCATCCTTGCGCCTCCTTTTCGGCGCAAGGGTGGGAACGCACGAATGCTTGAAGTTGTGTCATGGACACGCGGGAATTGCTCTGTGGCTGCAATAGATGACGCAAGGGGTATTTATGAGCGAATATTGCTGTGATCGGATGGACCAAGATCTAAACCACAAGTGTGACGTGCATGATCCTCGGTCTACCTGCCCAGACGCTTTTATCGATTTGGTCCGTGGCGGATACGGTCTGATCGTACATGACGGCGGATCATCAGTTGTCGGAATCAGTTTCTGTCCTTGGTGCGGGGTAAAGCTCCCAGCAATTGGCGATATTTCCTGAGTCGAAGACTGACTCAAAAAGAAAATCTGCGATTTGTGTCAGTTCATCGGAAGGAATTGCAATCATGACGAAGAGAATCGGCAAAAGTCTGGTGGTTGGCGGCGTCACTCTGGCTACGGAAGCGGAGTGGAACGCGGAACTGGACGTGAAGCATGAGCGGTTGGTCGAGTGGCTGCGCGGCCAGAAGTTGGCCGGCGTTTTGTTGCGGCGTAACGAAAATATTGCCTGGTTGACGGGCGGCGCGGTTGAGGAAGTGGTGTGCACAGCCGTTGAAACTGCCGTGGTTTCCGTGCTGGTGACCGCCGCGGGCGGCCGCTATTACCTGACCACTGAAAATGAAGCGCCCCGGGCTCACGACGAGGAGTTTGGCGCGCTGGATTTTGAGCCGGTGCTGTTTCCCTGGTATGCGGACGATACGGTTGCTGCCGCGGCACGGTTGGCCGGCGGACCGCTGGGTTCAGACACGCCGAGCGCAGGACTGAAGCTGGTTAGCCTCTATCCCTTGCGCGCGTCGCTGAGCGAAACCGAGATTGCGCGCTATCGCTGGCTGGGCGCGGAGACCGTTGCGGCCACCGTTGAGGCGCTCAACCAGGTTGAACCCGGCCTGAGTGAGTACGATCTCGAAGCCATCACCGCCGCCGGCCTGCTGCGCCGCGGCATTTTGCCTTCGGTGGCGCTCTATGCCGTGGACGAGCGGATCATGAAGTATAAGCACGCGGTACCCCGCGGCCGCCGGCTCAAGCAGTACGGCATGATCAACCTCTGCGCGCGCAAATGGGGGCTGGTTATTTCGATCACCCGCTTCGTCCACTTCGGCGAACTCCCCGGCGAGCTTGCGGCGCGCTTCAAGTCCGCGGCGCAGGTGAATGCGGCGCTGCTCGATGCATCCCGCGTGGGCGCAACCTCCACTGAATTGTTCCGCGTGGCCCAGGCCGCCTATGCTGCCGAGGGCTATCCCGGCGAGGAGAACTTTCACCACCAGGGCGGACCGGCAGGTTACGGTGAGCGCGAGTGGGTGGCCACCCCCAATGGAACTGAGACCGTGGTCAACAACCAGGCCTTCGCCTGGAACCCCAGCATTCGCGGCGGCAAGACAGAGGATACGGTGATTCTGCGCGACGGCAAGATCGAGTGGCTCACGGCCACGCCGGAGTTGCCGGTCATCCAGGCCACCGCAAACGGCACCGTCTACCCGGCGGCGGGCGTGCTGGTGAAGTGAGGCAGGGAACGGGGATCAGGGAAGAGCAGCAGAAAGGCCCCAAAAGGGGCCTTTGCTGTTCGCGGTTGGAAGGGGCTGCATGCTCTCCCACCCTTGCCACAAAAACAAAGACGTGGCAAGGATGGGGCACCCGGCGGGTTCTCTGATCCCTGACCCCTAATCCCTGACCCCTGTTCCCTGCTGCGCTTCCTTCGGTTGCAGCGTCAATCGTGCCGTCAGCACCACCAGCGACACCCATAGCAAGTCCGCGCCCAGCAAATGCGCCACCTGTACCCACAGAGGTGCCAGCAGCACCACGTCCAGCAGCCCCAGCACATACACGCCCGCCAGCAGCAGAAGCACGAGCGCCGAGAGCCCGCGGTTGTCCCAGTGCCCGCCTCCCTTTCTGGGGCGTTGCGCCGCCAGCACCAGCAGCCAGATCAGAAAAATGCTGGCCACAAACGCGACCGTCGGATGCGTCCAGCGCCAGCGCACCAGCCAGCCGCTGGTGGAGGAGAAATCCCGCGCCAGCGCGTCGCCCAGCGAGGTTGCCGGGAACAGCGTATCGCCCAGCGCGGCCAACGAACCTGTCACGCCGACAGTCAGCACCACCAGCACGCTGGCCAACGCTCCAAAAGGCGCAACCAGGCGAATGTTGCCGCGCAGATACCCCTTGCGCCGGCTGAGCAGGTGCGCGGTCAGCGTGAGCGCGGCCAGCAGCAGCAGCGTGTTGGTCAGGTGCAACGCCAGGAAGGCCGGCCGATGCGGAGCTTGGCTCTGCGCCGTGTAGCCGAGCTTGACCAGCAGCGCTCCCAGGATGGCCTCAATCACAGTAAATGTCACAGAGGCCACGGCTGCCGCGCGCGCCAGATGGCCGCGCACCGTGCCTCGGAATGTCCACGCCACGAGGCACACGACTGCGAAGAATGAGAGGCCGCTGGTGATGCGGTGGGTGAACTCGATCATCGTGTTTACGCTGGCCGAGTGCTGGATGACCGTGCCGTTGCACAGCGGCCAGTGGTCGCCGCAGCCGGCTCCCGCCCCGGTGGCGCGCACCAGCGTTCCCCACAGGATGACGGCGATGAAGTAAGCCAGCACGCCCCAGGCAAAGCGGCGCAGGGCCGCCGAGGGCAAGCGTTGTGCATTGACGGGAACAGCGGTAGCAGGCATAAACAAAAGCTCCGATCGGAACCTACCAGTGTAAAACAAGCGCAGGAAAGTTTTGGCCCTGTTGCGGCATTCGCGATGAATGCGCAGCAGGGCCAAAAATTGAAGCGAAGGCGATCGTGGCTACTCTGCCAGCAGCCGGACCACGTGGTTCACGATAATCAGGTCCTCCGCGGGCGGGACCACGCGCACTGTGACCGGGGAGTTTTCAGCAGAGATCAGCGCTTCGCCGCGACAATTGTTGCGCGCGGGGTCGAGTACGATGCCCAGCGCGCCGAGGCCGGCGCAGATTTCGGCGCGGGTGTAGATGTCGTTCTCGCCGATGCCGCCGGTGAAGACCAGCATGTCCAGGCCGCCCAACTCGGCGATAAAACTGCCGATCCACTTGACCAGGGTCCAGGTGAACTTGTCCACAGCCAGCCGCGCCTTGGCATTGCCGGCGTTGATGGCGTCGCGCAGGTCGCGCATGTCGTTGGAGAGTTCGCTCACGCCCAGCAGGCCGGCCTTCTTGCTGGCCACAATCTCCAGTTGGTCGGCGGCCTCAGCGGCGGTCATGCCGGCATCCACAAACTTGCGCAAGATGAACAGCAGCACGCCGGGGTCGATGTCGCCGGTGCGGGTGCCGCTGATGATGCCGCCAGTGGGGGTCAGGCCCATCGAGGTGTCGAGACACCTGCCGCTGCGGATGGCGGAGATGGAAGCGCCGTTGCCCAGGTGGGCCACAATCAGCTTCTCAGGCACGTTGGGCTGCAACTGGTAGACGATCGACTCGTACGAGATGCCGTGCGCACCGTAGCGCCGCACGCCCATCGCGACGTACTCGGGCGGGATGGGCATGTGCTTGGCCACTTCCGGCATGGTGCGATGGAAATAGGTGTCGAGAATCACGAAGTTGGGAATGCCGGGGAACAGGCGCAGCGCCTCGCGCATGATGTAAACGGCGATGGGCGTGTGCAGCGGCGCAAAGGCCGTGTAGCTCTCCATCTCGTCGATCAGTTCCGGCGTGATGCGCTGGTTTTCCTGCACGGTTGGGCCGCCGGAAACCATGCGATGGCCGATCGCAACCGGGGCAGGGAAGTCGCCGGAGTGGAGCGCGTCGGCCACCAGTTTGAAAGCCACGGCGCGGTTGGGCAGGGCCGGGGTCTGATCCACCAGCTTTTTGCCCTCGGCGTCCTTGATCCAGAACTTGCCCAGATCGGTGCCGATGCCGTCGACCGCGCCTTCAAAGAGCTTGGTACGTTCGCCGTCGCCGGCTTCGTAGACTGAAAATTTGATGGAAGAAGAACCGCTGTTCAAAACCAATACGGGCAAGGAAGACATGAAGAAAAACCTCAAGGGGTTGGGGCTGAACGAATCAGCGGGTTAGCAAGTTCGCCGTGCTTCGCAAGTGTTAGCGGAGCTAGCATGGCGGGTGCCCCAGGTCTCGATTTTGAGACCTGGGATACCAGGAACTCGAAGTACGAAATCACGCGGTCAGTGTCCTAGTCTTTCGGCCAGTGCCAGTCCCGGATTTCGGGCAGATCGTCGCCGTTTTCGGCAACGTAGAGGCGATGGCGCTGGATAGATTCGGAATACCATTGTTCGGCAGCGTCGGCCTGCGCCGCCAACCGCGGCACGCGCTTGATCGCGTCAAGCGCCAGTTGGTAGCGGTCGATGTTGTTGAGCACGCACATGTCGAAGGGCGTGGTCGTGGTGCCCTCCTCCTTGTAACCGCGCACGTGAAGCTGGTCGTGATTGTGCCGCCGGTAGGTGAGCCGGTGAATCAGCCAGGGATAGCCGTGGAAGGCGAAGACAGTTGGTACGGCGCGCGGAAACAGTTGGTCGTAGTCCTCGTCGGGCAGTCCATGCGGATGCTCGGAGGGAGGCTGAAGCGCCATCAGGTCAACCACATTGACGACCCTGATTTTGAGGTCGGGCGCCAGGGTGCGCAGCAGGCAAACGGCCGCCAGCGCCTCCAGAGTAGGCACATCGCCGCAGCAGGCCATTACCACATCGGGACTGTCCCCGTCGTTCGAGGCCCACTTCCACTCGCCTAGCCCAGTGGTGCAGTGGGCTACCGCTTCGTCGATGGTGAGCCACTGCGGAGCCGGCTGCTTGCCGGCGACGATCAGGTTGATGTAGTGCTTGCTGCGCAGGCAGTGGTCGGCTACCGACAGCAGCGTGTTCGCGTCCGGCGGAAGATAGATGCGCACCACGTCTGCCTTCTTGTTCATCAGATGATCGATGAAGCCTGGGTCCTGATGCGAAAAGCCGTTGTGGTCCTGTCGCCACACCAGCGATGAGAGCAGGTAGTTGAGCGAAGCGATCGGTTTGCGCCATGGAATCCCGCGCGTCACCTTGAGCCACTTGGCATGCTGGTTCACCATCGAATCGATGATGTGGATGAAAGCCTCATAGCAACTGAAGAAGCCGTGGCGCCCCGTCAGCAGATAGCCCTCAAGCCAGCCCTGGCACATATGCTCGCTCAGCACTTCCATCACCCGGCCGGTTTCTGAGAGGTTCTCGTCCACCGGCAGCGTCTTGGCCATCCAGGCCTTGCCGGTTCCGGTAATCACATCGCCGAGACGGTTCGAGGCGGTTTCATCGGGGCCGAAGACGCGGAAGTTTTTCTGCGCCTTGTTGTTCTCCATCACGCCATGGAGCAACTGTCCCAGGATGCGCGTCGATTCCACATCGGACTGGCCGCGGCCCTCGATCTTGACCGCAAAATCGCGGAAGTTGGGCATCTTCAGCGGCTGCAGCAGCAGGCCTCCGTTGGAGTGGGCGTTCATGCCCATGCGCCGCCGGCCCTTGGGCGCAATCTCAGCCAACTCAGTGCGGAATGCACCCTTCTCGTCGAACAGTTCCTCGGGCTTGTAGCTGCGCATCCACTCTTCCAGCAGGCGCATGTGCTCCGGTTTTTCGCGCAGTTCAGAGAAGGGAACCTGGTGGGCGCGCCAGGTGTTTTCCACCGGTTTGCCGTCCACAAATTTCGGCCCCGTCCAACCCTTGGGCGTGCGCATGATCAGCATCGGCCATGCAGGGCGCTCCGTCGAGCCCCCTTCGCGAGCGACTTTCTGGATGGCGGCAATGCGGTCCAGCATGGTATCGAAGACCGTCGCGGCCTGCTGATGCATCACCGCCGGGTCGTCGCCCTCCAGCGTGAAGGGCTCATAACCGTAGCCGCGCATCAGGCTTTCGAGTTCGGCATGGGGAATCCGCGCCAGCACCGTGGGGTTGGCGATCTTGTAGCCGTTCAGGTGCAGGATAGGCAGCACCGCCCCGTCGGTCGCGGGATTAAGGAATTTATTCGAGTGCCAGCTTGTCGCCAATGGGCCAGTTTCGGCCTCGCCGTCGCCCACCACGCAGGCCACAATCAGGTTCGGATTATCGAAAGCCGCTCCGTAAGCATGAACCAGTGAATAGCCCAGCTCGCCGCCTTCGTGGATCGATCCCGGCGTCTCCGGCGCAACGTGGCTGGGAATTCCATAGGGCCAGCTGAACTGCCGGAACAGGCGCTTGATGCCGTCCCGGTTCTGCTCGATATGGGGGTAGATCTCGCTGTACGAGCCTTCGAGATAGGTGTTGGCCACCAGTCCCGGTCCGCCGTGTCCCGGGCCGATGATGTAGAGCATGTTCAGGTCGCGCTCGCGGATCAGCCGGTTCCAGTGGACGTAAAGGAAATTGAGCCCGGGCGTTGTGCCCCAGTGGCCCAGCAGGCGCGGCTTCACATCGTCCAGGGTGAGCGGCCGCTCCAGAAGCGGGTTGTCTTTCAAATAGATCTGGCCAACGGAGAGATAGTTGGCGGCACGCCAGTAAGCATTCATCCTGGCCAGCAACTCCGGGCTCAGGGGGCCTTTGTTCGTTGCTTCGCTCATCTTCCACCTCGTGAGGGGAACTTCCGGTGACACATAAAAGCCTAGCAGCCGTCGGTGACGGCCCGGGGTGATTCGAGTCACAATCCGGTGAGACGGCGGCCCATTCTGTGGGACTTGGCCGGTCCGCGTCATTTTACGGGAAGCGCCGCCCCTGCGATGCGCCGGAGCAGCCTTGACATTCACCGTGGTTCCGCGGTTCAATCGTTTGCTGCGGTCACGAGCCCTGCTGCTTGCATGGAGCGGTCGAGGTGGCGGGCGGGAAAGACGGGTCGAGTCATGAACGGTCTACTTTGGATTGCGCAGTTGATCCTGGCGGGCGTTTTTCTGCTTGTGGGGGTGACGAAGATTGTTTCCTATGAAAAGCTTGTTAAAGAACTGGAAGCGCGATCGAAGAGTGGCCCGATTGGCATGACTCGCGGGCAGGCGGCCGTGGTCGGCCTGTTGGAGATCGTTGGAGCTTTGGGAGTGGTGGTTCCGCTGGATCTGGGCGGGCCCTATTTCCTGGTTCTCCTGGCCGCCGGAGGGCTGGCGCTGCTGATGGTGGCGGCCGGCATCTACCATCTGCTCCGCGAGGAGTCCGCCGCGCCCTCGGTAGCGCTGTTTCTTCTCGCCTTGTTCATCATCGTCGGACGCTGGCCGCGCTGAGAACTCACCGGACAAGTCAGCCTATCGGGCAGCAACGTCAAGCGGAATTTCAAGCGAACCGGCCCGGCCGGCGTTGAGGTCGTGGACCGCTATACGCAGAGAAACCTGGCCGGCAGGCACATCGATCGCGAAGCGGACGGGAATGCCTTTGGCGAGCGCAGCTGCATACTGCGCGGCCTTCATATTCATCTGAAAGCCGCTGTCCAGGTAGTTCACACGCTGGCCATCGCCATCGTACGCCACGAGCGAAAACTCGACCTTTGCGTGAAGTGCGCCATCCGGGGCGTCGGCAAAGACAAAGCCGTGCGGGTCCACTTTCAGGTCCACGATGAAGCGGCGAAGCGGGCCTTTCAGCGTTGAGGCCAGCTCTCCGGCCGGTCCCGAGGGCTGCTTTGCTCCCTGCACCGCCGGGTCGGACGAAGGCAGCGCACGCGCCTGAAACAGGATTTGAGTCGCCGGCGGCGCTCCGTGCAGGGTTGCGGCCCGGATCAGGCTGGTTGCTCCCGGATTGTGCGCCGAGGGTTGGTCCGGAGGGTCGGCATAGTACCCATGCCGGTAGCTAAGCTTGCAGTCGCGGCTGTCCACGCGGATTTGAACTTTGCGGAACTGGCCGTCGAGCTGCTTCGCGGCCGGCACGTAGCCTATGGTGTAGTAGCTTGACCCGTTTTCGATGGCGTCGGCCACGGCTTCTTTTAATCCATTGGTGTTGATGTACTCCCGGCCCCCGGTCTCGACGGCAATCTGCTCCATCGTGGCTTCTTCCTGCATCATCTGCTTCATGTTGGTCAGGTCGTCCTTGCCGGTGTTGGGCTTGTTGGACGTGGCGTTGTGCCGGGCACCGCCGCGACCGCCATTCACGCTTCCTCCCATCAGGTTGCTGGACGGCGCGTAAGACGCGTCCACCGAGGACAGCGTCATCAGGCCGCGGGCGTCCACCGGATAGACGGCCACGCGCGAGGCGGACAGCAATTCGTCGGTCTCCCGAATGTCGTCTGAGTAATTGCGCATGGCCTCAAACGGACTTTCCTGCGAATCATCGGGATCGAGAGCGATGGGGAAGGAACCGGAAAACCAGACCAGGTTTTTGCGGCCCGGAATTCCGCTCAGATAGCGGGCCAGCTGCTGCATTGCATCCAGCGTCATCCGCACCCGCAGGTCGGTTTGAAAGGCCGCCATGTCGGCCTGGAACTGTTCAAGCGAACTCAGCGCGCTGGCGCCGTAAGACAGGGCGTTGTTGCCCGCGCCCATGTTCGCCATTTCGCCGATCGAGGCGTCCATCGCTTGGTCTGTCTCGGGGTCGAGAACGACGGACGGCTGTGCGCCGGCCTTGGAACTCTGCAGGGCTTTGGTGAGACGCGAGACATCGGTGGTGAATCCCTCCACCAGGCGCAGTCGCGACGACAGCGTGAAGATTGCCAGTGGCGTTCCGGGCGCAATCTTCCCCATGAACAGGATCATCTGGCGGCGCACATTCATCTGGCCGGAGACCGGCGTGTTCAGCGCGTCCAGCAACAGCACGTTGACCGCGCTGGCCTCGGGGTACGGGGGCACATTGCTGTAGGTGTGGGGCGGCAGCGCTTCCTGATGGTTGGCCGCCGGCGGAGCGCTCGCAGGCCTGTGCTCGTCAAAGGCGGTGATAGCCTGCTCGCGTCCATCTTCGAAGATATGAAACTGGCCCCGATCCAGGCCATGCACGGCCTTGTCCCGCTCGGTCGCCACCACGTCCACCAGCACCAGGCTGGCGTTGGCGTGCAGCACCGTCGCAGCCGCGCCCGGTGCGGAAACGGGTGTGGACTGGGCAACGGGAGGCGGCGCCGCCTGACTTCGCGCGATCGCCGGGGACGCGGACAGCAGCG
This sequence comes from Occallatibacter sp., assembly GCA_049516495.1. Taxonomy (GTDB): domain Bacteria; phylum Acidobacteriota; class Terriglobia; order Terriglobales; family Acidobacteriaceae; genus Telmatobacter. The sequence goes on from JBEKTB010000003.1 coordinate 30,732, forward strand.
CACCGGCAAGAACGAGGCTGGCGGCGAAGAGGACTCGATCCATGAAGGGCACCCTTTGAGCGGGAATACAAACCTCAAAAAAAACGGTGCTTCCGCTTGCAAATATATTGCACCAGTCCGATGAGCCTGCTGCCAAGAGTGACGGCCGAGTTTGAGAGTTGGCGGCTTGAAGCCGTGGCAGGGCTGGTTGCCTGCGCCAGGCAAGCGGCAGTCTGGAGGCCTCCCATACCGGTCCAGGCCTGACCAGACAGCCCGGCTGGCCCAAGCTGTGCAGACGCCAATATCAGCAAACCGGCCCCGCCGACGCACCGAAATCATCTTGACTTCTCACTCACACAATCTTTATATTTTCGTCATCTCTACCGGGTTTTCCCGCTCCCGAACGCCTATATCGAAGCTAATTGAAAAAAAGAGGAGCCGGAACCGAACAAGGAGGGCGGGTATATCTATGAACAATCTGGATTGGTTTGTGCAGGTCCTGCTGGCCGGCGTGTTTCTTTTCGCCGGGTTGCGCACGATTCTTGGTTCTCAATGGCGGGCGAAAGCACCGCATCCGGGGCAGGGCGACGGCTCTTTCGGTTTGCCCCGCAACCTCGCTTATGGAGTTGCGGTGCTGGAGATTGCGGGAGCGCTGGCGCTGATTGTGCCGGCCAATCTGTGGCCTCCGGACGTGATACAGAGGCTCGCGGCTGCAGGACTTGCGTTGTTGACCCTGGCTGTCTTCATCTATCAAGTTCGGCGCAAGCAGCAGGCCGCCCCGGTCATGGCGCTGTTCCTTCTGGCGCTCTTCGTGGTCGTCGCCCGCTGGCCTTAGAACGCGCGAGTCATAGATTCTCTGCCGGACGGGCGTCTGGTAATCCGAAACGGGCTGCGGTTTAGAAGTACCGTTTCAGCTTGAGGATCTGCGACTCGAAGCCGTACCACAGCGCCGTTGCCAGGGCCGTGGAGACAGCCAGCCGGAATCCCACCACGGCCAGGTTGCCGGCTGTTCCGTAGGGATCCATGCGCAGGTCGAACCAGCCAAAGAAGACGAAAACCATGATGTGGGTCATGTAAAGGCCGTAACTGATGCGGCCATAGAAGGCCAGCGGCCCGCGCCGCAGGATCGCGTTGAGCGGGTTGCGCGCGCCGGTTGAAGCGATGGCCGCCAGCACCGCTCCGGTAAATCCGACGGCCAGCGCGGAATCGAGAAATGCCGTTCCGCCGGCCACGGTGGCTGCTGCTGCAAAGCCCGCGGCGAAGCTGACCAAGCCAAGCACGAGCCAGGCGCGGCGGCTGAGCCTGAACGTGTAGATGCCGAGCGCAAGCAAGCTTCCGAGGGCGATTCCGTCCAGATGAATCAGCGTGTGGGTCGGGGTGAGCCAGGCGTGGTGGCTCAGGCGCAGCAAGGGCGAAGCGATCAGCGCCAGGGTCAGAAGGGCGGCCAGTATCCAGGGCCGGCGCAGAAAACGCACCGCCGGCGCCCAGAGAAAGTAATACTGCTCCTCGATGGCCAGCGCCCAGGTGGGCCCGATGGCCGGCGGCAGGGTGAGGTGAAACAGGTTCTGGACGAAGAAGATGTAGGCCAGCCAGGGAGCGGTCCTGGTCGCTTCCCAGATGCCGGGGCCAATGAACCAGGGCGCATTGAGGTAAACGATCACCAGCACCAGCGCATACACCGGCCAGATGCGCAGCACCCTGCGCGCGTGGAACTTGTGCAGAAAGTGCGGCTCGTCCCGCGTCTCGAGCAAGCTGGAGGTAATCAGAAACCCGCTCAAGGCAAAGAAGACGATCACGCCCGACCATCCCCACAGGCTGGCGTAATAGATTCGTGTGCCTACGAGGCGCGGATGGCAGTGATAGAGAACCACCCCCAGAATCGCGAGGCCGCGCAGCCCTTGCAGTTCCGGCAGGTAAGAGGGGAGCCAGGTTGGACGTTGAATGGGCAAGGGATCGAGTCGGTCAGTCCGGGGCAGCAAGGCTGCCGGTTAGCGGGGTTGGCGGAGTCAGCCGGGTGCCCCAGGTCTCGCTTTTGAGACCTGGGAAAGGACGAGCACTCTTACCCCGCGGCCAGTTGCTTCGCACGCTCGGTGGCCCGCATCACGGCCTTGATCAGCGTCACGCGCAATCCGCCTTCTTCGAGTTCCAGAATGCCGTCGATGGTGCAGCCGGCCGGGGTGGTGACGGCGTCCTTCAGCAGGGCCGGGTGGTAGCCGGTTTCCAGAACCATCTTGGCTGCGCCAAAGGTGGTTTGCGCGGCCAGTTGCGTGGCTACGTCGCGGGAAAGGCCCACCTTCACGCCCGCTTCGGCCAGGGCCTCGATGATGATGTAGATGTAGGCCGGTCCCGAAGCCGACAAGCCGGTCACGGCGTCCATGTGCTTCTCGTCAACAGTCACCGTGCGGCCCACAGTCTCAAAGATGCGCTGGGCCAGCTCCATTTTTTCCGGGGAAACAAAGCGTCCGCGGCACAGGGCTGCAGCGCCCGCTCCCAGAGCCGAAGGCGTGTTGGGCATGGCGCGAATCACGGCCATCTCCACGCCCGTCGCTTCCTCAATGGCGCGGGTCTTCACCGAAGCCGCGAACGAGATCAGGGTCTTGTCTTTCGTCAGGGCGGGCCGAATCTCCGCGATCACGTCCGGCACCTGGAAAGGCTTCACGCCCAGCAGAATCAAGTCAGCCTGTCGCACGGCCTCAAGGTTATTGGTCGTCACGTCCACGCCCCACTGCGTGCTCAGGGCCAGCGCACGCTCTGCGTGGCCCACGGTGGCATGAATCTGGTCAGGTGCGAACAGGTTCTGCTTGAGGAACGCCTGCAACAGGATTCCGCCCATCTTGCCGGCGCCCAGGACTGCCACGCGCACGTGGGGCAACTGCGCGGGTACTTCGGTGGCCTCAACGGCTATCTCCGCCATGTTTTTCCTTGTCTTCGGTTGAGAGTGGTGGTTCCAGCTTCAAGAATACGCGCATCCGCCGCGTGCATGGCGCGAAGCGTCCCGCATGGCCAGGGAACAGAAAGGCCGGCAGCCCGCTGTCGTGCGAAGCGAACCTGCCGGCCCCTGCTTTTGATTCCCCCTCGTTTATTGGTGGAGCAGTTCTTCGGTCCCCAGGAAGCCAGCGATCGCATCGCCCAGCTTCTGGTTGGACTCCGCCTGCGGCCAGGCCGAGCTCCAGATCAGGTATCCGCCCGGCAGGGTCAGCGTCTTTTGCCGCGCGGCAATGGTGCTCAGAATCGTCGTCACCCAGGCACGGTTCTCCAGATCGTACAGCCCTGCGCCGGCGGTTCCCGGCAAGGGGGTCCGCACGTTGGCAATGTCTTCGCCCACATGCGCCAGAGCCCTGCCCAGCGCGTCTCCCGGCAGGCGGTCCTTGTTGAATGTGCAGTTGAAGAGCAGGCCATCCGGGGAGTCGGTCGTTCCTTTGCCTTCGGACTTCGCCGTGGCTTCATTCGCAGGCCCGAATCCGATCGTCACTCCATTCTGCTCATTCGGCTTGCCGAAAACCGAGATGGCCCGCTCAAGCTGAGTTCCCGAGGGGGTTGTGGCGCCAAAGGCCTTGGCGGCAAGGTGACCGGCGGCCACCTGGTCAGCAGCTCCGGAATCCTGAACCGTCTCGTCTTTGGTGATGGCCAGGACCTTCGAGTAATCGACTTCCTGCGAGGCCACATCGGAGACCGATTGCAGCACCAGGCGCGCGCTGTAAGCGTTCAGGTAGCCAAAGCCGCCGAAGCCGACGATCTTGCCAGCGCTATCGAGCCGCAGCGCCGCATTGGCAACCCCGTCCAGCCGGCCCACCAGCGTAGCCGTCACCGTGTAGCGGTTGCATCCCAGGCACATTCCGCCCTTCTTGAAAGGCGAAGCCAGCAGGGAATCGAATTGTTTGAAATCCTTGCTTTTCTTGTCCAACTCGACCGGCGTGCGCTGCGCCGTGGCAACCGCTCCGGCGAAGTTGTGCGCTGGCTGGACCTCGACCGTGACGGCCGGGCCCGCCTTGGCTTTTGTGCCTTCAGGATAGGCAAGCCAGATGTTCTTGTTCACTGAGAGGCCGCAGTCGGCGCCCTTCACCACGAACTGGTCGAAGCCGGCAACGACCGTGCCCTTGATGCGGACGATCTTTCCGTTGAACGACTGCGGATTTTTCAGAATGTCGCAGACGGTAGTGTCCACCACCTGTGCGTGCAGGCAGCAGGAAAAAGCGAAAACTAGTGCGATGGCAAAAAGGCGTTTCATGCGAGTCTCTCCGATTGACAATTGCCCACACGGCGGCCAGCGCGCAAAAGCAGGCCGTCGACAGGAACTGTCAAGGCTATCACGTCGCGGAGGAGCATCCGGCGAGGTTATTTCGGGCTTGGGGCTTGCTGGCTCGCGATCCAGGCGTCGATGCGGTCGCTCAGCACATCGAGCGGCAGGGCGCCGGAGTCGAGCACCTGGTCGTGAAAGGCGCGGAGGTCAAACTTGTCGCCAAGAGCCTTCCTGGCCCGCTCGCGCAGTTCCAGGATCTTCATCTGGCCGATCTTGTAGGCCGTTGCCTGCCCGGGCCACGCGATATAGCGGTCTACTTCGGCCTGGATGCTGGTCTCGTCGATGGCCGAGTGGTCGTGGAAGAAATCCACCATCTGTTCGCGGGTCCAGTGCTGGGAGTGGACGCCGGTGTCGACAACCAGGCGGATGGCGCGCCAGATATCCGCCTCCAGGCGGCCGTAGTCCGAGTAGGGGTCCTGGTAAAATCCCGCGTCCTTGCCCAGATGCTCTGCGTAGAGGCCCCAGCCCTCAATGTAAGCCGTGTAGTGGCCGTGTTTGCGAAATTCGGGCACATCCTGCAGTTCCTGGGCGATGGAGATTTGCAGATGGTGGCCCGGCAGGCCCTCGTGGTAGGCGATGGCCTCGACGGCATAGAGGTTGCGGTCGGTTGCGTTGTAGGTGTCGATGCGCAGACGGCCGGGGCGGCTACCGTCGGGTGTGGCGGCTTCGTAATAGGCGGGCGCGGAGGTCTTCTCCAAATACTCCGGAACCGGCACCACTTCAAAAGGCGCTTTCGGCAGCCGGCCAAAAAGCTGCGGCAGACGAGCCTGCATGGGGGTCAGATAGCCGCGGTATGCAGCCAGAAGCGCCTCGGCCGAGGTAGCTTTCAGCTTGGGATTGGCCTTGAGGCTGGCGCGGAAGCTCTTCAGATCCGCAAACCCGAGCTTTTGCGCGATCGCCAGCATCTCGGCTTCGTCGCGCTTCACCTCATCCAGGCCGATCTGATGAATCTGCTCCGCCGTGAGCCCGGTGGTGGTGGTGCGGCGAAGGAGGAATCCGTAGTACTTTTCACCGTCGGGCAGCGCGGAGATGCCGGGCTGCTCGCGGCCGGCGGGAATGTAGCTGACCTCGAGAAAACGCGCAAAGCGCAGGTAGGCCGGCAGGACTTCCTTGCCGATGGCATCCAGCATGTCGGCCTTGATGCGCTCCTGCTCGGCCGGTTTGATGGTGGCTGGAAAGTTCTTGAGCGGCAGGGCAAGCGGCGAATCCTCGGGCTTCTGCCCGGCCAGTTCCTTTACCTGGGCGAGCGCCTTTTCCAGGAGAAATTTCGGCGGTACGCGATGGTCGTCCATGCCGATGGACATATTGGTGGTGACCTGGTCGAAGGCCTTGGGGAGGGCGTGCAAGCGGGCGATCCAGTCGTCGTAGTCCTTCACCGTGGTGAAGCTGAGCCGGGCCACCAACTGTGGGTAGGTGGTGTGGATGCCGCCCATCTGGTCGACCGGCATCTCCCACTCCTTGAACTCTGCGGCTTCCTCGTCCTGGGCAAACTCGCGCAGCAGCAGTTCGCGACTTGTCTTCTCCTGGTCGGTGAATCCGGCCGGGTCGATCGCCGCCAGTTGCAGCAGGTAATTCTGCTCGCGTTCCAGCCACTGGTTCTCGGCCTTGATGGAGTAGTCGGAGATCCTGTCGTTGTAGCGCTTGTCGCCGAGGATGGAGGCAAACTCCGGCGAGTGCTCAAGATTGGCTTGCCAATAGTCCTCAAAGAGCGCATTGAGGGCCTTGCGGCGGTCTTCGAGCGGGACGGCCGGCGTGGCCTGCGCATGGGCAGCGGGGACGATTGCCGGCAGCAGAAGCAGGGCAGCGGCGAGGGCGGGCAAAGAGGGTCTTATCAACGGGGCAGATCCTTGGTGTGAAGTCGAAGGGGGAATGCACCTTCCCGTCGAGTGTAGAGCAAAAGGGGCAGGGAAGAGGGACTGGGGAACAGGGAACAGGGGACCGTGCTCTAAGTTGCGCCAGCTCCCCTCGCGGAATGGGAACGGATGGGGATCGCTATAACAGGGCACGCAAAAAGCGATAAATAGATGGAGCTATCCCACCTTAGGTCACCCCAACGACGAAGACCTATCGTTGGGGACCCCGAAGCCGCAAAGAAAGCGGCGAAGGTGGGGCACCCGCGTCTGGAAAGGTGGGGAGCCGTGCCAGGAAAGGCGGAGTGCCGCGCCTGAATTTGAGTAAAGTCCTCAGTGCGCCAGGATGGACTGGTTGCCGAGGATGCGGTAGAGGGTGGAGCGGCTGATGCCGAGCTGACTGGCGGTACGGAGCTTGTTGCCCCGGTTCAGGTTCAGGACGCTCTGCACGTGCTGGTGAATCACAGCATCCAGGGACAGGCTTTCCGCCTGCAGCGCGGGTTGCGTCTCGTGGGTGGGCGTCAGGCCGTCGGGCAGGGCCAGGTCGCCGGGGCGGATGATGCCGTTGACGGCTTCGAGAAGCGCGGTTTCGAGAACCGAGGCCAATTCGCGGACATTTCCCGGCCAGTTGTGCTGCAAGAGCCGCGCCAGCGTGCCCGGGCCGAGCATCACGGGACGCTGCTGATAGTGGGTGCAGATACGGTCCAGCAGAGCCTGGGCCAGCACGGCAATGTCTTCCTTCCGCTGGCGCAGTGGGGGGATGGAAAAACGGACGGCGGTGAGCCGGAAGGCCAGGTCGGGCAGCAGCAGTCCCTGGGCGGCCATCTGGCGCAGCGAGGTCTGCGAGGAGGCCAGCAGCACGGAGCGTCCCGCTGGGCGGTCCTGCAGCGCTTTCAGAACACCGAGCAGCAGACCCTGGCCGGGAGCGGCCAGCAGATCGACGCGGTCGAGGTAGGTGAAGCCGGCCAGAGCGGCCGGATCGGCGTCGGCGACCAGCCATTCGCGGGCATCGCGGCGCTGGAAGCTGCCCGAAGCCAGCGGAGAACGGCTGAAGAGATGGCGGGCCAGCGAGTGCTTGCCGGTGCCGTGCTCTCCTTCAATGGCCGCCAGATTGACATAAGGAGCAGCCATCTCGGCCTGCATCATCAACTTTCGCCAGGCCGCGCTGACGCCCACCAGTTGCGCATTGAGGGGAGACTCGACTTCGACGAGGGTCAAGCCGGAGGGGGAGGGCCTGGACTGGTAATGAGCGGAGCTTTGCATTGATCTCAACGTGCCTCGCCTCCGCGGCCTGAAAAACGATACCAAGGCCGACAAAGGTTTCATCGGCGATGCGCGCAAAAACATGAACCGGAAAGACGAAGTGTCTCTCCGGTTCATGTGGGTGTGGAATCTTGGCTTTGCGGACGCTGAGGCGTCGCCCTAGCGGAAGCGCTTGGAGGGCTCGTCGGAGAAGATTTCGCCGTCGCGGATATGCACCACGCGGTGGGCGTATTCGGCGATGTCCGGCTCGTGGGTGACCAGCACGATGGTGTTGCCGCCGGCGTGCAGGGTATCGAAAAGGGCCATGATCTCGATGCCGGTCTTGGAATCGAGATTGCCGGTGGGCTCGTCGGCCAGGATGATCGAAGGCCGGTTGACCAGGGCGCGGGCAATGGCTACGCGCTGGCGCTGGCCGCCGGAGAGCTCGTTCGGCTTGTGGTACATGCGCGACTCAAGGCCCACGTTGGCCAGCGACTCCTTGGCGCGTTCGATGCGCGCGGCCGCGGGGGTGCCGTTATAGATGAGCGGCAGTTCCACATTGTGCAGAGCGGTGGCCCGCGCCAGAAGGTTGAAGGTCTGGAAGACGAAACCGATTTCCTTGTTGCGGATGCGCGCAAGCTGGTCGTCGTCCAGTTCGCTGACCAACTGGCCGTTCAGCCAGTATTTGCCCTTGGAGGGGGTATCCAGGCATCCGATGAGGTTCATCAGCGTGGACTTGCCGGAGCCGGAGGGACCCATGATGGCCACGTACTCGTTGTGCTTGATGGCGAGCGAGATTCCGCGAAGCGCCAGCACCTGCTGCTCGGAGCCCATATCATAGGTGCGCCACAGGTCCTCGACGATGATGACGTCGCCGCTGGGCGGAGCCGCCTGTTTCACATCTTCTTCGGTGCTGATGCTGTTTGAAGCCATCCGAATATTCCTTTGCCTGCTGCTGCCGTTTTGAGAGCAGCGAGATTTCCGCGAACTGAAAAGCCTTTACCCTGGCGCAATGCCGGGACTGCTGAACGCGGGTTATGAAGTCGAAGCGGGTACAACCGGTTTGACTGTGTCCCGTTTGACCAGTGAGCCGCTTTTGAGGGCGCGCAGGGTCTTGTAGGGGCCAATGACGATTTCCTGGCCTTCGATCGGGCCGGAGAGGACTTCGATATCTGTGGCTCCGGTGATGCCGGTGGTGACGGGGATGAACTTTGCCCGCAGCTTGCCGTTGCCGTCCTTGTCCACTACATAAACGCCCTGCTGCGGCGCGCTCTTGGCGGCGGGAGCGGATGAGGTGGAAGCGGCCTGAACGCCGCCCTGTCCCTTGGCCTTATCGTCGTCTGGGTTGTGCATGGTCAGCGCCTGGATGGGCAGCGAAAGCACGCTGGTCTTGTGGGCCGTGGTGATCTTGGCGGTGGTGCTGAGTCCGGGGCGCAGATCGTTTGAAGGCGCGTCGAGCGTGACCACGACCTTGAAGTCCTTGGCCTCCTCAGTACCGGTGGTCGACTGGGACGTGGCGATACCGGTGGAGCGCAGGATGGCCTGGTCGCCGACGAGTGTGACGTGGCCCTTGAAGGTCTTGCCGGGCAGCGCGTCCACGGTCACCTCGGCAGGCTGGCCGATCTGGATGTTGACGATGTCGGTCTCGTCCACCTTGACTTCAGCGGTAATCACGCTCATGTCCGCCAGGGTCATCAGCGTGGAGCCTTCGGCGTTCTGAATCCCGACCACCACGGTTTCGCCCTCGCGCACGGGCAAATTGGTCACGATGCCGTCGAAGGGCGCCGTGGAGACGGTCTTGTTCAGCGCATCCTGGTTGAAGCGCAGGGTGGCCACCTGGGTCTGCAAATGGCCGCGCGCCGAATCGGTCTGCGCCTTGGCCTGGTTGAGGCCGGCAACAGCCTGCGCCAGCGAGGCTACGTCCGTATCGTAGGCGGCCTTTTTGGCGTCGAAATCCTGCTTGGCGAGGATGCCTTCCTTATACAGGCCCTGGGCGCGCTCCCAATCGAGGCGCTTCTGCTCCAGATCCGCCTTGGCGTGCTCGACATTGGCCTCGGCCGTCTTCTCCGCGGCAATATAGGACGTGATATCGGTCTTGGCCGAGGCGATGGTGGCCTGCTGGGCCTGCACATTCGCTTCCGGCTGCACGCTCTCGACGGTGGCGATCACCTGGCCCTTGGTTACATGGTCGCCCTCCTTCACCAGGAGGTGGGTGATGCGGCCGAAGGAAGTGGCGCCGACATTCACATAGGTCTTGGGCTTGATCTGGCCGGTGCCGCTCACGATCGTGGCCAGATCCTGTCGTACGACCTTCGCGGTGAGAACCTTGGTGTAGCCGGACTGCTGCCTGTAAATGAAGAAGGCCACAAGCCCAACGACGGCCACAGCGGCAAGAATGATCAAAAGTATCTTTTTCATGTGGGGTACGTGCTCCAGGTCTCTCCGTCATCAGTTTACGCAATTTGTGCCTGTCGAGTTCCCATCCGGGAGCAAAAGTTAACTCCGGAACCCGCGGGGTTGCCGTCTGTCGGCCAGCGGAAGCCAAAAAGAACCCCTCCGGGGTTCGAACTCTGGCTGCCGGCCGGGTGGCCAGGCGCAGAAACTCTGACACCTCGTAAATTCAAGCAGCAGAATAATTGCGCTCGATTCTAGGACGGTTAAAAGGGCCGGCTGGTCTCAAATTGCCCGGTGCGGCCGGTCCGGGGTCCTCGCCCAAAGACACTTTGCCCACATTCTTTGCAGGGTTCCGGCTCACCTTGTACCCCTCGGGGCGTCAAACCGTGCAGCAAACTCCCTACGGGAACCTTGCTCAGGTCTTTCCGGACCCGTAGAATAGAGGCTCGCAGGAGTTTTCAAGGCAATGATGCTCAACGGACGTAATCTTCTTTTCGTCGCACTCGGGTGCGGCCTGGTTTTCATCCCCGCCAGCGCGCTTCGCGCCCAGCAGACGGACACCCCGTCGTCACAGGCACAACCGGCCAGCGGGCAGAGTCAGGAACCGGACCCTCTGAAGCGTGAGCGCTCCGACAAGGAGAAGTTCGCCGCCCAGAAGGCCGTCCGGCAAGAGTTGAAGGGCGCCTACAAGACCTGGCTGGATCAGGACGTCTCCTACATCATTTCCGATGAAGAGCGCAAGGCCTTCAAAACCCTCAGCAACGACGAGGAACGCGACGCCTTCATCGAGAACTTCTGGCTGCGCCGCAACCCCAATCCGGATTCGCCGGAGAACGAGTTCCGCGAAGAGCACTACCGGCGCATCGCTTACGCCAACGAACACTATGCAGCCGGCAAGCCTGGTTGGAAGACTGACCGCGGCCACATCTACATTTCCTTTGGCGCGCCCGACTCCATCGATTCCCATCCCTCCGGCGGCAGCTACCAGCGCCCCGTCGAGGAGGGAGGCGGCGAGACCTCGACCTTCCCGTTTGAGACCTGGCACTATCGCTACCTGGAAGGCATTGGCGACAACATCGATCTCGAATTTGTCGATTCCTGCCAGTGCGGCGACTACCACTTCACCATCGATCGCAGCGAAAAGGACGCGCTGTTGCACGTTCCCGGCGCCGGCCAGACGCAGTGGGAAGAGATGGGCCAGGCCAAGAAGGCGGACCGCTTCAAGGGGGGTCTGGAGAACCTGGGCACAGGTCCAATGTCTTCCTCGCAGCAGTCCAAGCAGTTCGACCGCATCGAGTTGGCCGCCAAGATCTTTGCCCCGCCGCCCATCAAATTCAAGGATCTTGAGAACTTCATCTCCGAGCACAAGCTGCTCTCGGGCCCGGTGTTTCCGTTTGACGTGCGCACCGACTTCGTGAAGGTAACGGAGAATACCGTTCTGGTTCCGGTCACCCTGCAGATGAGGAATCGCGACATTACTTTTGTGACCAAGGACGGCGTAGCCAAGGGCGTGGTGAACATCCTGGGCAAGGTCACCACGCTCACCCACAAGACGGTGCAGACGTTCGAAGATACGGTCGAGGTCGAGCAGCCGGCGGAGTTGCTGGAGAAGAGCCTGGACCGGCAGTCGGTCTACTGGAAGGCGCTGCCCTTGCTGCCCGGACTCTACCGCCTCGATATCGCCATCAAGGACGTGAACAACCCGGATCACGTCGGCATCTATGGCCGCGGCCTGGAAGTGCCAACCTATCATGATGAAAAGCTGGCCACCTCCACGCTGATTCTGGCCGACCAGATGAACCAGGTCTCCTCGCGCGAGATCGGCAGCGGCAACTTCATTATTGGCAACACGTACATCCGGCCTCGGGTCAGCACCAATGCGGCTACGCCGGTCAGTTTCAAGCGCAGCCAGCAACTCAGTTTCTGGATGCAGGTCTACAATTTGCAAATCGATGAGGCATCCAAAAGCAACCAGGCCACGGTGACCTACCAGATCACGGACACCGCGACCAATACGGTGGATTTTGAAAAGCAAGTGGACTCCAAGGACCTGGGCGCACACAGCGATCAGTTAACTGTGGAGAAAACTATCCCGCTGGCGGGGCTTCAGCCAGGAAAATACAAGGTGACGATCAAAATAAATGACGGAATCTCGAAACAAGAGATTGCGCAATCGGCACCTTTTGTCGTGGAATAGGATGTATCCCGCGCAACAGGGCCATCGGACTCAAGATCCGCAAGCCTGCGCGGGTACGACTCGCAGGAAATCGCCAGGGACGCCGCCAGGTCACCCATATTTGTGATGACGCGCAGGCTCCATCTCGCTTTTTTCGCCATGCTGATTGCCTTGGGTAGCGCCCCGGTCTATGGGGCAGCCCCGGGATCGGTCACGGGCGTGGTGCGCGACTCCGCCGGTGTTCCCCAGATTGGCGCGCAGGTGCAGTTGCTGCGCCCCGATCTGAGCCTAATCGCCAGCGTCTACACGAATTCTAACGGCCGCTTCACCATTTCCTCCATTCTTCCCGGCCGTTATGCAGTCAAGGCGATGGGGACCTGGTTCCTGCCTTCGCTGCGCGAAAATGTTCGCGTACGCTCGACCACCGTGGTCAATTTGACCCTAAGCACCCTCTATGAAGTCATGCAATGGCTTCCGGCTGAACCGCGGGCCGGCGACTCCCAGAAAGACGACTGGGCCTGGACGCTGCGCTCGGCGGCCAATCGTCCTTTGCTGCGCTGGCTTGAAGACGGTCCCCTGGTTGTGGTCTCGGACGGCTCCGGCGGGACACCCAAGTTGAAGGCCCGCCTGGTTGCCAGCGGTCAGGAAGGCACGTTCGGCGAGAGCGGCGAGCGCATCTCGGCCGCAGTCGAAGAGACGCCCTCCAACAGCCGTGAACTGCTGGCGCGGGTGGATTTTGCTCCCGGCACAGACGGCGGAATCGAATCCATGCTCGGCTTCCGCCAGGATCTGGGTTTTGCCGGTTCGGTGCAGTCGGTGGCCGCAGTCGCCATGCATCCGGATGTCGACACCGCCGGCGCCGAGGGACTCGACGAGGCCGCTGTCCGCAGTTGGGAAACGATTCATCTGGGGGATGAGTTCGAGGCCGAAGTGGGTTCGAACCAGGTGTTGGCCCACGTTTCCGGTCCGTCTCCTGAGACGGTGGCCGCCATGCTGCCTTTTGTCTCAGCGGGCTGGCGGGACGGCGACTCAACCGTTCGCTATCGTATGACAACCTTCCGTCCTGCAGGCCAGGATGCAGAGGATACCGAGGCCCAAGCCTGGCTGCCGGGGATTTCGGCGCGCAACGGCAATCTGGCTCTCGAGCATGGACTGCACCAGGATTTCGGGTGGGAGCGGCGTACCGATGTCTCCGGCGTCTCCGTCCAGGTCTTCGCCGATCGGATTGATAACCCCGTGATCGAGGCCATGAGCCGCTTTGCTGCCGGCGACATCGCAGCCGCCACGGTGCTTCTGGACCGCGCCAGCGGATTGATACACGCCTCTGGCCCGGACTTCTCGAGCGCCGGAGTGTCGGCCACCTATGAACGCCGCCTGCCGGGTGGCAATCATGTCCGCGTCAGTTACGCGAACGGCGATGCCCTGGTGATGCCGGCCGCACAGGCCGCGGCGCAACAGTCGGCAGGTCTGGCCCAGGTTCTGGCCGGCGCCCACCCCCGCCGCACGCAGATGTATACGCTCTCCCTCTCCGGCACTCTGGACGGCAGCGGAACCCGGTGGCGGGCGAGCTATCGTTGGCAGCCGGACGACACAGTCACACAAGTTGCCCCGTTCGCGCTGGATGCTGCCGCGCCCTATCTCAATCTGCACCTCCGGCAGCCTATTCATCTGCGCCGCGAAGGAGCCGGTGGCATTGAGGCCCTGGTCGATGTGAGCAACCTGTTGGCCCAGGGCTACCGCCCCTTCCTGACAAGCGATGGGTCCTTGCTCATCTTTGCCCAGGACCAGCGCAGCATTCGGGCCGGTCTGGCCTTCAGCTTCTAGCGCTACACCTTAAGCCTGTTTTTCCCCGGCGGGTTTGCGGCAGTGCCTCTGTACCCAGAAAGGGTGCACCTATCCTGGAACCGCTCTGAGTGGCTCATGGAGGAAGTTCTTTCTTCGGCAGCCATCGATACCGGGCGTCCGCAAGCTCGAGAGGGAAGTTGGAAGGACGTATGCACGAGCCATGTGGCCGTGGCATGGGCGGCCGTTGGAAACATCCTTCGATTGTGTTAATATTTTTCAAGTGGCAGATGGGAGTCCCTGTCTGCTCAGACCGTGTGCCAGCCACAGCCGCACGGTTTTTTCAAGATAGGCTGGACGCGTAGCTCAACTGGCAGAGCATTCGGCTCTTAACCGACAGGTTGTAGGTTCGATTCCTACCGCGTCCACCAATAGAATAGACAACTTACAGATTACAGAATCCAGACAGACGAACTAACCCCACAGCTCTTGGACCGCTACAGCCTGGGGCTCAGGCTGCGGCCTCGGTTGCGGAATCACCATTTGAACGACTTTTGAATTGGCCTTCTGCTTGGCTTTCAAAGTCGCGTTGCCGTGGACGTTCATGGTTGTGGCTACATTGCTGTGCCGCATGAGTTTTTGCTGGACGCCAATCGGAGCACCCGTTTCGTCCAAAAGTGAACGGTACGTGATCTCAAGGTTTATCGCCAGGAGGGTGCTTCGTGCCACAGAATGAAAGGAGCCTCAAGCGGCACGGATGCTCCTGCGCGTTGCGGAACCAGGCGCGGCGTGTAGTCAGCAGCCGGACGACTTGTCGGAACAGAAGCACTGTAGGTGAAGGCACTCGTCACTCCGATCAGGTGTTCGCCACGGTTCATGGCAAGCGAGACTTGGTCCTCGTCCTTCTGCGCCTGCGCGTAGAGCTCGACCCTCACCGCATCGGGATCGATATCACCAAGAAAAACCTGAACGTGAAATAAATATCGCCCGCTTTGTTGCTCGACGGTCGCAGGGCCGAATCGCAGCGCTGACCAGTGCTTCGCCAGTTCGGCCTGCCAGGCGACGAGATCGGCGCCCGTTGAACCTCGATTCTCGGCGCGCTGGCGAAACGCTGCAGCCGCCGAGAGATAGTGTTCTTCGGTATATTGGCGGACCGCGCGATTTGTCGAAAAGGCCGGGGTCAAGCGGGTCATGCTTTCACGCATCCGGGCAATCCAGCCGCGCGGAATACCATGCTCATCGCGGGTATAGAACTCCGGGATAACCTCCCTTTCGAGCACTGCATAGAGACTTTCAGCTTCGGCCTGATCCAAAGAAGGGTCATCCCCGTGTTCGCGTCCATCTCCGATCGCCCAGCCTGCTTCCGGGGAATACGCCTCTGCCCACCAGCCATCGAGTTCCGAAAGATTCAACCCGCCGTTCACCAACACCTTCATGCCGCTTGTTCCGCTTGCTTCCCAGGGCCTACGCGGAGTGTTCACCCAGACGTCGACGCCCTGAACCAGATGCTCCGCCATAAGGACGTCGTAATCCGAAAGGAAGACGACCCGGGAGCGAACTTCTGGGCGGCGAGAAAACTCAAACCACTGTCGGATCATTTCTTGCCCATCGGCATCCTGGGGATGAGCCTTGCCGGCAAGCAGGAGTTGAACCGGGCGCTCTCCATTCGTCAGGATGTTGAGAAGCCGCGCCGGATCGTGCAGGAGAAGGTTCGGGCGTTTGTACGTGGCAAAGCGACGGGCAAATCCCAAAGTCAGAGTATTGTCATCGAGTATCAGTGCGGCCTGCGCCAGGTCTTCCGACGACGCTCCCCGAGCTGCCAATTGACGGCCGTAGAGTCTTCGGACGTAGTGAACCAGATTTTTGCGGCTATCTGCGCGTAGTTGCCAGAGGTCGGAATCGCTGGCTGCGCGAAAATCATTTTCTGAGTTAGCCAGTGTTCCGTGCCAGTATTGTTTCCCGCAGCAGAGTTCCCACAAGCGGTCTGCTTCAGCAGAGTCCCAAGAAGGGGTGTGCACTCCGTTGGTCACGTGCGTTACCGGCACCTCTGTTTCAGGCCACCTTGGGAAGAGGGGCTGGAAGATCCGGCGGCTCACTTGACCGTGCAATTTGCTGACGCCGTTGATGGCGCCGCTGCCGCGGACCGCCAAATAGGCCATATTGAACGGTTCGGAGGAATCCTGGCGATCGCGTCGCCCCAACGTTAGCAGCTCGTCAATCGAAAGCGACAATTTCTCCTCGGCATACTCACTGAGATATCGCTCAATCAGGCTGGGAGCAAAGCGGTCGAAGCCCGCCTCCACGGGTGTATGGGTCGTAAAAAGGTTGCCGGCACGGGTGACGGCGAGGGCGACGTCGAATGGCACGCCGTTGTCTTCCATGTAGGAACGCGCCCGTTCCAGCACCGCGAATGCAGCGTGACCCTCATTGAGATGGCAGACCTCGGGTTGCAGTCCCAAGGCTCGCAGGAGCCGCCAGCCTCCAATACCAAGGACTAGCTCTTGTTTCAAGCGCAACTCCGGACCACCTCCGTACAGTTCCGTCGTAATGCCGCGGTAAGCTGGAGGGTTCGCGGGATCGTTGGTGTCGAGCAAATACAATTTGACCCGGCCCACCTTTACTTGCCAAACTCTGATCCACAACTTGAAACCAGGCAAGGCTATGGCCAGGCGCAGCCATTCGCCGTTTGGCTCGCGCACCGGTCGAATCGGTAGCTGGCCGGGATCATTGAATGGGTACAAAGCATGCTGGTGGCCTTGTGGATCAATTTCCTGGCGAAAATATCCTTGTTGATAAAGCAAACCAACCCCAGTCACCGGGACGCCGAGGTTACTTGCCGCCTTGAGCTGATCGCCGGCAACATTGCCGAGTCCGCCAGAATAAATCGGCAGCGCCTCGCTTAACATGAACTCCATGGAGAAATACGCGATTGTCGACACGCCCGAGCGCGGATGCGCCTTTTGAAACCACGCTTCCGACTCTTCGGCGAGCGTTTTCTCGTGGTGGAGATCAGCCAAGAGTCTTTGAAATTCCGGGTCGGAAGTGACACTTTGCAGTTTCTCCCGCGAGACGGTTTGCAGCAGAACCCAGGGATTGTAGGTAAGTTCCCAAAGTTCGGGGTCGAGTCGCTGCCAAAGCTGATCCGCCGAGTGATTGAATGACCATCTAAGGTCCAAAGCCAAGTCGGTAAGAGCATCTGAAACGGCTGGATCAAGCGGACGATCAACGATTCTCGAACTGCTCATAAACAAACTCCTCGTATGGCTTATCAGTTCATACTGCCTGAGCACTGCGAGCCAGGGTCTCCGAAACAATGGTCTGGGCTTCTTCCTCGATCTGTCGTAGATGTTTTTGACCAACGAAGCTTTCGGCGTAGATCTTGTAGATTTCTTCCGTGCCCGAAGGACGGGCCGCAAACCAACCATCCTTGGCAATCACTTTGATTCCTCCAATTGGATTGCCGTCTCCCGGATTACCGTATCCGGGAGCGGTGGTCAGAATCTTCTGGATCGGCTGGCCGGCAATTTCTGTAGCGCGAATGTCGGACGGGGACAATCTTGCCAGAACGGCTTTTTGTTCTGGCGTAGCGCGAGCATCGATGCGTTCGTAGATGGGATCACCCAGTTCGCGAGTTAGCTCGCGATAGATCTCGCCTGGATCTTTGCCAACGCGCGCCGTGATCTCCGCCGACAATAAACAAGGAACGATTCCGTCTTTATCAGTGGTCCATACGCTGCCGTCGCGCCGGAGAAAGGAGGAGCCCGCGCTCTCCTCGCCGCCAAAACCCAAGCGCCCGGCGAGTAGTCCTTCGACAAACCACTTAAAGCCCACCGGAACTTCATAAAGCCGCCGCCCCAGGCGAGCGCTGACACGATCGATCATGCTGCTGCTCACCACGGTCTTGCCGACGGCGACGTCCTCACTCCAATTGGGCCGGTTCGCGAACAGATAGCTGACGCACGCTGAAAGGTAGTGATTGGGAGGCAGCAACCCGCATCCTTTGGTCACGATGCCGTGCCGGTCGTGATCGGTATCGCTGGCAAACGCGATATCGAACTTGTCTTTCAATGCGATGAGCCTTTGCATCGCGTAAGGCGAGGAAGGATCCATGCGAATCTTTCCGTCCCAATCCACGCTCATGAAGCGAAATGTGGGGTCGACAGATTTGTTTACGATCGTTAGATCGAGACCATACTGCTCGGCAATCCGCGGCCAATAATCGATGCCCGCTCCGCCGAGGGGATCTACGCCAAGCTTAATCCTGGCGTCGCGCACCGCATTCATATCGACGACGTTGTTGAGATCATTGATATAGATGCTCAAAAAGTCGTGTTTGTGGGTTGTGGGTGCACGCAGCGCTTTGGCAAACTGCGTTCGCTTAATACCGTCGAGGCCGCGCTCCAGAAACGCATTGGCTTTCGATTCAATCCACGAAGTCACGCTCGAGTCCGCCGGTCCTCCATGCGGAGGATCGTACTTAAATCCTCCGTCATCGGGAGGATTGTGAGACGGCGTGATTACGATACCGTCGGCAAGACCTGACTTTCGCGCGCGGTTGTAAAGCAGAATCGCGTGGGAGACGGCTGGGGTTGGGGTGTATGGTGTCCCTTCGGAGAGCATCACTTCGATGTCATTTGCCGCAAGCACTTCAAGCGCGCTCGCGAATGCAGGTTCGGACAAGGCGTGAGTATCCATCCCCATGAACAGCGGTCCGTTAATGTTCTGGGATTTGCGATAATCGCAGATCGCCTGAGCGATGGCCAGGATGTGCCATTCGTTGAACGCAACGTCCAACGCAGATCCGCGATGACCGGACGTACCGAAGACAACCCGCTGTCGGGGATCGCTCGGATCGGGCCGCAACTCGTAATAGTCTGTGACGAGCTTTGGGACGTTCACAAGAATGGATGGGTCAGCCGGTTTCCCGGCAGCAGGGCTAATTGTCACGAAGCACCTCGCCACTATCCGATAAGAGAATTGCGCTTGATCGAGGTTCAAGCCGAAAACCAATTTGGCCCTGTATGGGAGGTTCTTTCCCGGGGTCGAAGAGATCATCGGGGGAAATTCGGGAAGTATCGACTGCCAGACGCCAGATCTTCCCAGCGGGCAAGGCAGGAAGGTAAAAATCGACCGATCTGGTGTCGGCGTTAAACAGGAGAAACAAGTCGGGTTCTGTCAGTCCTGGAATGAGACACGCGATGGATTTTTGCCGCTGGTCCGCCCAGTCGGGAGTGGCACCGTCTGGCGCGGACCACTTTATGTCTTCGTCCGCGTAGAACTTTTCTCTTCGCAAGACAATATGTGTTCGGCGAAAGGCGATCATTCCCCGAGCAAAGCGATGGATCTCCTTGTGTTTTTCAATCAGGCTCCAGTCGAACCAGCTCACCTCGTTATCCTGACAATAGGCATTGTTATTGCCACGCTGGGTCCGTCGAAACTCATCCCCGCCGAGCAACATAGGAACCCCGCGAGAAATAAACAAGGTTAACAAGAGATTTTTGATCAAGCGGTTTCGCACGCCCTCGACACCGGTATCCTGGCTCGTCCCTTCCACACCGCAATTGTCGCTGTAGTTGGCATCGGTCCCATCGCGGCTGAACTCGCCATTTTCGTCATTGTGCTTTTGCTTGTAGCTCACCAAATCGTTCAGCGTAAAGCCGTCATGACAAGTAACAAAGTTGAGGCTGCTCGCGGGGCCCTTGCCTGAGCTTTGGTACAAATCCGAGCTTCCACAGATTCGGCTTGCGAACGATCCGATCATGCCCGCGTCGCCAACCCAGAAGCGGCGCACATCGTCACGGAAGCGGCCATTCCATTCAGTCCAGCGCTTGGTGGAAAAGCCTCCCACTTGATAGGCACCGCCTGCGTCCCACGCTTCCGCGATGATTTTTACGTCACGCAGTATGGGATCCTCCGCAATGCCCTCGAGAAGTGGAGCGTCACGCAGAACATTTCCATGCTCATCTCGGCCCAGGATCGAAGCAAGGTCAAAGCGAAAACCATCCACATGCATGTGCATGACCCAGTAGCGAAGCACATTCCTGACAAACTCCCGCACGACGGGGTGATTCGCGTTAAGCGTGTTGCCAACGCCGGAAAAGTTCTTGTAGTATCGGCAACCGTTCTCTCGCAACATATAGAAGATCGAGTTCTCAATTCCGCGCAGAGAAATCGTGGGACCCAGTTCGTCTCCCTCGGCCGAGTGGTTCAACACGATATCCAGGATCACTTCAAGGCCTGCGCGGTGAAAGGCCTTGACCATTTCTCGGAACTCCTGGATCTGCTGACCGTGCCGTCCTCCAACGCAGTAAGACTGCTTCGGAGCGAAAAGGGCGACGGGATCGTAGCCCCAGTAGTTCTTGAGTCTCTCTCCCGTGACTGGATTGAGCAATTGCGACTCATTGTCGTTAAATTCGAGAACAGGCATCAGCTCAATGGCGGTCACTCCCAGGTCTTGGAGATACGGGATCTTTTCGATCAGGCCAACGAAGGTTCCAGGATGCGCTACGCCCGAACTCGGATGGATTGTGAAGCCGCGAACGTGTGTCTCGTAGATGACTGTGTCAGAGGCGGAACGTTTTGGAGCCGAATCCATCTCCCAGTCGAAATGGTCGTCGGTAAAGATGGATTTCGGTGTGGTGCCGGCGTTATCAACAGTCGAGAACGACAAGTCAGTCAGGCTGCTGGATGAATCGTAGCCGCGTGCGGCTAGAAGATCCCATTTCTCGACCCCGGCAATTGCTCTTGCGTACGGATCCAGAAGCAGCTTATTTGGGTTGAAGCGATGGCCCTCTTTGGGTAGATACGGCCCATCGACGCGATAACCGTAGAGTTGACCTGCGGGAATGCCGCGCACCCACACATGCCAGACGTCGC
This sequence comes from Occallatibacter sp., assembly GCA_049516495.1. Classification (GTDB taxonomy): domain Bacteria; phylum Acidobacteriota; class Terriglobia; order Terriglobales; family Acidobacteriaceae; genus Telmatobacter. Next base: position 51,331 of record JBEKTB010000003.1, read on the forward strand.
CCGTACGATTACGCACCGGATCCAATTCAATGGTCCTCGTAGGAGAGGAATCGTCGGGATTGTGATAGAACTCGAGACGCACACCGGTTGCGTGACGGCTGAACAAAACAAAATTGACACCTACCCCTTGATCGTGGGCGCCTCCAATCGGGA
>JBEKTB010000004.1:0-51377 GCA_049516495.1 Occallatibacter sp.
CGGCCGGAGGCGCTGCCGCGGCCATTGCAGGCTGTGCAGGTCTCAAGGCGGCGAATCTTCACCTCGGTTTCAGAGCCGAAGAAGGCGTCTTCAAAGTCGATGGCCAGGTCGAAGCGCAGATCGTCGCCGCGCTGCTGACGGGAGCCGCGCTGCTGGCTGCCGCCCATCGAGAACATCTCGCCGAACAGGTCGCCGAAGATGTCGCCGATGTCCACGCCGCCGGCAAACGGGCCGCCGAAACCCTGCCCCGCGCCACTGACGCCGGCATGGCCGTAGCGATCATAGGCGGCGCGCTTGTCGGCGTCGCTCAACACCTGGTACGCCTCGCTGGCCTCTTTGAACTTCTCTTCAGCCGCGTGGTTGCCGGGGTTGCGGTCAGGATGGTACTTGAGCGCCTGCTTGCGATACGCGCTCTTCAATTCCTGGTCGCTGGCTTCTCGGGAGACTCCCAGAACTTCGTAGTAATCTTCTTTGCTCACTCTTGTATTAGAACTCATTCGCTTTCCTGTTTAGGGTTGGATACCACGCGCACCAGCGCCGGACGCAAAAGCCGGTCCCGCAGCCGGTAGCCGCGACGAATCTCTTCGGCCACGTGCTGGTCAGGCAGATCGTCGCGTTCCACCGAACCGAGCGCCTCATGCTGGCGGGGATCGAACTCCTCGCCCACGGCGGGGATCGGAAGCACCTGCATCTGCCGCAGAACATCTTCCATCTGCTTGACGATCAACTCGACTCCGGAGCGCAACTGCTCCGGCGAGCCAGTCGACTTGAGCGCCAGGTCAAAGTTGTCCAGTACGGGCAGGAACTGCTCGACGACGCTGCCGGTGGCATAGTCGCGGTCGGAGATCCGGTCGCGTTCGCCTCGCTTGCGGGCATTCTCAAACTCGGCCTGCAGACGGGCCAGGCGGTCGAGCAACTGGTCGCGCTCAGCTTTGAGCTGGTCAAACTGCTCACGGCTCACGGGCGGCTCCTGACCAGCGGACAGGTCCGGGTTAGCGAGTTCCGCCTGGCTTGCGATCGTCGGCGAGCCGGAGTCCTCCTTTACCGGGTTACCGGCGGGTGCGAGCGGATCGGCCACCCCATCCTCCAACTCTTTCAATTCCGTTTGTTGTTCTGGCATGACTCTATGTTTTCTCCGAAAGAACTTTCGTATCTGTTTCAATGATAATTTCCCCGGCAGACGCCGGCATCTTTCCTGGTTATGGGGAGCAACGCGCGCTCCATTCATGACCTGCTCACGCCGTGCGGATGGCCTTGGGGCGCCTGTGCTGGGCCTAGTCGGCGGGAACTTCAAGCAGGCGCTCGGAGAGCCGGGCGATGTAGCGCACGGCCTGGATCATCTCCTGATACTGGATGCGGGTGGGCGCAATCACGGCGACCGTTCCCAGGTTGGCTCCGCCCAGGCGGGCCGGGGCTCCGATCAGAACCAGGTCCTGCATGGCGTGCGACGCCTCAGCCTGGCCCACCAGATCCGGTCCCACCACCACGCGCACTTCCTGCTGGCGGCCGTCCACGTAGGCGGTCAGCAGATCCACCAGCCGCTGCTTGGCCTCCAGAGCCAGCAGCATCTGCCGCAGCCGCTCGCGGTCCACCTCGGCAGCAATCAGGTTGGCCATTCCATCGACGAAGATCGCCGGGCCGAACTCATCGCCGGCCAGAGCGCCCTTGCGGCACAGTTCCTCGACCGAAGCCAGCATCTGGTGGTAGGCCTCGCGCTCCTGTTCCACGCGGCGTGTAATCTCCGAGCGAATGCGCTCGATGGGCCATCCACGGAAGCTCTCGTTCAAGTAGCGCGCGGCCGTTTCCAGCTCCACGTGGGTCAGCTCGCGGTCCAGTACCAGCACGCGATCCAGAACGGCGCCCGACTGGGTGACCAGCACGGCCAGGACGCGGCCGGTGGAAAGGCGCGAAAAATGAATATGTTCCAGCACCTGTGCGCCGGTGGAACTGGCCAGGGCCACTCCCAGGCCGCTCGAAAGCAAGGCCAGCACGTGCGAAGTGCGCTCCAGGTAGTCGTTGCTGCTGGTTACGCCCGAAAAGCTCTCCTCGATCTGTCCGCGGCGGGCCTCACTCAACGGCGCAGGCCCCATCGCAGAAGCCCCTTTCGTCATGGGATCGAGACCGCCCGCCATACCGGCGGCCATGCGGCCCGGCTGGGTAATCTGCTCAACGTAGTAGCGGAAAGCGGCGGCGGTGGGAACGCGGCCGGCGGAGGTGTGCGGCTGCTCCAGCAAACCAGCCTCGCCCAGCGTGGCCATCACATTGCGGATGGTGGCGGAACTCAAGCCTTCCCGGTTGGCAAAATAACGCGCAACGGCCTGCGACGCCACCGGTTCGCCGCTGGCGATGTACATCTCGATGATGGCCGTGAGCACCAGCCGCTCTCGCGGACTGACGCGCGCATCCGACATCTTCCCTGCTCTCCGTCCGGGCTCAACCGGCGCTGCTTTCGGGCGCCCAATCGTGCGCCCAGCTCCGAACAAACCAGCTAAACACTTCCCTTAGTAATGTTTAACTGAGGAAAAATCCTACACTTTCCCTCTTTAATCTTAGGCAGGGTCGAGGGTGCTGTCAACTTGCCTCCGCGGAGCCACACTTCAACGACAACGCCTGAAATCGGCGCGATTCGAGAATCCATCAAGAAAAGCCGTTCTCCGTGCGCGACCGTCGCCTGCGCTCAATTGTTCATGACGGCCACAAGAAGAAAGGAAGGCGGGTTCTTGTCGCCGTTCCCGAGCAGGTCCGGCACAGAGGCGCCCACGCTCAACTGAGTGTCATCCTTGCCGACATCCTCGCCGCCGGTGAGACTGCCAATGAAAGCCCGGGGCCGCGCCAAGTGAGTATCATCGTCCGTTTTTGCGAAATACACCGTGAAGTAGTAGTCATTGAGCGACGATAGCGAAAGCTTGATGGGATCGAGCCGCAGGATGCAGGGATTGGTTCCCGAGAGCGGCTGGATCGGGCAGACTCGTGTGTCGGTCAGTGTGATGGTTGGGTCCGACTTTCCCCACAGCTTGACCGGAGTGACCGCGGTAATTGTCCTGTGCTCCCGCTCGGTGGTGTAGAGGACCATGTTCCCGAGATCCACCGTGGTACCGGCAGTGAATCCGATATAGAGCACGGTCTTGTCGCTCGTAATCGGGTAGAGGGACGTGCCCGGGATGTTCTCGATGAGCGAAATGCCGGTCCAACTGGACGATCCGCCGGGCGTTAACAGCGGGCCGATTCCCGGCACAAGATTGATGGGCGCTGCATCATGAATCTGTTGGGGATTCGGTTGTTGGGCACTGGCAAACAGCGAGAGCGCTGCTACAAGCACCATGGAAGACATTGGGGAAGCAATGATCTTCATTCGCAATCTCCTTTGGGGGCTTCAGGGACGGCGACATTTTACCGTCCTCCTGCCCGTTTCGAAATCCTAATCCTCAAGGCCTGCGCCGGCATCGGCTGAAGTGCGAAATTTTACGGCTGGTTGTAATAGCCGGTATTGGTGCGGACGGTCAGCGCGGGTTGCGCCACCTGCACCTTCAGGTCGTGATACTCGTCGGCGTGCTCGGGGCGGGGAGGGTCGAACGAGAGAGTGTAGAAGGCATTTGCCTCCGCGATGCAACTGTCGATCTGGGCCGCGAGTTCGTTGTCCGGGCCCAGAATGCGCCCGCCGCTCTCGGAAACAAGAACCTTCAACGCCAGGTTGCCGGTATCCGCCTGGCGGGGCGATTTCACGCCTCTCAGGAAATCCTGATAGAGGAATGTGCGATCGGCGCCGGCGCCCAGCCCCGGGCCGGCTGCAGAGACGCTGTAGACGGCCATGCGCGCCTCGCGCAGCCTGGTGGACAACTCGACGATTCCGTCGAAGTAGCGCTGCTGCTCCTTCTCGGAATACACGATGCTCCGGCGGTCGAGCATCGGCCAGCCGGGGCCGACCCAGATGAGCAGCTTTCTGCCCGGTCGTCGCGCCTCGTTTTCGGCTATGGCGGTTATCTGCCGGACGGACAACTGGAAGCGCTCAACATCGCCCGCCGCGCCCATGGCCGCATTGATGGCATGGACGCTTCCCTTGATCTGGTCGACCACCGTAGCCAGGGCGTTGCCGTCCACTGAAGGCCGGGGTTGAATCCGCAAGCCGGCATCGGAAAGCAGAAAGATCGAAACCGGCTGAGCCAGATGCCCACCGTTCTGGCGGAGAAACTTCATGATCTCCTGGCGCGTGAACGAGACCTCCTGGAAGGGGAGGTTTGCGGTGTCGAAGAGAAGAATGACCTCAACCGGCGGGTCGGGCTTGACCGCTGCCCCATCGACAGATCGGAAAGAGAGAATCTTGCGCGGCTGGCCATCGTCCAGCAGTTTGAAGTCCCAGGGTTGGAGGCCGGAGACTGGCTTGCCGGCAGAGTCCGTGACCAGCACGTCGACGTGAATGCGGCCCTCCGGAGTCACCTTGGCGAGCGCAGCCGTCGATTTGGGCGGAGGACGGTGGGTGAGCACCGGATCCGGAGGAGAGGGCGCCGCCTGTGCAGCCTCAACCTGTGCAGTTTCAACCAGTGCAGCCGCTCCCGTTTGGGGCCAGCCCTTCTGCCCCACCAGGAGCGCCGGCAGGCAAAGAAAAAGAGCGAGACCTGCGCCGGCCCGGTTGTTCACGCGAAAAACCATCGCGAAACCTCTTCCCGATTCCCGCAGAAAGTCTAACCTCAGTCCCCCGTGCGGTCATAATAAGTAAAACCGCAATGGGGTTGGGAGTTTCGCTTGATGAATATCCGCCTGGCAGGTCTGGTTTCGCTTGCTGTGATTTTGTTGCCCGCTAACTGGGGCTGGTTGGGAGCCGCGCCGGCGATGGCGCAGGCTCCGGCGGCCGCTGCGGCCGGAACTGAGGCTGAGGGCGCCTGGAGCAAGGATTTGGCTGCCTGGCGTGCGCAGCGGGAACACGAGTTGGCCGCCCCCGACGGCTGGCTGACGCTGGTAGGCCTGGAGTGGCTCAAGCCGGGCTTCAACTCCTTTGGCGCCGCCGCGGACAACCAGATCCGGATTCGCGCCAAGGCTCCCGACCACATAGGCCTCTTCACGGTCAGCGGCATGACCGGCAGCGGCAAACCCGCGAGCACAAAGGCAACGACGGGCGGACAAGCGCCCGCGGGCAAAGCGATCATCCAGTTGCTGGCGCCCGCCGGCGGCTTTCCGCCCGATCTAACCATTGACGGCCAACCCGCCCGTGAAGGCCCACTGGCCATCGACTCGAAGCCCTCGACCATCGTCTGGCACGGACTGACGATGGCGGTGCTCGAACGCGGCGACCGTTTCGCCCTGCGCATCAAGGACGCCGATTCGCCCACCCGCACCGGCTTCCACGGGCTCAACTGGTACGCACCCGACCCGCGTTTCCGCGTGACGGCGCGCTGGATTCCCTTCAACCCGCCGCACATTGAGAGGATTCCCACCGTCATTGGGACCACGCTCGATCTGCCCGCGCCGGGCATCGCCGAATTCACGCTCGACGGCAAAACTCTGCAACTGGAGCCGGTGATCGAGGCTGGCGAGGCGGATACGCTGTTTTTCATCCTGCGCGACCAGACCAGCCACACCACCACCTACGGCGCGGCGCGTTTTCTCCACACCGGACTGCCGGACCACGGGCTTGGACAGCCGGGCGAGCTGACCCTTGACTTCAACCGCCTGGAAAATCCTCCCTGCGCCTACACGCCCTACGCCACCTGTCCCCTTCCGCCGGAACAGAACCGGCTGCCGGTGGCGCTGGAAGCGGGCGAACAGCGCTACGAACATTGAGCCTCGTCGATTCCAAGACCCAAAGGTGAGGCTTCTTGTCTCCCAGGTCTCAAAAGCGAGACCTGGGCCACCCGTATTTCTATCCCGTCTGTACTCATTCTGCGACCGTGCTGAAGCTGCTCGCGGACAGTCGGCTCAGTCCGGTTTCAGCCTTCGGCTGATAAATTCTGAAGAAAGGGTGCGCCAGTCTCCCCGGCCCGGGCTACGGCCTCGGACCGGAACGGCGACTCGTTGCGCACTCCAGGAAAGAGAGCCATGTTCCACACCACGGAAGACCTTCGCATTCAATGGACCAAGGTCGTTCTTCCTCCCGTGTTTCTTGAGGAAGAGCGCCCCGCGACCGAAGCCTCCTCGGCGACCATCTTCAACGCCCGCCACGAGATTACAGAAATTCTGGGCCATCGCGACCCGCGCCTGCTGGTGCTCGTCGGTCCCTGCTCGATTCACGACACCAAGGCTGCGCGCGAGTACGCTGCGCTGCTGAAAACCGCCATTGCCGAGTTTTCCGCCGATCTGCGCATCGTCATGCGGGTCTATTTCGAAAAGCCCCGCACCACCATCGGCTGGAAGGGACTGATCAACGACCCGTATCTCGACCAGTCCTACAAGATCAACGACGGCCTGCGCCTGGCGCGAAACCTGCTCCTGGACCTGGCCGAGATGGGCGTGCCTACCGGAACCGAGTTCCTGGACATGATTTCGCCGCAGTACATTGCCGGCCTCGTGAGCTGGGGCGCCATCGGGGCGCGCACCACCGAGAGCCAGGTGCATCGCCAGTTGGTTTCCGGCGTGTCCTGCCCGGTGGGCTTCAAGAACGCGACCTCGGGCGACATCCAGGTGGCCATCGACGCCGTGCTCTCCGCCGCGAATTCGCACACCTTTCTGGGACACACCAAGCACGGGCAATCCGCCATCTTTGTCACCACCGGGAATCCGGACTGCCATATCATTCTGCGCGGCGGCAGAAAGATGGTGAACTACACGGCGGAGAGCGTGGCCCAAACCGCGGAGCAAATGAAGAAGGCCGGAATCGAGCCGCGCATCATGATCGACTTCAGCCACGCCAACTCGAGCAAGGACTTCCGCCGCCAGGCGATCGTCTGCCACGATGTCGCGGCGCAGGTTGCCGCGGGAAACGAGAACATCATCGGCGTAATGATTGAGAGCAACCTGGTGGCCGGAGCGCAGAAGCTCGTCCCCGGGCAGCCGCTGGTCTACGGGCAGAGCATCACCGACGGCTGCATCGATTGGGCTGAAACCCGCTCCCTGCTCGGCGAGTTGGCAGCCGCCGTGCGAGCCCGTCGCGGAGTCTGATCTTCAATTCCGGCCGCGACTGACCATCAATTCCGGTTGAGCAGCGTCCGGGTGCGTTGGCGGGTCAGGCGAATCCGGCAGCGCAATCTGTCCGGGCCAACCCTGCACGACTGGTCGCGCACGCCGAACCAGGCCACCAGTTCCGGGCTGAGCATCCACGCCGTGGCGTTGGCCGCATTGTGGGTCTCTGCCATGAAAGTGGCCGCAGTCAGATCCACATCGGCGGCGTCCGCATTCAACTGCTGGCACTCGTCCTGAGGCGGCGGGGGCTGATCCTCCGGGTGGTCGCAATAGTCTTCGTCGTGCACCAGCACGTACTTCCTGCCGTTTTCAGGAATGAAGTAGCGCGTGGTGACGGGCCGGATGCCGACCCGCGTAGCCCATTGAATCACATCCCCGGCAAAGGCCAGGGGGAGCTGGCTCATGCTGAGGGTGGTCTGCTTCAACTGGCGGGAAAAGATGGCCAGCGTGGGCGTGGGCTCGCCGTTGGTGGGATGGAAAAAGACGCCGCCCAGGGCAATGCCCTCCTGCATGTCGAACCAGACGAATCCCTTGCCTCGCAGGTACGGGCCTCCGTGGCTGGCCACCATTGCGTAGCGCCCATCGCGAATGTCGACCGGCAGCGGCGGCCCGTCGAGCAGGGTCTCGCTGGTTTCTGAAAGCGGCATATCGCGGCCGTAGTGATAGGTGGTGCGCGGAGTGATCTGCTTCATCAGGTTGCGGAAGCGCTTGTCTTTGGTCACGTCTTTCGCCGGCCGGCCCGCATAATCGTTGAGAAAAGCGAGCTGATCGCTGGGAATCCGGTTCTGGAAAACGGCTGGAGGGGGAAGCGGCTCCGGCGCTGGAGCCGCGGTGTCAGCTTCCTGCGCCGCACCGTTCACCAGCAAAATGCCGGCCGCGAATAGGAATTGGGTTGCAAAAACGAGTGTGAATGCAATCCTGCTTTTGCGGAGGGGGTTGGGGAAGAACCGCATGGCATGACCTCCCGCTTCCAATGTAATCCGGAAATTGCGATTGTCACGATCGAATTTTCGATGTCATTGCACGGATTTCTTGGGCTTGCCGAGCCGCATATTGAGCCCGACCCACGGACCGTAAACATTGATTCCATTGTCGGGATACTTGGGTTCCGACAAGTAGAGATTGGAGACGTGCATGTACTCGCAGGCGATCTCCATGCTCCAACGGGGATTGAAGTTATAACGCGCGCCGCTGCCTACCATGAGAGTGAAGGTGAAATCCTGCCCCTGCGCGTATTTCACACCATGTGGTTCTTGCGCATTGATGAACCCGGCTCCGATGCGGGTCTCAAAGTAGGGCGTTGCCCTCCAGTTGCGAGGGACGAAGTTGCGCCGGAAGCCCATATCGTACGCCTCATAATGTGTTTCCGGGCCCCGGGGAATCGCCGTGAACGACAGGGTCAGGGTCAGGTCGGTATTGCCGCGCAGAATCCAGGGACCATTGATTTTTCCCATCTGCCATCGGAGCGAAGGGAAGATGGGCACAAGCGTGTAATGAAGAGGCTTTTGCGTGTAATCGTCGGACACGAAAACATCGAAAACAAAAGGAATATTGATGGGAAGAACTCCCAGTTCCTGGGAGTACTCCAGCTTGTTCCGGTAAAAGATGTCGTTGTTGAAATCGTAAGGTTTCGGCGCTGGGGGGGCTTCAACGGCCGACGACGGCGTTCCATCCTGTCCCTTGCACTGTACGGGCTGCGCAAGACAGGCCAGAACCAGGGCAAACAACAGCGCGCTTGGTGCAGCGGTGAAAGTGGGGAAATGCCTCAAAGCCGGCAAGGACCTGCGCATCAGAGACCCGGTCCGGGCAAACCCGCAAGTAATCAACACGCCGGCGGTTCTCAGATACGTATTTCCGCCCTGGGAAGTCTCTGCATTAGTCCAGGTTTTAGTCGGTCTGGGGCGTAGCCGCGCCATGCATGCCGCAAGCTCTGCGCGGCTTCCGGCCTGCGGAGAAACGGCCGATTCGAAGTGGGCTGATACAGGAATTCCTTGGAATTGCATTCGCACCCTCCGTCTCTCAATGATCTGGACGCTGCAGATTTGTCACTCGAAAGGTTCCGAAGAAGTCAATCGGTTCCGATTCGTCCTGCTGGTTTGCGGTTGCACGGCAATTTCACGGCGGCCGGGGAACATTGCTCTCCCTGTGGCTTTGAAGCTCATGTGCACGTCCTTATAGACGGCAAGGATCGCGGTGTGGAGTCATGCTCGAACATGTCACGCACAGTTCCTGCCCCCTCAATTTGAACCAAGGCTCGCCCCTTCCCCCGCCACAAGTACAAGCAAACGCTTCCCATTCGTTGACCCTTTATATCATTGAATGCGCAAGGAATGCGTCAATTTTGCGGGTTCAAATCTCTCCCGGGCCGGGAGAGCCGGGCCGGTTTCGACGGGCCGGGAGATCGGGGCAGAAACGCCGCGCCGGCAAGTTCGGTATACCGGGGAATTCCGGTTGCTTTGACGAAGCCGCTATGATGGTCACCAGCGCTTGACCAGACCCGCGCAGCAAGGAAAAATGCTCCCCAACATCTTCATTTCGGCAGGCGAGGCCAGCGGCGAGCACTATGGCGCTCTGCTGGTGAAAGCGCTCAAGAAGCAGCTCGCTGCCGCAGGCCACACGGCCGGCTTTTTCGGCATGGGCGGGCAGCGCATGGCCGACGCGGGCCTTGAGTGCGTGGTGCGCTCGGAAGACATGGCTGTGATGGGGCTGACCGAGGTGGTCCGGCACCTGCCGCGCATCTATCGCGAATTTCGCAAACTCAAACAGTCCGTCCGCGAACGGCGTCCGTCGGTGGCCGTGCTCATCGATTTTCCGGACATTCATTTCCGTCTGGCCAAGGAACTCCACAAGCTTGGCATTCCGGTCATCTTCTTCGTCAGCCCGCAGTTGTGGGCGTGGAAGAAGCACCGCATCAAGCTGGTGCGGAAATACATCCGCGAGATGCTGGTGATCTTCCCTTTCGAGGAGCCGTTCTACCGGGAGCAGGGCGTGGAGGCGGAGTTCGTAGGCCATCCGCTGGCGGAACTGGCCCAGCCCACCGTGAGCCGCGCGCAGTTTGCCGGGGAACACCAACTGGACCCGGAAAAGACCTGGATCGCCCTGCTGCCCGGAAGCCGCGCAAAGGAGATTCGCGACAATCTGCCGGAGATGCTGCAAGCGGCCCGGCGCCTGGTGGCTCCGAAACCGGGAGAACGAGCACCGATCAGAGATCTGGAGTTCCTCGTGCCCCTCGCGCCTACCCTGACCGCGATCCAGCGGGAGATGGTTCTGAACGTGGTAGGCCGGCTGGGCGGCGGGTTGACTGTCCGGCTGGTGGACGATGCCCGCGCAGCGCTCTTGCATGCCCGCGCCTCGGTGGTGGCCAGCGGCACGGCCACGGTTGAGGCGGCGCTGATTGGCAATCCTTTTGTCGTCGTCTACAGGGTGTCGCCGCTAACGTATGCTATCGCCAAACGGGTGGTGACGGTGGCGCACGTGGCCATGGCCAACCTGATCGCCGGCAGGCGGGTGGTCCCGGAGCTGATTCAGGACGACTTTACGGCGACAAATATCGTCCAACAGATTGAGCCCCTGCTACCGGACGGGCCTCCGCGTCAGTCCATGATGGAAGAGCTGGCGCGGATTCGCAGTCTGTTGAGCACGCGACCGGGAGCGAGCGCCGGCGCGATCGACAGGGTGGCCGAAATCACGCTGGACGTGATGGGTGCGGCTGGACGCCAGGCGGTGGAAGAGGTCGGCCGGGCGTGAGGGAATCGAGCGCTGAGGCGGATTTTGGTTTGCCGGCATCTGAAGATTTGTGGAAATGAGAGAAGAAAATGGCTGCGATCATTGCTGCGAAGCGTACACGAATGAAGATGTTGCCGTGGGCGGGCGGTTTGGCCTGCGCCCTGTTGATTGTGGCTGCCCCCCTGTTTGCCCAGCGGGTGGAACGGCAGACGCTGACCGTTGCGGGCTATACCATCGACGCCGAGCTCGACCCGGCGACCCACCACATAGCGGCCAAGGTGGCGGTGAGCTTTACGGCGCCCGAAAACTCCGAGTTGGTGAGCTTTGGCTTCCACCCGGCACTGCGCGTGACAAAGATTTCCGACGACTCGGGCAAGGTGCTCACCGGCGAGCGCTCGGCGGACGGCACCATCCGCGTCACCCCGGCCACGCCGTTTGTCCCCGGCAAAGCGGTCACCTGGACCTTCGAGTACGAGGGCATGATTACCGGCAACGAGGACGGCCCGGTCGAAGGGCTGAAGCTGGCCGCCATTCAGGAGCCGATCACGTACCTCCTTTACCCGGCGCGCTGGTTCCCCATGACCGGCTACCTGACCAACCGGTTCACGGCCGAGATGCACATCCGCGTTCCGCAGGGGATGCGAGTCTTTGCCAGTGGCGCCCAGGGCGGGTCGAAGTCTGTCACGCTGGCCAACGGTAAGCCCGGCGACCAATACGATTTCAACTGGAGCAAGCCCGGCTTCCCCGGAACGGTGATTGCCGGCCGTTATGTCGGCCCGGTGTCGGCCGGTCCCGGCAACGTGAAGGTCTACCTGACGGTGGGCCACCAGGCATCTGCCAACCAACTGGCGCAGACCGCGGCCAAGGAATACGACTTCTTTACCGACAGCTTTGGCGATCCCGAGACGCCTCATTTGAACGTGGTGGAGATTCCCGACGACACTCTCCCAGCCGTCTGGGCGCCGGAACTGGCGGCGATCCAGGGCTCCAGAGTGGGCGATAAGAGCGGAATCCGGCTTCTTGCCAACACCATGGCCCACCAGTGGTGGGGCTCTGAAGTGAGCCCGCGCACCCTGAGCGACGCCTGGATCATCAACGGCATGGCCCGCTACGGCGAGCTGATGTACGTGGAAGAGGATAGCGGCAAGAGCGCCATGCGCGCGGCTTTGCAGGACGTGTCCGCCGGAGCCTTGGCGTACGACACCATCCCGCTGTCGAGCATCAACCGCCTCAATCCCTTCTCTCCGGAGTTCCAGTCGATGACTCTCGAAAAGGGCGCGATGATCTTCCACATGCTGCGCTGGGAGATTGGCGACAAGGCGTTCCTGGAGACGCTGAAGGGCGCGCTGAGCCAGTACACCGACACCGGCATGCGCGCATCGGACTTTGAGAAGGTAGCTGAAGCGCAGAGCCAGCAGCAGTTGACCGCCTTCTTTGCGCAATGGGTGGACGGCACCGGCGCTCCGCAGTTCACCAACAAGTACGCCGTCTACCGGTTGGGCAACAACAAGGGATTCCGGACCATCGGTGAAATCGGCCAGGATCTCGACCTGTTCCGCATGCCGGTGGAGCTGCGCGTCGAAACCGACGGCAAGACGGAAACCAAGAAGATCGAGGTGGTGGGCACCGATACGCAGTTCGTGGTGGACACCTTCGGCCGCCCGCGCCGCATCAGCATCGACCCGCAGAACTGGGTGCTCAAGTCCACGCCCGACCTGCAGGTGCGCATCGCCATCCTGAAGGGCCAGCAACTGGTGGCGCAGGGCGACCTGAACGGCGCGCTGGCCGAGTACCAAAAAGCGTTGGAAGCCAACCCGCAGAGTTCGCTGGCAAGCTACCGCATCGGCGAGGTGCTGTTCTCGCAGCGCAACTACCAGGCCAGCGTGAATTCCTATCGCGACGCGCTCCGGGGCGACGACGAGCCGCGCTGGACCGAGGTCTGGAGCCACATCGCGCTGGGCAAGATATTTGACCTGACCGGGCAGCGCGACCGTGCGGTCAACGAGTACCGGCTGGCGGTGCAGACCAACGACAACACCCAGGGCGCGGTGAACGAAGCGCGGCTTTACCTGCAAAAGCCCTTCAAGCGGCCTGACAACGATTAGGGCCTGCGATGGGTTGGCCGCTAGTCTTCCCGAGTGTTCGCGTTCCCCTTCTTCGCGTCCCCGGTCTCCTTGGTCTCATCGGAGCCGGTGGAATCAGCCTGATCGGTCGTCCCCAGAGAGTCGTTCACAAGCGCGCCTTTCACTTCCGCGTCAGTAAGCCGGACTGGCTTGTTTTCTTGAGTCATCCGTGTTTCCTCCAGGGAGTAGGATGCCGATGGTCGCTGCCGCGCCTATCCGTCGCCAACCCGGTTTCTTCCCTGCTGCCAACCGCCGGCAGGCCAAAAACGAGTTCTGTCCGGTTTGGCGGTTATCCGCTCCAATCAAACTCAAACACGCTGTCATGCTGAGCGCAGCGAAGCATCTGCGGTTGCTCTTTCCAAACTTCCGAATTGGCGGTCATTCGACCAGGATGCGGAATCTCCCAGTCGGCAAGCGAGATTAGTTCAGTGTGAAAAGGTGTAGAGCCTGTACAGGCACCCTCCCAGCAAACCTAAGCCAAGTAGATACTGAAATACGACTTGCGCCCAAAACTTGAAGGGGGCTTTATCACGGCGAATCACTTGTCCAAAGCGAGTCCACGCTTCTCCGGTCTTCGTTGCGAAGACGGCCCAACCAAGAGCGATTATTCCGAAGAGCAAGAGCGCGTAATCATATTGATCAAACATTCAGCCTGACCTGCGAAGGAGCGATGAAGCAATTATGGACTATCGGTGCCAGAGGGCGGGTAAAACGTAGGTCCGGGTTGGGGAAGAGTAGGCGGTGATAGTCCCGCAATGGCGTGAAGTGCTACCTGAACCTACGAAGAATCCGTCTGGAAACACCGCAAATAATCCAGACTAAAACGAAATAGAAGATGAAGTTTATTCCGGCTGCTATCCATAAGCTGAATGCATGGGCGTTTCCGGCGAATGCAATCGAGCCGAGAATCCCGGGGAACAGCAAGGCGGTGATAATGGATCCCGCGTTTCCAAAGAACAAAGACGCCGAATGCGCGAGGCTGATCGATAAGAGGGCAGTGACCATTCCGACACCCAATGCGACAAGCATCGGCCATCGCAATGGGCCGTTTCTCTTCGCGAGGAAAACACAGTCGTCCGCCGGATTGTGAGTGTCATCGAGCATTTTCGTCTCCGCTAATTTACCCGAACCACGCGAAGAAAGCACACGACGGGTGAATCGTCGGCAACTCTTCCCTTTGACGTTTATTCGCCCGCTCTCAGCTCCGGCCCCGGCGCTGTAAGGAAAGCTCAGTCGGGGTTGGGGAAGGGTGGGTGGTTACTCGCTCCCTGGTCCGGACCGCGGCATTTGAGACTCGAACTGCTTGGCGTCCCAATAGTCACGCCACGCGGAGATCTTCCCGTCACGCAACTCAAATACTCCCATACAAGGTACGCTGACCCGATTGTCGCCGACCAGAAAATGGTCCACTCGCTCGGTCATCACGACTTCACCGTCTGCCATGATGTGACGAATCTCCCAAGGCAATGCTGTCATTCGCTCCGCACCCCGTCGCAAGGCATCCCGGATAGCGTCACGTCCTCTGACAGGTTGCCATGGCGAATTCCACCAGGTTGCATCCTCGGAAAAATAGGACGTAAACTCCTCAGGATCAGTTCGCACGCAACATTCAAGAAATCGACGGATGAAAGCGATAGCTTCAGCCTTTTCCAACGGACTGACCTCCAGTCAGAAGATTAGATCACATTCCGGTCGGTTGCTCGGCGACTCGGAAGTCATCATATGCGTCTTTAGGCAACGCCCGGGGGCTTGTTTTTCTGTGCAAACCACATCGGAATGGTTCGCCCTTCGCAGCCTGGCTTCAGAAGCTCACTGCCCCATCTTCACGTCCGCATTCATGCAGAAATTAAAGCTCGCCCGTGGCACAATGAACCAATGGAGGCGAGCGACTGGTTCCTGGGTTGCGTACCTGTCCAGTCTGTGGGGGACCGGTCTGTACCACCACCGCCTTATACCCCCCTACCCCCCCTACCAGCGGTAACATTTCGGCAGCACTAAAGTTTATTCGTACAATTAATATATTAAAATCAGTTGTTTACCTTAAGATAAAGCACGGCGCCTACCGGAAAAGGCTGATACAAATCTTCCACAAATGGAGCCGGAGAAGCAGTTTTTCGGGCAGGAAAATCCTGCGTCACGGCAAAAAGGGCGCGGCTTCAATCGAAGCCGCGCCCTTTTTGCAAACTGCGTAATGCCGATGTGCCCTGCTTCGTCTCAAGACCCATTGACGTTCGCAACGTCGACCACATGCAGCGGGTGTTTACTTCTGCTTGCCGAAGCGGTAGACGATGCCGGCGGTGAAACCGAGGCTGTTCTGCATGCTGGAGTTGAAGCCTGTTCCGAAGTACTCGGGTGCGACGCGCAGTCCGAAATTGGGCGTGAGATTGTACTCGCCAATTGCGCTGCCGCTGATGGCGAAGGTGTAACCATCGGGATAGAGGCCGAGCGAGGTGGGCGTCGCAGTGCCAATGTCGCCGGAAAAGTTCCCGTAGGCGAACCCGCCCATCGCGCGAAGGGAGATGGAGTACTTGGGCTGGAGATAGATGCGGTAGGTGGGTCCGGCGAGGGCGGAATAGGTGCTGATGGCCGGCTTGGTGATGGCGCTGTTGGTGGCCGAATTGATGCCGACGAAGGCTGAGCCGTAGGAGCCACGGCCCTCGACGGTGATGCCGAACCGCTCATCGCGGTAGCGAGTCACGCCGTCGTCCCAGGAGTAGAGGTTAACGCGCTGAAGAGTAGCGCCCGGGGTGAAGCGGAGGTACCCTGCACCAACAAAGGCCTCATACATCTGACTGTAGGCGTCGTGGATGGCGGCGGCCCGGCGCTGTGCGCGACGTGCCTTGATGCGGGCCTGGACGCTGATTTGTCCCTGGGTCTGCGGTGCAGGCTGCTGGGCCTGGGATTGGGTTCGGTCGGGGGCGGGAGTTGCGGGGTTGCTGCTGGAACTCGGGTTTTGGGCCAGAGCGGCAGTCATGGCTGGCAGACCCAGCGCCAGCAAAAGGGCAAGACGGCGAAAGGAATACATCGGTTTCGGGTTACCTCCACGGGAGTACGGAAGCACCCTACCAAAGCAGGCAGCGCTCCCCCCATAAGGTATTAAAACACCTTGGGGGGAGCCTTGTGGGTGAACCGGCACTGGATTGGACGCACGGCGGGCGGATTGGGGGTCTGGGAGGGGCTATTTGATGGCGCTGAGATCGGTTTGCAACTGGGTCTGGTTGAAGCCGTCGGGAGAGCCCTTGGCAGTGAGCCAGTCCTGGCTGAGCAGTGCATGGGCTTCGTCGCAGTACTTCTTCCAGAAGGCCACGGTCATGGTTTTCAACTGGCCCCAGGTGATGCAAGTGAAGCCGTGGGCGTCGTAAGCGGCGACGAAGACGCAGTGGCCGCCCCAGCTTCCCTTCTTGGCCTTGGCGCCGCCGTTGGGAACCACATCCCAGACGTCCTGGGATTGAGCAGAGAGAGGCAGGGACAGGCCGATGTAGACTCCGCCAAACAAGGCGATCGACTGACGGATTTCAACCAGGTTCGCGACCTGGGGGTCGGCGAAGGCCAGCAGGGAGTGGCCGTCAAAACCCTGCTTCTGCCAGTTATTGAGCACATCGAGTTCAATTCCGCCCGTGTCGGTGCTGGCGTTGCCGGGGACGTAGCCGTCCCACTTTTCGTAGTAGCTTTCAACGGTGGGGTCGGCGACGGTGGCGATGGAGCCGGTGTTGGCGGTCCAAACCTGGACGGCATGAGCGACGCCCGCGATGGTGCAGTCGCCGAGCGTGTCGTTGAGCATGGCGCCCCAACTGGCGAGGCCCTTGGTCCAGTCGGCCGCAGGAGGGGGCGGCGGAAGCGCGGGGGTGAGGTAGTCGCGCAGCGCCAGGGTGCGGGTGTCGGTCTTGATCGCCTTGCGGCCCAGTTTCATCTGCGAGTGATCTGCCATGGTCGGTGTTCCTTTCAGGGGCGGAAAGAGCCGCGGACGGCCGGAACCGTAGCGACAGGACCAAACTGTGTCAAATCTGCCGCGAATTGTCCAGCAAATCTTTTGTATTGCAGGAGAAATCAGGGACTTGCCGTTACGCAGAGTTCGCAAAAATGCTCTAGGATGGAGGGCAGCGGAGGCCGAAACGAAGATGGGTCGTGTGCTGCTTGGAATTTTGCTGGGGATCGTGCTGGTGCCGGTTGCGGTGCTGGGGTGGTTGTGGTTTGGCAAGGTGCCGGTGGCCGTGGCCGACCCGCCCCTGCCGCAGGAACGGCTGCTGACCGATGCGCCGCTGCACGCGCGCATCGATCGGGAAATGGTGAAAACGCCACCCATCCAGCCCGATGAAGACACCCTGATGGCGGGCGCGTCGATCTATCGCGACAAGTGCGCGGTCTGCCACGGGTTCCACGGCAAGCCGTCGCTGTTTGGACCGCACATGTTCCCCGATGCCCCGCCGTTGTGGGAGATGCACCATCATGGGACAGAGACAATGATGGGGGTAACCGACGACCCGCCGGGCGAGACGTATTGGAAGGTGGCCAACGGAATCCGGCTTTCGGGCATGCCGTCGTACAAGGGCGTGCTGACCGAGACCGAGATGTGGCAGGTGAGCCTGCTGCTGGCCAACGCCGACAAGCCTTTGCCGCCGGCGGCATTGATGATTCTGCGTGGCGAACCGCCCACCCGGGCGGCCGCCGCAACCGAGGCCCCGGCGAAGAAATAGCTGGGTAGCTGCTTGCCGGCCGGTGTGCAAATCGCCGAAAAGACCGAAGCGAGTGGGTTGGAAAGGACTGGAGCGATGAGTGTGCTCGACTGGCTGCGCAAAGGGTTTGGCTTTTTGCTGATGAGTTTTGGCGTCTCCAGCCCCACCAGGAAGCCGCGTCCCGCCGCCAAACCAGCCGCCAAGCCGGAAGTCCGCAGATGAGGGAGCTTTTCCGGCAGAGCTCGATCAGGAAATAAACCTGCACCCCGCAGCCTTCTCTGCTGCTCAAACGGAGCGAGCCCTGAAATGCGGCCGGCCAGTGAGGACCCTCCCCCATGCCCCTCGAAAAGAAAAAAGGCTTCCTACGGGCCTTTCTCGACTTCTTTATCCTGTTCTTCGGAGTTTCGACAGCCTCGAACTTGTCGCGCACGCAGGGACGGCCGGTCAGGAGCCGGGGGCTGTTTCTGTTTCGAAAGCCCGCGCGCAAATAGAGGAGCCGTTCGCCCGGTACCCCGTGAATTGTTAAAATCGACACTATGCCGCTGAGCCGTCAAGAAGCCCTCGATCACTTCCGCTCCCCCGACCTGATCGGGCTGGGGTTTGAGGCCGATGCCGTGCGCCGCCGCCTGCACCCCGAGGGCGTGGTCACCTACATCATCGATCGCAACATCAACTACACCAACTTCTGCACCGAGTACTGCACCTTCTGCGCCTTTTATCGGCCGCTCAAAGGTGCGCGGTCGGAAGAAGGCTACATTCTCGAATTCGAGAAGATCTACGAGAAGATCGCCGAGACGCTGGAGATGGGCGGCACCGGGGTTCTGATGCAGGGCGGCATCCATCCCGATCTGAAGATCGAGTGGTTCGAGAGCCTGTTCAGCGGCATCAAGCAGCGGTTCCCGCAAATCTGGCTGCACTGCCTGACGGCCTCCGAGGTGCTGGCCATCGCCAAGTACTCCGGCCTGAACCTGCGCGACACCATTATCCGGCTGCGCGACGCCGGCCTGGACTCGATTCCCGGCGGCGGCGCGGAGATTCTGGACGACGACGTGCGGCGGCGCATCGCGCGCCTGAAGTGCAACACCGAAGACTGGGTGAGCGTGCACCGCACCGCGCACCAGTTGGGCATGCGGACCACGGCGACCATGATGTTCGGCGTGGGCGAGACGTTCGAGCAGCGCATCAACCATTTCGAGGTGGTGAGGAGACTGCAGGAGGAGACGGGCGGGTTCACGGCTTTCATTCCCTGGAGTTTTCAGCCCGGCCATACGGCGCTGGGCGGGAACGGCTGGGAAGAAGCAACCTCGGTCGAATATCTGAAGGTGCTGGCTATCTCACGGCTGTATCTCGATAACATCGAAAATGTCCAGGCGAGTTGGGTGACGCAGGGATTGAAAGTCCTTGAGTTGGGATTGCACTTCGGCGGCAACGACGTGGGCTCGGTGATGCTGGAAGAGAACGTGGTGCGGGCCGCTGGGACATCGAACTGCACGACGGAAGAAGAGTTGCGCCGCATCATCCGCGACGCCGGATTCAAGCCTGTACAGCGGGATACGCTGTATCGGACGATGTTTTTGAATTAGGACTGCAGGCGCGTGAATTTTTCTCTCCAGGTCTCAAAATCGAATCCTCACCCAGCGACGACGCCCTGTCGCTGGAGCCCCCGAGACCTGGGGTGCCCATTCTGATCGACATCCCAAAATCTTGAAGCCACGGGTGGGGAACATCTCCCTTAAAAAGGGAACAACACCCACAATCCCTGAGTGTGGGAGCGGTGGTAGCATGATTTTTTTGATCGTGCTACCCTGAAGTTTCCCTTGGAGAGTCAGGCAGTTGCAGCGGGAGTGCGTATGGGGATTCTAAGCAGGATCGGCATTGCTCTTGATTCGGACCTTCTGAAGCGGTTTGATCGCTCGATCGAACGGCGAGGCTACACCAACCGGTCGGAGGCGTTTCGGGACTTGATCCGCGACCGACTGGTGAACGAGCAGACCGCGGCGCCGGATGCGCCGGTGGTGGGCACGGTGACGCTTATCTATGACCATCATGCCAGCGGAATCACGGAAAAACTGACCGAGGTTCAACATGAGAACCACGAGTTAGTGGTCTCCACCAGCCATGCGCACCTGGACCACGACTCTTGCCTTGAGGTGCTGATCGTCCATGGCAAATCGGAAAAGGTAGCCCACTTTGCCGACAAGCTGATCGGCTTGAAAGGTGTGCAGCACGGCCGCCTGGTGATGACCGTCCCGGCGCATGCGATCGAGCACCCCAACCACGGCGGGCACAAACACGCGCACAAGCACATCCAAAAGCACTGAAGCCGCGTATACCAATTACCAGGGGAAAGCCATGCTACACAGTAGCACGAAATTCAATATCGTAATACCGGCGATTGTCACTCTGACCTGTGCCCTCACGGCGGTATCGCAGTCCAGCGCGCCACTCGCCAGTGGCACGGCGCTCAATCCGCAGGATCACCCAGTTGCCACGAGTGGAAAGGCTTATTCGACTCAGCTATCAGGAACTGTCGTTGACACGTCTGGCGCGGTGATTGCAGGGGCTACCGTGCAGTTTATCAGCGCGAACGGTACCGTACAAAGAACGACACAGTCGGGCACGAACGGCTCCTTCATTATCTCTGGACTCACGGCAGGTAATTGTCATCTCGTGGTATCGAAGCCCGGGTTTGAAAGCAAAGAAATCCTTGTCACCATTGGAACGGCCGGGGCGCCGGGTCCGCTGCGCATCCCTCTGGTTGTGGGCGCCGTGAGCACCACCGTGAATGTGCAGGGGCGGGAGGACGAACTCATCGGAATTGCCGAATCCGCCTCCCAGGGTACGGTAGGCGCGACGGAAATCCAGGATCGCCCGATTCTTCGATCGGGAGAAGTTCTGGAGACGGTTCCCGGCCTGATCATCACGCAACACGCCGGCGGCGGCAAGGCCAACCAGTATTTTCTTCGCGGCTTCAATCTCGACCACGGCACGGATATCGCCATTTTCCTCGACGATATGCCGCTGAACCTGCCGTCGCACGCGCACGGCGAGGGCTACTCGGACATGAACACCGTCATCCCGGAGTTTGTGAAGCGGGTTGATTTCGAGAAGGGCCCTTATTACGCGAATGTCGGCAACTTCAGTTCGGCTGCAAACGCCCACGTGGAATTCTTCCAGACGCTGCCCGAGAACTTCTTCAAGGTGGAAGGCGGCACGCATACCTATGGGCGGGCCGTTTTCGGCGCATCGCAAAGGCTCGGACCAGGCAATTTATTGTACGGCGCAGAAGAGTATTACTATAACGGCCCGTGGGTGCATCCGGATGGTTTTAACAAGATCAACGGACTGCTAACTTACAGCCAGGGCGACGACGCCAATGGCGCCAGCATCACAGCCCGCGCTTACCACGGAAAATGGAACTCGAGCGATCAAATCCCCGACGCCGCCCAACCTCTGGTCGGATTCTTCGGCACACTGAACCCGTCTGACGGTGGGCACAGCCAGCGTTATAGCTTGCAGGGCGAGTGGCATCATCAGGGTGAAAATTCCGAGTCGAAGATCATGGCCGCCGTATGGTATTACGATCTCGATTTGTTTTCCGATTTCACTTACTACCTGGTGGACTATTCCAAAGAAGATCAGTTCAACCAGCAGGACCGTCGCTGGGCGGGCTATGTGGATGCGCACCACACGGCTTTCAGCAAATGGCTTGGGCTCAAGATGTCGAATACGTTTGGCGTGCAGTTCCGCAACGATTGGATCAACAACGGCCTGTACCGGTCGGAAAACCGTGTGCGCACGACGAAGACTGATTATTCCGCCACCGCCTGGGCCGGCAGCGGCACCAGTTTCTTCCCCGCTGCGGGAACCGGTCTTCCCAACGCCGGCGTTCTTCCCGCCTGCATCAACGCCCCCAACTCCAACATTACGATTTCTGTTACCTTGCCCAGCAACCTTGCCTTCGCCAACAACGGCAGCACCGCCGCCGCCACCACTGTTCCCAACACCACGTGCCCCACTTTGCCCTCGACCACGGAGCGGGATAACTTTACCGACACGCTAGGCAGCGCTTTTTGGGAAAACAAAATCCAGTGGGCTAACAAATTCCGCTCGGTCCTGGCCGTGCGCGGTGACGAAGAGAAGTTTGTCGTCACCAGCCTGGCTTACCCGACCGACATGATTACGTTGCCCGACGGCACCACCAGCACGGTGAACGCTGCCAATTCCGGCACGGCCGCCAAGTTCCTGCCCAGCCCCAAAGCGAGTTTGATTTTCGGCCCATGGGCCAATACCGAGTTCTATTTACAGGGCGGATTCAGTTTTCACTCGAACGACGGACGTGGCTCAACGCAGGTGGTGGAACCGGTTTCGCCGGACTATCCTTACCCCAATACGATCATGCCGAAGATTTCCCCACTGGTCGAACAAAAAGGCGGGGAGATCGGCGTGCGCAATGTGGCCGTCCCGCATCTGCAAAGCACTTTTGAGCTCTGGTACCTGCACAGTAACTCCGAGTTGACGCAGGATGGCGACACCGGGGGCACGATTGCTTCAGAACAGTCGAGCAACCGCTATGGCATCGAATGGGCGAACTACTACACGCCGGCCGAACATTGGGCTTTCGATGTTGACGTTGCGGATTCCCGGGCCCAGTTCACCCAGTTAGACCCATTTGATGCAACATGGTGGGTCCAGAATTTACCCTTGACAGCCACGGTCACTAACACGACGGGTAACATCACCACGATTTACAACGGCAGCGGATGCCCTTCCCGGGCCCCTTCCACACCCATAGCTGGCTGCGTATATGCAAATTGGCAACAGCAAGGCCCCGGCGGCAAGCTTGTGCCTGAGGCGGTCAAGGTGGTGATTTCGTCGGGCGCCACACTGCACGATTTGAAAGACTTCACGTCGAGTTTGCGCTTGCGCTACTTTGGTCCGCGCTATCTGACGTCGGACGGACTTTATCAGTCAAATCAAACGGTGCTGCTCAATGGAGAGGTCGGTTATCAATTCTTCAAGAAATGGCATGTTACCGCCGAATTCCTGAATATGCTTAATCGCAAAGATGCCGACATTGACTACGCCTATGTCTACCAAATCACTCCAAACGCGGTAGCCACGCCGCCGGCATTCGGACGCGTTACCCACCCCACCGAACCATTTCTGGTGCGGTTCGCGTTAGGAAGGAGCTTTTGACGGATGCTTCGTAAAGTCTCCGTGCACCGATTGTCCCTATACGGGTCGTGACGGCGCAATCGTCACGGGCGGGGGACGCCCGCAGATATGCGCGGCGGCACGGCAGTAAATCCGCCACTCAACATTCTGGTTCCCGCCAAGCGATGTCTAGTTTGTGCCTTGGCGCTTGCCGGCGGCCTGGCTTACGAGCGCGGGCAGGGTCCCGCGAGGGAAGGTGGAGGACTGGCGCACCACCAGTTGGGTGGGAATGTGCCACTCGGTCCTGCCGGCCTTGGGGTTGTCCTGCTCGATGCCCGCGCGCAGGGCCTCGACGGCCGCGGCGGCCAGGCTCTTGCAGGACATCTGCACGGTGGTGAGCGGCGGCAGCATGAACTGGGCCAGGTGAATATCGTCAAATCCCACCACGGAAATTTCTTCCGGGACCTTGTGGGTAGTTCGATAGAGGGCGTGCAGAACACCGATGGCGGTCATATCGTTCGAGCACATGACGGCGGTGGGCAGTTCGCTGAGCGCGATCAAGCGCTCCATGGCGCTGATGCCCCCTTCCATGGTGTGATTGCCCTCAACCAGATGCTCGGCGGGAACCGTGAGGCCGAGTTGAGCCATTGACTTGAGGAAGGCATCGCGGCGGGCTGCGGCGGAACGCAGGCGCAGCGGGCCGGAGATGAAGGCGATGCGGCGATGACCGAGAGCGGCCAGGTGCTGCACAGCCTGGCGGATCCCCTCCGCATAGTCGACCTTGAGTACGCGAATATTGGGCAGGTCGGGACCGGCGTCAACGAATACCAGGGGAAACTCGCGCTCGACCAGCTTCTGCACCAGTTCTTCCTCGATGCCGAAGGTCATGACGGCCACGCCATCCACACTGCGCTGCAGCATGCGGCGGATGAGCGACTCCGTGCGCTCCGGCTCGTAGTTGGTAGAACCGATGAGCACTTCGTAGCCCTGGGCTACGGCCAGGTTTTCAAACTCCTGCACCAGTTCCGGAAAGAAGGGGTTGGTGATCTCAGAGACGATGAGCCCCAACATGCGGCTACGACCGGAGACCAGTGCGCGGGCCTGGGTGTTGGGCAGGTAGCCAACCTCGTCAATGGCCTGCCAGACGCGCTTGGCCAGGTCGGGGTCGACGGTGGGGATGCGGTTGACGGCGCGGGAGACAGTAGCGATGGAAACGCCGGCACGCTTGGCGACGTCGCGGATGCTGGTGGATCCGAGACGGCGCTTATCGGATGGGTTGGACCTGGTGGGACTCACGGTGAAACGATTGTACGCTTACCCGCTGTTTCTCGAATAGCGCCTCCCGTGAAAAAATGGGCGTAACTGACTTAAGGGCCGTGTCTTGCAGAGTTTTGGACAAGTCCGGAAAGTCGGACAAGGGAAAGAAAATTGGAGCGGTTGCGCGGCGTTATGGAAAGCGTTTCCCTAGGAATCCGCCGTGAGAGGTCGGTCTGAAAGCGAAGTAATCCGATTTACGTTTGGGCTTTCAGGGATGTACCTGGCTGCCGGCGACAACCTCGAGGGCGTGCTCGAGAAGCGGGAGGATGGAAGTCAGGCTTTGCTCGGCGCCGCGCTTGCTGCCGGGCAAGTTGACGATGAGCGTGCCGCCCTTGAGTCCGGCCACGCCGCGCGAGAGCCAGGAGAAGGGATTGGCGGCGGCGCCCAGGGAGCGCATAGCCTCGGCCAAGCCGGGTGCTTCGCGGTCGAGGACGCGGCGCGTGGCCTCGGGAGTGCGGTCGCGGGGGCCAACTCCAGTGCCGCCCACCGTGAGCACCAGGGCTGCGTCTTGCAGCGTTAGCTTTTCGAGAGTGGCGGCGATCAGGTCCTCGTCGTCGGGCACGAGGCCAGTCCAGAATTTGGCCTGGGGCCAGCGGCTTTCAAGCAGTGCGGCCACCGCTGGGCCCGCAGTGTCAGTGAGCAGGCCCTGCGAGCAGCGGTCGGAGACGGTGAGGACAGCGAGCAGCATGAGAGCGATTGTAGAGCCTATTGAGCGGGCAGAATCTTGATGGTGCGCAACCAGGTTTCAACGCTCTCGGGCCAACTGGTTACCGGGAGCGCGGTGCGGCGCAGACCGTAGCCGTGGCCACCCTCGGTGTAGATGTGCAGTTCCGCGGGGACTTTGGCGTTCTTGAGAGCCGTGAAGTAGACCACCGCATTTTCAACGTGCACCGGATCGTCCTCGGCCTGAACGATAAATTGGGGCGGAGTGTTGGCGGTGGGATTGATCTCGGGATTCGGGGCGAAGTTCTTGTCGGCGAGAGCCAGGTAGCCGGGATAGACGATGACGCCGAAGTCAGGGCGGCAACTGAGCTTGTCGGCAGCATCCTGGGGCGGGTAGAGGCGTTGGTCGAAGTGGGTGCTGAGGGCGGCGGCCAAATGGGCTCCGGCGGAGAAGCCGAGAACGCCAATGCGGTTGGGATCGATGCCCCACTCGGCGGCGTGAGAGCGGACCAGGCCGAGGGCGCGCTGCGCATCCTGAAGCGCCGCGGGGGACTTGGGATACGGGCCCGTATTGGGGACGCGGTACTTGACCAGAACGCACGTGATGCCGGCGGAGTTGAGCCAATCGCAGACCTCAGTCCCCTCAAGATCGATGGCCAGAATTTGGTAGCCGCCGCCAGGAAAGACCACGACCGCCGCGCCGGAATTCTTGCCCTTGGGCTGGTAGAGGGTGAGGGTCGGTGTGGAGACATTACCGAGGCGAATGACGGGACGACCGGCGATGAGTTTGTCTTTGGCGGTGGTCATGTCAGCTTCGGCGCCTGGGTTGGCGGATGCGTCGGGCGCTGCATTGGGCCAAAGCGGCAAAGTGAGATGACCGGGAGCAGGCGGCCAGCCGGAGGGTTGCGCGGCGAGAGTCATCGAAGTTGCCGCAACGGCGGCGCCGAGTAAAAGCGCGTTCCTGTTCATGCGAAGGATTCCTCTTCAACAAAGTCCGCAGCGATGATTGCAGCCGGAGGGGCGCCGATGCAAGTTGTGGCGGCGGCCAGAAATAGAGAGCCGGAATCAAGAGTAACGAAGCCAATTCCCTGTTTGCTGCCTGGGCAAAAGCCTGCGCCAGCTTGAGGCGAAACCGTCGTGTACTCATTTGACCAGACTCTCCATGCGTGGCGTGGAAAACTTGGCCCTCGTGCACGTCCGGAACAAAGTGGTCGGGATATGCATCATACAGAAACGTCTGGAGGGAAATATGCTGGGAACCATTCTGATCGTGATTTTGATTCTCATCCTCATCGGCGCGCTGCCTACCTGGCCGCACAGCCGTAACTGGGGATACTATCCAACCGGCGGGATCGGACTTATCCTCGTGATCCTTGTGATTCTCCTACTATTAGGCAGGATTTGAACCGCAGGCCAAGGTCGATGATCTCGAGTTGGCATGGCTTCCTTGCTCGCATGGCGTCGTTTTTCCTTCTGGCGGCGCTGTGGGGCGGAAGCTTGTATGCGTACTCCGTTCTGACGCACGAGGAAATCATCGACCTGGCCTGGCTCACGGAGATTCGTCCGCTCCTGATCGAGCGCTTTCCCGGACTGACCGAAGACCAGATCAAGGAAGCGCACGCCTACGCCTATGGCGGCTCGGTCATCCAGGACCTGGGTTACTATCCTTTCGGCAGCAGGGACTTCAGCGACCTGGTGCATTATGTTCGCAGCGGCGACTTTGTTGTCGAGTTACTGAAGGAAAGCCGCGATGCCGACGAATATGCCTTTGCGCTGGGCGCGCTTTCTCACTACGTAGCCGACATTGACGGCCACCCGGCGGTAAATGAGGCGGTGGCGATTCGGTATCCCAAGCTGCGGGCAAAGTATGGCAAATTCGTTCTCTATGCCGAGGACAAGACGGCTCATTTGAAGACGGAGTTCGGATTCGACACGTTGCAGGTGGCAAAGAATCGTTATGCGCCGGAGCAGTACCACGACTTCATCGGGTTCCAGGTTTCGGAGCCGCTGCTGGAACGGGCTTTCCCGGTTGTCTACGGAGTGGAGCTGAAAGATGTGCTCACGCACGAAGACCTGGCCATCGGCTCCTATCGGTTCTCGGTCAGCCGGCTGATTCCGCGCATGACCCAGGTTGCCCTGGCGCTGCACAAGAAAGACCTGGCGCGCGAGACGCCGGGCTTTGCCAAAAGCAAATTCCTGTATCGCCTTTCGCGCTCTGACTACGAGCGGGAGTGGGGCAAGACCTATGCGAGGCCGGGCCTGGGCACGCGGATACTCTCGGCCCTGCTGCTTCTCGTGCCCAAAATCGGCCCATTCAAAGGGCTGGGGTTCAACAATCCGACCCCCCAGACGGAAGACCTGTATATCAAGAGCATCAACACAACCACCGACAGCTATCAGGCTCTGCTGAGAGAAGTGCGCGCGGGCAAACTGGTGCTACCCAACTGCGATCTGGACAGCGGCAACCTGACCAGGGCGGCGGAATACTCACTGACGGATGAGACCTATGCAAGCTTGCTGGCCCGGCTCGCCGCACATCACTTCGACGGGACATCGGCCCAGTTACGGGCCAACATTCTCGAGTTCTATGCGGACCCCTCGCTGCCCATCGAGACGAAGAAAGATCCGGCTCGCTGGCAAGCGACTGAAACAGACCTGGCCGAGCTGAGGTCACAAGCACCCGTGCCAGTCGCAATCCGATAGAAGCCGGGACCGTGGTCCAGAGGCGGATTCAGGGGCGGGCGTTGCGGGGAATCAGCAAGGTGACGGCCTGGGGTACGATCTCGATCCGCACGGGAAGATCGCCCAGCAACTCTCCATCGGCCTCGGCAAAGACGCGTGACGAGGAGCCGTTGCAGGGAAGGCACTCGACCGAGA
This sequence comes from Occallatibacter sp., assembly GCA_049516495.1. GTDB lineage: Bacteria > Acidobacteriota > Terriglobia > Terriglobales > Acidobacteriaceae > Telmatobacter. Next base: position 27,647 of record JBEKTB010000004.1, read on the forward strand.
CGGCGTCGCGCAGCTCGATCTCATGGGAAAAATCCTGGCGACCGAACATGGCCGCGATCAGGAAGCGGAAATAGCTCAGGCGGCTGCGGGTTTTGAAGGCCACCAGGCGCAGGCCGTCCCGGTGCAGAGTTGCGCCGGGAGCCAGGTTGTGGAGAACTCCGCCGAAGTCGCGAATGCGTACCGCCAGCAGTTGCGACACCTCTTCCACCCGCGGAAGGCTGCTGGCGCGCTCCACAAAGACCGCCTGAAAAAGGGGGAAGGAATAGGTGGCCCAGAGGCGGAAAGCTTCAACAACGTAAAGAACGTAACCCAGACGGCGCTTGAGGCCGGGATCGAGCCGGGAGAGAAACAGGGCATCCGCGCCCACGCCGGCAGCCACGGTGAAGTAACGCGAAGCCGGATCGCCGGACGAGTTCCGGTAAGAGATGAGGCCCACCGATATGCGCACCGGTTCCGCTGATAGCAATTTGCGCACCGCTTTCGCCGGCGATGTGCCAAGCCCGAGGTTCGTGGCCAGCGCGTTGGCGGTGCCCAGCGGGACCACGCCCAAAGCCACCGTGGTGCCAACCAGGCTTTGCAGAATCTCATGCACGGTGCCATCGCCGCCACAGGCGAGAATCGCGTCGCAACCGCGGCGCATGGCTCCCTCGGCCAGTTCCCCGGCGCTGCCGGGCGCCTCTGTCTCCAGCGTTTCGGCTTCGACACCGGCCTGGCGGAGGACGGCGAGCGCCTTGTCGATGGCGGTGCCCCGCCCTGGAGAATGCTGGCCGGATGCCGGATTATAGATGAGCGCAACACGGCGCATCGCCAGTCCCCCAGGGAGAGTCCGCAGCCAAATGGAAGGCAAGCGGGAATTATATTCCTATCTGACAGTCTGGCGGATCGAAACGCGCTTCCCCGCAGAGAGAGTATTCTTTCCGGTTAAGATGCATCATTCCAGTCAAGGATCAAGAAATGAAGCAGAAGCTCTTTGCTGTTCTTTTGAGTGCATTGTTCCTCGCCGCCTGGGCCTCCGCGGCAGCCGCGCCCATTCGCGTGCTGCTTCTGGATGGGGAAAGTGCCGGGATGTTTCACAACTGGAAGCTGACGACCCCGGTGCTGAAAGCCGAACTCGAAGAGGCCGGGCTGTTCGAGGTCACGGTCCTCACCGCGCCGCCATCCGACGGGGACTTCAGCAGCTTCAAGCCGGATTTCAGCCGCTACCAGGTGGTTGTTTTGAATTATGACGGCCCCTCGTGGCCGGAGAGTCTGCGCCTCCAGTTCGAGCAATACATCGCCAACGGCGGAGGGCTGGTGGTGGTGCATGCGGTCGACAACGCCTTCCCCGACTGGCCGGCATATAACCAGATGGTCGGCATCGGGGGCTGGCGGAATCGCAATGAAAAGGCCGGGCCGCTTTGGTACTTCAAGGACGGCAAACTCGTCTCCGATCCCACGCCCGGACCGGCCGGTTCACACGGGGCGCGGCTTCCCTTTCAGTTGGTCGCGCGGGAGCCCGAGCATCCGATCATGAAGGGACTGCCGCCGGCGTGGATGCACGCGACCGATGAGCTGTACGCCACGCTGCGCGGCCCTGGCGAGAATATGACGGTGCTGGCGACCGCCTACTCCGACCCGCAAAACAAGGGCACCGGCCGTGACGAGCCAGCTCTCATGGTGCTGCGCTATGGAAAAGGGAGAATCTTCCACACCACGCTGGGGCACGACATTGCGGCATTGAGTTGCGTGGGGTTCATCGCGACGTTTCAGCGCGGCACCGAGTGGGCTGCGACCGGGGAAGTGACGCAAAAGGTGCCGGCCAACTTTCCGACCGCAAACATCGTGAGTTATCGCGTGGATATTGCCATGATGGACCCGGCGTTCCGCAAGGGCATCCTGACCACGGCTACGCCTCCAGACACGGCTCAACAACCTGCGCCGACGCCAAAATGAGCGGCGCTCGCCTGGAGGTCCTGTCCTCTCCAGACGGTTGGAGGAGCGTTCGCTTCCGCGCCCCCGCCGGGAAGGCCCTTCAGATCTCCGGGTAGAAGTCGAAGAAGGCGTCCAGGCTGCGCTTGAGCTGGGCCTCGATTTCCTCGCGCGAGCCCTCGATGGAGTGCATGGCCACGTGCGCCTGATGGCCGTTGGCCAGCGTGATGGTCGCGTCCTCAATCCCGATGACTTCGCCCTCGGGCAGCATTCGCAGGCCGTAGATAAGAGTCAGATTCGCCATGAGCCTCATCTTAAAGGAACGCGGCCTTGAATGCCGCAGGTCGGTCGCCCGCCTGGACCATCTAGAATCAACACGGGAAGCCCAATGACAGAAACTCGCGATACCGTTATCCTCGGCTCCGGCTGCGCCGGACTCACTGCGGCCATCTACACCGCGCGCGCCGGCCTCAACCCGCTGGTTCTGGAGGGCCATGAGCCCGGCGGCCAGCTCTCCATCACCACCCTGGTCGAAAATTTCCCCGGCTGGCCGGACGGCATCCAGGGACCGGAACTGATCGACAACATGAAGAAGCAGGCGGCCCGCTTCGGCGCCACGTTTCAGTTGGCTCACTTGAACTCAGTAGATTTGAGCGTAAGCCCGATGCGGCTGCACACGTCGGCGGGAGAAATCTCCACGCGCACGCTGATTGTGGCCTCCGGGGCCAGCGCGCGCTGGCTGGGGCTGCCCAGCGAGCAGGCGCTGATCGGCCACGGCGTTTCCAGTTGCGCCACCTGCGACGGGTTCTTCTTCCGCGGCAAGGAGATTGCCGTAGTGGGCGGGGGCGACTCGGCCATGGAAGAGGCGCTGTTCCTTACTCGCTTCGCCTCCAAGGTGACGCTGCTGCATCGCCGTTCAGCCTTCCGCGCTTCGAAGATCATGCTCGACCGCGCTATTGCCCATCCCAATATCGAATTGCGCACCAACACCGTGGTTGAAGAGGTGCTGGGCGTGGACGAGAAGGACGTGAAGGGCCTGCAGTTGAAGGACGTGACCACTGGAGTGAAATCGACTCTCGCCATCAGCGGCCTGTTTCTCGGCATCGGCCACGAGCCGAATGCGAAGATGTTTGCGGGACAGATTGATCTGGACGACGACGGCTACATTCGCACCACGGGCAACGTGCTGACCACGCGCAATGGAGAGGTGGTACCCGGCGTGTATGCTTGCGGCGATGTGCAGGACCGGCGTTACCGCCAGGCCATCACTGCCGCCGGTTCGGGCTGCATGGCCGCGCTCGAAGCGGAGAAGTTCCTCGAGGAACACGGACACTGAGCAATCTGAAGGAAAATCTCGAATGGCTGGACGGAGCAATTGCAACCGCATGCCGCCGGGCCGGCCGCGCGCGCACCGAGGTCGAGCTGATGGCGGTCTCGAAGACCTATCCGGCGGCCACCATCGTCGCGGCTGCCGCGCTGGGGCTCAGGCTTTTTGGCGAAAACCGCGTGCAGGAGTTTGCCGCCAAAGGGCCGGAGCTTGTCGCGCTTCGGCAAGGCACGAGTGTTGACGCGGATCGGCCGGAAGAGACTCCGGTACAGCCCATGCGCGTGCATCTGATCGGCCACCTGCAATCGAACAAGGCTGCTCGTGCCGTGGAGCTTTTTGACGCGGTGGATTCGGTGGACTCGGTGCGCCTGGCCGAGCGGCTGAACGAAGCGGCAGGCAAGCTGCAAAAGCGGCTGCCGGTTTTGATCGAGGTCAAGCTCAGTTCCGAAGAGACCAAGGCCGGCCTCGATCCCGAGTCTGCCGAGGCGGCACAGTTGCTGGAACGGCTGCCGGACCTGGCAAATCTGGAACCGCGCGGGCTGATGACGATTGCTCCCTTCGGCGTTCCCGAGGCTGAAACGCGAGCCTGCTTCCGCAACCTGCGGGATTGGCGCGAACGATGGGCCGCTGCGTATCCGCGGCTCTCGCTGGACGTGCTCTCGATGGGCATGAGCGGCGATTTTCAACTGGCCATTGAAGAGGGTGCGACGCGCATTCGCGTGGGCACGGCGCTGTTCGGGGCGCGCCAGCCTTATATGGGACCGGCCTGATGCTGCGCGCTACGCAAGCCGGCGTCACCTTGGCCGTCCGCGCTCAGCCCGCGGCAAAGAAGACCGCCATCACCGGCGTCTACGGAGAAGGCGGGTCGGCTCAAGTGAAGATTGCCATCCAGGCTCCGCCGCTTGAAGGCCGCGCCAACCAGGCGCTGGTTGCTTTTCTGGCTGAGACTTTCTCGGTGCCGAAGAATGCGGTTGAACTAATCTCGGGCGAATTATCGCGAAGTAAGGTCTTCCTGTTGCGGGGCGTGAAGCTGTCGCGCGCGGAAGAGTTGCTGGGCAAGTGGACGAATCGGGGCTGATTGGGTGCTGCGTGATTCAAAATCGCTCCATTCGATTGGCATGCATCCGTCAGGGGACCTTGCCGGGCAAAGGCCTTTTGCCCAATCATCCATTCGCTTGCCCAAGAGATGCTTCATTGATCCGCGGCGAACGGCACCTTAGCCGATCCGGCGTGATTTGGGTCACATTGGGTCAACATTGCCGGTGATTTGCCAAGTGCTGCGAAGAGGTACCCGTGTAATATACTTGCCCCAATCCAAACAGAGCGAGCGTGCACATGGCACAGCCAGGTCCATCTCTTTCCAGGGGCATTCTTTTCGCGCGTTGCCTTGCATTCGCTGTCCTCACCGCAGGTACCTTCCTTCTTTCTCCCGTAGTCGCAGCGCTGACGCCTAGTTATTCAGAGATTGAGGGCTATATTACGGTAGTTCGGCCTGATAGCTTTTACGTGAGTGAAACCCGCATCGCGATAACGAGGGGCACGCAATATCAATTCATGGGCGATCACGCGCCTTCTGCTGCCGACCCGACGTCCAAATCGATTATGGTAGGCGCATACGTGAAGGTGACGGGCGACGTTGACAGACCTGGCGGGATTACGACGGCCGCAGTGATCCTTTTCCGCGACGAAACGGTTCGGAAGCTTTCGGGTCTGGGAGTGATTGATCGTGTCGTTTCCGCGGGGGCGGAACCGGTGTATCAGGCAGATGGCTATCGGATACGCATCACGGCGGCCACGAAAACATCCTTTACGGGCGATTTGAAAACTCTTCAGGATGTGGGACCAAACAGTTGGATTCACTATGTGGGCATTCGCGGCCGCGATGGAGTGCTTGTTGCCTCCAAAGCCCAGTTCATTCCCGCCAAGCCTACCGCATTCAAAGCGCTGAAGGGATTAGAAGTGCGGGACGTGAAATTCGAACTTCCCCCTTCCTCGCCGCCGAGCGGCGCCTCCAACAGCAAGGGGCAGTCGGCCAATGACGTTTTGGATCAGGAGGCCGCGCTACCCGAAGACGGTGGCAGAGTCTTGCTAGGGAGTACGTGGCACAATATTTCGACCGACCGGGCTTTGCAATCGCGCGTACGCCGCATCGGCGCACGTCTGGTGCCCGCATATCAGAAGCGGTTTCCTGCCGATCATTCCTCGAAGATCCACTTCAGGTTCTATGCGGTAGACGCCCAGAAGATCCGCTCCGAGTCTTGCGCGCTCGACGGCCTGATCTTTGTTCCGGTGCAAGTAATCGAGCGATTGAAGAATGACGATCAACTTGCGGCTGTCCTGGCCGATGGTATTGGTACAAACCTGCAGCGGCAGGCGGCGCGGCTCGTGGCGGACGAACGCAAACTCTTAGGAAACGCAATCGCGGGAGACATTGCTGGAGCATTGGTTCCTGGCCTTGGCCTAGTCGCGGTTCCAGGCGCAATTGCTGGGCAGGATATTGAAACCGAAATGGAAGAGCAGCGCGGACGTGTCGCCCTGAGCTTAATGGCTGATGCGGGCTACGATCCGCGGCAAGCGCCGGAAGCGTGGCGTTTGCTGGCGCCTAAGAAGCTTCCTTCCAATCCGGACACGCTCACGTACCCGAGCATCAGCGGTTATCAGTTGAGTATTCTCAAATTGCAATACACCATGGCTGACAATGCGGCGACGGAGCGCTCCAAATAAGCTTCCGAAGCACAAAGGCGAGCCGCGGTGAGAGTTACTGCAATTCCTGGCTGACGCTCTCGCATTTGCCCGTAAGGATGCAACGCTCTTGAGGCGTTCAGGGTAGGATCGTCGGCAATGGCCCCACGGGTCGGTTGATCGCGATCACCTTCTATCGATGCCCCGCGCCTGCGCCCCCTCTGCACGCGATTAATCAGGCAAGCCACCTCAGGCTGAAGCCTCTCGTTCAATCGCAAGGATGTCCACGGTTGAATTCGTGCCAAACGCGAATCTGATTCCGCTTTATCGGCTGTGGGGAGCGACTGCGGCCGACAGAACCTCGTCCGGCTCGGGGCGAACGCGGAAGTCGGCGTGGGCTTCGGCGAAGAGGACTCTTCTATCCCTCGCGATGACGTAGGTTGCCGGGATGGGCAGACGCCAGCCTGGCTCGCCGTTGATGAAGGGGATGTTGACCAGAATCGAAAGATAGTAGGTGCGCAGGTACTCGGGCACGGTATAGACCAGGCCGAACTGCTCGGCGAGCGCGCAACCGGGGTCAGCGAGCACCGGGAACGGGAGCCCGTGCTGGCCGGCCATGAAGTCGCTTTGACGCTCGGTCTGCGGACCGATCGCGACCATCAACGCTTCGCGTTCGCGGAGTTGGCCGTAGAGGTCGCGCCAGGCTTCGAGTTCCGTGACGCAGTAGGGGCACCAGCGGCCGCGAAAGAACTTGATGACCAGGGGGCCCAGCGCAAGCAAGTCTTGAGAGCGCACCGGACGGCCGGTAGCGTCGTTCAACGCGAACTCCGGCGCCAGCGCACCGACGGGCAGAATTTTCTCTTCGATACCGGTGGCGAATAACTCTGCAACTGCCCGCTCGCCGACGGCAAGGCGTTCAGCTTGCACCAGTTGGCGGGTGTTGTGGGTGATCTCGTCGAGTTGGTCCTGAAGGCTCGTGGTGGTCATGATTACGATTCCGCAGCAACACAACGCTCAGGATATTTGCGGGCATAGACGGGCCAGGAGGCCAGCAGGCCCATATCCCCGGCCTCTTCGCTGCGCTGCCAGATGATGTCGTCCCAGGGGTCGGTCAGCGCTTGAACGCCGATGTCCACCAGCCAGTCGCCGAATTCCTTGCCCCCGAAGTCGCCGCTCCGGAGCGCGTCCCGATAGGGTTCCAGGAACTTCCAGGTCTGCTCGAAATAGCCGGCGATCTCGGTTAATTCAAGCTCCCGCAAGCCGCTGAGCGTTTCACCCACGTCGCGTGCATCGTTTTGATTGCCAAAGTGCCAGGCCAGGCTGTCCATCGTCATGCTGACGTCGAAGAAGTAAATCCCCGCCATGGCTCTGAGACCCGGCGGCAGCGAGCCGAGAGTCTGGTAGTACTGCTCGGGATCCTCGCGCACTTCTTCGGGAAGCACCCGCTGCAACTCGGCTGCGAGCAGATCGAACAATGCCTTGTCATCTTCCGCAGCCGCTATCTGTTCAACGGTCAGTGCCATTGCCTTGTCTCCCTAACGCCCGAACTTCTGCCGGCCGCCGAGGCCCATGGCGCCCATGCCGCCGCGCATCATGTTTCTGGCCAGGCCGCCTTTGCCCATCTGCTTGAACATCTTGGCCATCTGGGCGTATTGGCGGAGAAGCTGGTTCACGTCCTGCACCGTCGTGCCGCTGCCGGCGGCGATGCGCTTGCGGCGCGAGCCGGAGATGATTTCGTGGTTGCGGCGCTCCTTGGGGGTCATGGAGTTGATCATGGCCTCCAGACGAACGAACTGTTTCTCGTCCACGCTCTTCGACGCCTGCTGCAACCCGGCGAAGGGGCCGACCGAGGGGAGCATCTTCAAAATGCTTTCCATGGAGCCGAGCTTCTTGATCTGGCGAAGTTGGTCGCGGAAGTCTTCGAGGGAGAAGCCATCGCCCAGCAGGGCCTTTTTGGCGAACTCCTCTGACTTTTTGCGGTCCAGCGTGGATTCGGCCTTCTCAATGAGCGACATCATGTCGCCCATGCCCAGGATGCGGCCGACGATGCGGTCGGGATGGAAGGGCTCGAAGGCGTCGGGCTTTTCACCCACGCCGAGGAATTTGATGGGCTGTCCGGTGACGTGGCGAATGGAGAGGGCTGCGCCGCCGCGGGCATCGCCGTCCATTTTTGTCAGGATGACGCCGGTGAGACCGAGGCGCTTATGGAAGTCCTGGGCCGAGTTGACGGCGTCCTGGCCGGTCATGGCGTCAGCGATGAAGAGGATTTCAGACGGGTTGAGCAGCTTTTTGAGCCGCTCCATTTCGCCCATCAGCTCCTCGTCGATATGCAGGCGGCCGGCGGTGTCGACGATCAGCGTATCGCACCCCATGTTACGGGCCTCGCGGCGGGCTTCCTGCGCCAGCCGCTCCACCAGCGCCGAGCCGGCGGGTTCGCCCTTCTGGTCGCCTTCGTAAAGTTTGGCTTCAATGGACTTGGCTACGACCTTGAGCTGCTCGCGGGCGGCGGGACGGTAGACGTCGACCGAGACCAGCATGGGCCGATGCCCGCCCTTTTTGAGCCAGGCGGCGAGTTTGCCGGATGTGGTGGTTTTGCCCGAGCCTTGCAATCCGGCCATCAGAATCACGGAAGGCGGCTGCGAGGCGAATTTGAAGCGGGCCGTGTCCTTGCCCAGCATCGTGATCAACTCGTCGCGGACGATCTTGATGACCTGCTCGGACGGGGATAGCGCGGTGAGCACCTCGGTGCCGACGGCCTTGACGCGGATCTGCTCGATCAGGTCGCTGACCACATTGAGGTTGACATCGGCTTCGAGCAGGGCCACGCGGATTTCGCGCAGGGCTTCGGCGATGTTTTCTTCGGTAAGCGTGCCCTGACCGCGGAGGGTCTTGAAGGCGCGCTGGAGTTTGTCTGTGAGGTTTTCAAACATGGTCTTTATAAGTGTATCGCGGGCCACCTGCGGTGGGGCAGCCGGCGCTTTCGCGCCATTGGGTTGGTCGGTTCCGCTTTGCCAGAAGGCCGAAAGCGGGTCCTTCGACCCGCTTATTGATCCGGCGACAGTTGCAAGGGAGCCGCTATTCTGCCGGCGCGATGAGGTACTGCTCCAGCTTGCCGTCGGGGTAGGTGTAGGTGGTGAGACGCAAGCGTTTGCCGGGATAGACGATGTCAAAAGCACGGAAGGTCATGCCGCCGCGCAGGTCCGTGGTGGCCTGGTGAAAAGTGAGCGGCTCTCCCAGGGGCGCAAGGCTGGCTTGGAAGTCGGCCAGGGCCTCGGCGGTGAAGTAGTCGCTCAGATTGGGAGCAAGGAGGGTGCGGTCGATGCGGCCGGCTTGCAGGCCGTGGAAGAGATCGATGGCCTGCTTTTCCGGTTCGGTCGGCGGGAATCCGGCCACAGCCGGGGCGGCCAGGCGGGCGATGGTGGAAGCGGCGCCGACGGCGTCCTGATTGGTGAGCACAGCCACGGCTACGCCGTCATCCACCAGCACTTCATTGTCGGAAACAAAGCCGGAGACCTCACCGGAATGCTCTATGGAACGGTGGCCGTCGCGGCTCGTTACGCCGACCCCGAGGCCGTAGTGCGTACCTTTGCCGTCCTTCAGCTTCACCTCGGTGAACATCTGCTGGTAGCTCTCGGGCTTGAGAATGGTCCCGGCGATCAGGCTCTCGTCCCACAGGGCCAGGTCGTGGGCGGTCATGGCCAGTTCGCCTGCGGCAAACATCCAGCCGCGGCCTTCCTTGGGGGCAACGCGCAGGAGGCCCAGGGCGTGACGGTAGTAGGCGGTGGCGTCGGCCTGGGTGAGTTTGGCCTCGTCGGAGTTCCACACGGACTTCATGCCCAGGGGCTGGAAGATGTGCTTTGTGAGGAGATCCATAAGCGGCGCCCCGGTAATCTTCTCGACAATGCGGCCGGCGATGACAAAGTTGGTATTCGAGTACTGCCACTGGGTTCCGGGCTCGAAGTCCAGCGGCTTTTTCCCCCAGGTGTCGAGGATTTGCTGGGCGCTTTCGGGCTTCAGCATGGGGGTCATCACGTAGTCCTCGGGCCAGTAGTCCTGGTAGCCGGAGGTATGGGAGAGGATTTGCCGGATGGTGACCTCGTCGCCGCGGGTCAGTCCGGGGACGTACTTGCCCACCGCGTCATCGAGTGAGAGCCTGCCCTCTTCCCGGAGCATGAGAATGGCCGCGGCGGTGAACTGCTTGGAGATCGACCCGATGGAGTAGCGCATTTCAGGAGTGGCGGCAACGGCGGGGGCGGCTTCCGTTTCCAGCCGCGCCTTGCCGTAGGCGTGTGTGTAAACCAGCTTGCCGCCCTTCACCACGGCTACCGAGGCCGAGGGGACGCCGGTCTGCTCCAGCACTTGATTGGCAATGCGGTCAATTCTGTTTTTGAGGGCGGGGTCAAGCGTCTCCACAGTCTGCGCCGGCGCGCCAAGACCCAACAGCAACAAAAAACCAAGACTCGTACAACCCAGGACTGTCTGGAACCGCTTCATCGCCACAAATCTCCTTCAAATTGTTGCGCGCACATAAATCCACCAGGGACAAAGGTATCAGTTCGGCCGAAGGTGCGGTAGGCTTGGCTCAGAGCGGTTCCAGGAGTGCCATACCCCTTCCGGCTTCATTCAGGGTCGCGATTCGCAGATGCTCCTGTCGACTTGAGAGAATTGGTTGCGAGGCACGTCATTTCTGGAACAGCCGCAGGGGAACCGGGGCGCCGCGGTCAAGCGAAGGGGAGGTTTTTGTGGATCGATTGATCGAAGGACACAAGCGTTTTCTTGCCGAGGTTTTTCCCAGCCGGCGGAGCCAGTTTCACCTGCTGGCGGAAACGCAGGCGCCGGAGTGGCTGTTCATCACCTGCTCGGACTCGCGGGTGTTGCCGGATCTGATTTTGGGCACCGGACCGGGAGACCTGTTCATCACCCGCAACGCCGGCAACGTGGTGCCGCTGGCCGGCCGCGACGTGGATGGGGTGACGGCGACCATCGAATATGCAGTCGAGGTGCTGAAGGTAAAGCAGGCCATTCTCTGCGGCCACTCGGACTGCGGGGCGCTGAAGGCCGCGCTGGACCGGAAGAGCCTGGACAATCTGCCCAAGGCAAGCCGCTGGCTGCACCATGTGGAGGCGGCCTTCAGCCATCGCCAACCGCCAAACCCGGCCGACGGCCCGCAGGCGGAACTGGCCGCGCTGATCCGCGGCAACGTGGTGGCGCAGACGCTGAACCTGCGCGCCCAGCCTTCGGTGGCGCAGGCCCTGGCCGAGGGCCGGCTCACAGTGCACGGCTGGTACTATGACATTCTCACCGGGCGCATTGAGCAGTACGACCAAGAGATGCGGCGCTTTCTGCCGCTGGTGCTGTAAGGCGGGCAATCAGACCTTCCTGGCCAGTCGAAGCCCTTCCGGATTCGACGACACCTACGATATTTCCTGCCCCGCGCACACCTGTGACAAAAGTCCTTGTTCGTTCTCCGAACCTTGGGTAGTCTCCGATGGAGAAGGAATACGGCACCATGGGCATCGAGTCACCAGACGAAATTCAATTGCATCCGGAGAAAAGGAAGCTTATCCGCAGGCTTGCGCCGGATCGTTCGCAGCAGATCAGGCGGGTTGTGCAGTGGTCGTTCGTGGCTTTGAATGGCTGGCTGGGAATCCAGTTCTTCTTGTGGGTCCGCTATTTCGAGCGCGGCGGGACGGGCCTGAACGTGCCTCGTCCGGCCGGGGTCGAGGGCTGGCTGCCCATCGCGGGACTCATGAATTCAAAGTACTTCCTGCTCACCGGGCGCCTGCCCGACATCCACCCGGCTGCCATGTTCCTGTTCCTGGCTTTCCTCGCCATGAGTTTGCTGATGAAAAAGGCCTTCTGCTCCTGGCTGTGTCCGGTGGGAACGCTTTCGGAATATCTGTGGAAGCTGGGAAGAAGGATCTTTGGCCGCAATTTGCACCTGCCGCGCTGGGCGGACATTCCGCTGCGCGGGCTGAAATACGTCCTGCTCGGTTTTTTTGCGCTGGTAATTGGCGCCATGTCCGCAGATGCGCTTGAGGACTTCATGCGCACGCCATATGGCCTGCTCGCGGACGTGAAGATGTTGAATTTCTTCCGCAGCATCGGCTTAACGGCCGCGATTGTTATCGCCGTGCTGGTTCTGCTCTCCGTTCTGGTGCAGAACTTCTGGTGCCGTTATCTGTGTCCCTATGGCGCTCTGATGGGACTGGCTTCCCTGCTGAGTCCCCTGAAGATTCGTCGGGACGCCGACGCCTGCATCGACTGCGCCAAGTGTGCGCGCGCCTGTCCTGCGGGAATGCCGGTAGACCACCTGCTACAGATTCGGTCGGCGGAGTGCACGGCCTGCATGGCCTGCGTTGCGGCCTGCCCGGCGCAGGATGCACTGCAGTTCTCGCTGCCGCCCAGGCGTGCCGCAACTTCTTGGGAAAGGTGGTATCGCAGGGCTGCGGGGCCGCTGGTTGTGGCGGGCCTGCTGGCGTGCATCTTCCTGGGGTTTGTCTTCTATGCCCGGGCCACCGGCCACTGGCAGACCAACCTGCCGCGAGCAGTTTATCTGGACCTTGTGCCCCGCACAAACTCGTTAACCCATCCGGGTATGTGAAAACCGCCGTCGGCAAACTCCTGCTCTATTGGTTCGTGAAGGAGTCATCGGATTCTGCTCCGGGCCGCGGTTTCCATGCCAGGCTGTAGTACTGGCCGCGGTCCCGCGCCCACGGGTCGAAGACGTTCACTACGCTGTCCAACTCAGCGGATAGCTCGGGAATGTTTCGCAGCAAGATGCGCTTCAGGGGAGACACGGGCTGCTTGTGCCCGTTTGGCGTCCCCTTCTCCATAACTTCCGGGCCGGGGCCGTTGTTATTGACCCAACGGACACCCAGCGTGGTGTAGAACTCCGGACGAAAACTGGAAGTGAAGAAGCGATCGCTGAACAGCCGCCGCGACGCATTCAGGATGAAGACGACAAACTGCGTTTCTGAAATCGCAAACCCATGCGGACGGCGATACTCCGCCAGATAGCCCACCGCGGTATCCACGTCCTCGATGTTATCGATGAGAGTTCCATTGGGATGGCCAAGGCAGTCGTTGATCGGCGACCCGTCCCCGTTGATCTGCGCATCGGTGATCACTTTGGACGCATCGCAAACGTGCTGGCCATACAATTCTCTCAGTGTCCTGACCGCATCCTGCTGCTGCACCCAGTCGGGGGAGCCAGGCGCGACCGCCGGATCCATGAAGTCGTCAAAGCTGGTTAGCTGGCGCAGGCCGTATTGCCGTCTGAATTCATTGAAGCGCGGCACTCCATGCTCGCGGTCGCGAATGATATCGAGGGCGACCACGTCAATCTGCTGCGTTTTGCTGTCAAGCCTGCTCAGCTTCAGGTTTTGAAGAAACATCGGCGAGTTATGCAGGGTAAGAAGTCCCAGTCTCTGGCGGCCCAACGTAAGGGCCCAATTCTCAAGTCCCATCGATTGCGTAAAAGGAGTTGCCTTGCCCTGAAAAGTCTCGACCACGGGAATGCGCTTGACAATCTTGTTCGGGTCGGCCTTCAGGTCACGATACTCAAGCAGATCGGGCACCAATGGATGCAACCGGTAAACCGAAACAAATTCTTCGGGGAAATTGAACGGCGAGCCAAAATGATTCACGCCACCGTTGGTATAACTCGGATTCGTAATGTCGTATCCGTGGACCCTGCTTCCCAGGCCAAAAATTCCAGGCCCTGACGCAAACACGGAATACCATTCGGTCGCTTTTTCAGCGTTCTTCGACTTGCCGAAGTTACGAGTCACGACATCGCTCAAGGCCTTCGACAGCAATCCTCCATTCTCGCCGAGAAGTCCGTTCCAGTTGCCATTCATCCCCAGGTAGAGCGGATCGTTATAGAGCAACTGCGGCGTCCATTCGGTGGTGTGGATCTTGGCGATTTCGGCGGCGACAACCAGGCGAGCAATCTCAAACAATACATCCGGAGTTACATCCCGATAACGAATAACCTGCTTTGGCTGTGCCGGGTCCCGAAGCCCACAGTCCGCATCGGGTGCTTCCGCTGCAACGCGTCGGAACTCGGCGACAAAAGAATTGTGCTCGCGCGCGAAGAGGTTGTGCAGAAAGCTCAGACCGACCGTCCAGTTGTCGGGAAATCCGGTGGCTTCCTGACCAGCCCATTCGGGATTGATGGGATCGTTGGGGCCGAAGACCGGCAGGTATCCAGGGCCTGGCTGTCCCACCACGGGAACCAGAAGCAGTTTTGCCGCATCGGCCGGATCGCGCTTTACGCGCTGGCGAGACGTATCATCGAAACCGTATAACTGCGAGGCATCCCACCATGCCGTGTTGGTATTCGCCATGGTCCTGGGCGCCCGCGCAAGATAAGTGTGTCCGTCGGAATCAAAGGTGCCCGGTGGGGTATCCTGAGCAACATAACCCTTATCTATCTGGTCGTCCGGGCGACAACCCAGTCGCTGGATGTCCTCGGGAGTGAGCGGGACCTCGATGTTGTTGACCAGTTTTGTCTCGCACCCCACCTTCATATACATGGGTGCATTGTGGCCCTCCTCGAGATGCGAGAACCAGTCGTGTGTCATGAACTGGATCCAATATGCGGCCAGCACATTGAAGAAAGGCGCCTTCTGGTAATCGCAGTTGGCGTCCTTCGAGTCGTCCGGCAGGCCGTAACCCGCCTGGCACTTATCCGGATTCGATTGGATGCGCGTAAACAAGCGGCGGCTGATGACCTGCGGGTCTGGCTCCAGAAGTGAAAGACGATTGCCGTGCCGGTTGCGCGTCAGTTCGCTCAGTCCACTGTCTGGGAATGATGTCTCGAACTCGACATTGCGCGCAAACAACATGCCGGTTGAACCCATGGCCGGATTCACGATGTCATTACAAATGCCCGTAACTGTACGCCAGCGGATCAGGTCGCCCTTGCAGACCTGGGGTCCGTCGCCGCCAACGTCCCTGTACCACGGGCTTGCGGGCTGCAGCCGCATCTGTGGCCACACTTTCAACGCAGGGCCGGATACTCCATTCCGGCCCTGCACATAGTCACCGTAGGTTCCTGAGTTATCGAATAGATTGAATTTGATGAGTTCGATTCTTTGTAACTCCAGATCTACCAAGGCGCCCGCTACGCCGCGTTGGACAGGGAGTTTGGAGGAAACGAACCCGGTCGGAAGCGATGAAACATCGCCGGTTCCCCAATAATTCGACCAATCGACCCAGGGGGTGCCGCGAAACTGCAGGGCCTGTTCCCCTCCGCGGCACAGTGCCGTGGCTTGGGCGACTTTTCCTTGAAACCGCAGTGCGCGCGCATCCGGAATCTTGAGTTCGCCGAGTTGGTCCACCACCATCTGAGCACATGCCAACAGCGCCTTCGCTTCTTCCTTCTTGCCTGAATCGGGAGAAGGCTGCTCATGACTTGTTGAAGGAACGGTTTGTGCAGGAAGCAGGCCCACCGTAACCAACAGGAAGGACACGAAAAAGCGAAGCCTCATAACTCCTCCGATAATCCCGCACTCCGTCTTAAGACAGCGGCCCTGGCCAATGCTTCATGGTGTGACGATATCGTGTCTGCCCGACGCGCAATTCAAATTCCGAACGCATTGGATTGGTGCCGCTCTCCGAAGCTTTTGATAGCTGCGGAGAGAAGGCCGAAACTTCATGGCCGTGATTGCCGTCTCCATTCGCGCGTCATTTGAATGAACGGAGACTTTTCCGCATCTGATCGCGGCGTCGGAGCTATGCGGTGCGAAAATGGAAGAACCGGCGGGCATATTTAAGGAAAAGAAGCGCCTGCCCATATTGCTTCGAAACTGCTGCTAACGAATTTGGCAAGCGCAACGACAAATGTCAAGCGCTTTTTGCAGAGATGAACATGGCATGCCAAGTTCCAGTTGGCCTCACCATCCCGCAGCTAGAAAGCGCCCGGCAATCCGGCAGTACTCTTGCCGCGGCTTAGACCTTATCGCCAATTGTCACCAGACACGAGGGTATCTTCGATTGCGAGCGTGCAGGCGCGCGGTTCCCATTGAAATCGTATGAGGTCCGCGGGGGAACCGATGCGAAGCGTGCCTTTATGGCCTGCGAAGCGGCCGGGGTTCGCGGTTACCATCTGCATGGCTTCACCAAGGCTGAAGCCAGTGCCGGCAGCAACGTATGCGATAGCATCCTTGAGCGATGCAGTTGCGCCGGCGAGATAGTCGCTGCCGGAAACGCTGAGGCGGCCATCCGGATGCAGATCGACCCTGTCGCCGACGGGAGTCTTGTAGTTCCCCGGCGGAAGTCCTGCGATGGCCGCGAGATCTGAAACTAAAATCGCACGCGACACCGTCTTGGAACGTAGCATCGCGGTGAGCGTATCTGCCGGCAGATGATGGCCATCCGCGATAAACATACCGGTGAGGCGATCATCCGCCAACTGCGCCCAGATTGGATTCGGGTGACGCGGCAGCAGGTTGGCCACACCGTTGCCGAGATGCGTGGAGAGCCGGGCGCCGGCGGCAGCGGCGGAGTGAATCTGCTCCGCAGTGGCGTTGGTGTGACCCAGCGAAATGTGGACGCCACGCGTAGTCAGCGTGCGAATATATTCAGGCGCTTCAGCGTAATGCGGCGATAGCGTGACCATGCCGACAAGGTCGCCGCTGGCCGCCTGCCAGCGCATGAATTCGGGAATGTTCGGCGGACGAACATGTTCCCGAGGATGCGCGCCGCGCGGGCCATCCTCGGGCGCGATGTGGGGGCCCTCAACGTGCACGAAGGGGATCATGTGTGTGAGCAGCGGGTCAGCCCGGCGCGCCGCGGCGATGATGCGCAGGTTATGGACGATCTTTTCTTCACTGGCGGTGATGAGCGTGGGCAGAAATGTGGTGACACCGGTTAAAACCATGCGGCGGGCGAGGCGTTGGACTGCATCGATGGTGAGATCGTCGGCGTTGAAATCGTCGCCGTGATAACCGTTCACCTGTAGATCGATCAGGCCGGGAGCGAGCCATGCGCGCTCGCCGGACTTGCCCTTCTCGATGGCCGCGATGCGGCCATCGGCACAATGCACAACGAACGATTCACCGGTGCCGAGGTCGCGCCCTGTCAAGAAATGATTCATGAGCGGAATCGTACCTTCGATTCGACTGCGCTCGCGGAATCGGGGTCGAGATGCAAGGTGCAGCGCGGATGCCAGCGCAGCGCAGAGGCCGGGCACATGGGACTGATGGGATCGAGGAGCGCGCGACGAACGGCTTCTTTCTTGAGCGCGCCGGGTACAGTGCAGAAAATTGCGCGGCCGGCGAGGAGCCCGGGGATGGTGATGGTAAGCGCGCGCGTGGGCACCTTGGCGAGCGAATCAAAGCATCCGTCATCCACCTGCTGCTGACGGCACTGCGCATCGAGATTGACGGCCTTAACGGTGAGCAAATCTTCAAAGTCGGCGGGAGGATCATTGAAGGCGAGATGACCATTGGCGCCGATGCCGCAACAGACAATATCAATGGGCTCCACGTTGAGCTTCGCAGCATACTCCGCTGCAGCATGCGCGGGATGGTCGCCGGGATCGAGCAGATGCACGGCGGCAAAGGGGAGATGATCGAAGATGGAGCGGCGCAACCAGAGGCCGAAACGCTGCGGTGCGCCCTCGGGCAATCCAATGTACTCGTCCATGTGGAATGCGGTAACGCGCGACCAATCAATGTCCTTCTCGTCGCGAAGCGCCGCCAGCATCTCGCTCTGGCTGGGCGCGGCGGCGAAGACCATGCGCACGACCGGCTGCGCGTCGAAACGCACGCGGATTTCGCGCGCAATGTCAGCGGCCGCGTGACAGCCCATCGCATTGCGAGATTCAGCTCTGTAAATGGTCAACGTATGGAGCAAGGAGTTTTCCAAATCCGACATGGCAATCTTTCGAAGGCGAGTTACTGCCTTGCTGTTCACCGCATGGTGTTCGCTGCCGCTTCGCAGCGCGAACTGTCGGGCAGCCATCAAATGGTCATACAGGCTTCGCCGACGAGATAAGTTGATAAAAGAGCTCTGGACGGCGAGCCAGAGAAGCTGAATATGCCGCCGCCCGCTTCCATTGCAAGAGCAACTGATCTTTCGGCTGAAGGCCAAAGACCAGTTCCGACTTTGCAGCAGCATCCGGCGGGCGCCCGGTGTCCCAATCAAGGGTCAATGCATCCGTAAGCGTCTTATCGCGATCAGCGATACTGCGAATCACTAAGTCCGCGGTTTCGCGGTCCGGCTTTCCTGCGGCCAGTTCGACAACGGCCGCATCCCGCCACGATGCCCTATCGAGACATTCGGCGCATAGTTCAAAGGCTTGAAATTCAGCAAGGTTCTTCAGTACCTGAGGCTCCAACTGAACAAGCAGCCCGCGCAGCCGCGTAAAGGGATTTGGGCCAGGGGCCTGCTCCCTGAGCAAAGCCGAAAGCTGCCCGTCATTACTCCAGGGAACGCGCAACGGAAGATCGACCGAACGCGGTTCATCCCGCTCCTTCATTGACGGCGCCGCTTCATAGATGACCTGGAAGGCTTCACTCCACATCTCGTTCCAGTTCGCATGATAATGTCTTTCCACAAAACGACGAAACCCCGAGGTCTGCGCTGTCGCCGACCCATCCTTGAAGGCAACGGCAGCGTAGGCAAATCCATCCCAGATCGAATTCTGGACATAGCGGCTGGGTATCCAGTTGGTCAGAATCACTCCCAAGGAACTGGGATCGTCCTCTGCGAAGTAGGACTCGGCGAAGGCGTCGATGTTGCGCAGTTGCTCAACGCCCACGCGAGCGCCCCACTTGTAACAAGACAAGGCGGGCGCTCCGATTCCGCGAGAGCCGTTGGCGCGCACTTTCAGGTAGGTCTCGTGAATGCTGGCTGAGCTGTTGTCATAGTAGTTCCAATCCATGATGATGATGTTCTTGCTTAACTTACCAAGGATCTCCGGTTCTTTGTGCAGGACAAAGTCGCCCCACACGATGAATTTCTTTCCCAGCCTCTCAGACATTTGATTGAGTGAATTCAGATATTCCGCCCATACTTGAGCCCTGGCTTTCGTCTGGAGTGCCTTGCGCGACAGCTCCGATCCTCCCCAGTTGACCTCGTCGCAGCCGCCGTGAAGATAGACGGAAGGAAAGATCGAGGCCACTTCGCGGTATAACTTATCGAATAACTCGAGCGTCGCCGGATTCACGGGAATGACACCCGTAAATTCGGAGGAGCCTTGCGCTTCGTTATCGAGTAAGTTTGCGTATGCGGGCGAGCGCGTAATGTAGCCCGTGTGTCCGAACGACTCCAGTTCGGGAATCAAGTCAACACCGTGGCTTTGAGCATATTCAGCCAGTTTTTTCAACTGTTCAGCGGTAAATGCATTTCCGTGGGTCACGAGATTGGGAACCGAAGTAAAGCGCAAGGCACTGCCCTGGTCGTCAGCCAGCCTGAACTGGAGTGCATTGAGTTCCCAATCCGCGCAGAACTCGATAACTCGCCGGTAGTATTCGATGGATTCAGGGACGCGACCCGCGTCCACCATAAGGCCGCGCATTTTGCCTGTCTTTGAGACCGGCTGCGGTGCCGCTTGACTCTCGGACACTGGGCGGCCTTCAGGGCCCATTGCATCGGGGTTGAGACTGCGCATGCTTGCAAATAATCGCGGGGCCGCAGCCACGCCGGCGAGGGTAGCACCCGCTCCCAGAAGAAACTCACGCCTGTTTCCGTTTCCCATAGCCGAAGTATGGCTCCTCTTCCACGGTCAACTGTTCTGAATCGCACAACCTTGTTCGTAGACAAGAATACGCCAGCTCACTCAGGTCGCTTCCTATCCCGCATCCTGCGCGAACGGTTCATTTGACGTGTTCTTCCGCGACATAGCTTGCGAGGATTGATTTCAAGCCGCGCCTACACGTTCAGCGCGCTCCTTGTTTTTTGACGGGCTATGAACCGAGAGCCGAGGAATACGGCGAAGCCAGCACCCACCAGCACGACGGTGCCACCCACAACCTTGACAACTGCTAGTACTTTGTCCGGTTCATCGTCCGCGGGAAAGGCGGAGAGCACGATGGTGAGTGCGGTGCTCGCCAGACCGATGGCAGCTAATACAATGGCCACGGGTTTGCCGCCGGGAACGCGCCGAACCTCTGGGCTTGCCGGCCTGTTCTGCAAGCGGATCATGGCGGCAAACAGGAAGAGATAAGGCACGAAGTAGGAAATGATTCCCATGCTCACCAGCACTTCATAGGCGCCACGCACGCTGGTGCCCGCCTGGCCAAGCAGAGTTACAAGCATTCCGGCCAGCCCATAGACGCCGATCGCCACCCACGGAGTGTGATACCGGGCGTGAACCAGACCGAACGCCGAGGGCAGGCAATGGTGGATGCCGGCGACAAAGGGCAGGCGGGAACTGGATGAAAGGTATGCGGCCGCCCCGCCCACTGCATTCAAGCTCACCAGCAGGGCAACCGGCGCCAGCAGCCACTCGAGACCCAAATGCGCGCCGAGCAGATGGACCCCGTTGACAAAGCCGTCCGGACCACGCACGGCCTCGCTGGGCAGTGTCAGAAGCAGGGCTCCGGTTCCGGCGATATAGCCAATGGCCAGGACACTTCCACCTGCCAAAATCGCCCAGGGAATCACGCGGCGCGGATTCTGGATTTCGTCGCCCATGGCGGAGCCAGCTTCAACACCACCGAAGGCGAAGAAGACACTGGACCAGAAGACGGCGTTCTTGAACGTCCAGTGAGGAACGAAACTCGCGAGCGCAAAGTG
Organism: Occallatibacter sp.; assembly: GCA_049516495.1. Lineage (GTDB taxonomy): Bacteria > Acidobacteriota > Terriglobia > Terriglobales > Acidobacteriaceae > Telmatobacter. Next base: position 48,315 of record JBEKTB010000004.1, read on the forward strand.
CGCCGCCGGGCCGAAGCGGGCACAATAAGCTGCGGCGAGCGCGATGAGCAGGGCGAGCGGAACAAGGCCGCCCAGAGAACTCACATTGTTCAGCCATTTGCCCGCATTGACGCCGCGAATGTTAAGCAGGGTGATGATGGCCAGCCACGCCAGGGCAAAGGCGACATAATAGGTTGGATTGGCCGCCAGCGCCCGTCCACGCGGGCCAAAAGCGAACAGGGCCGACGCCGCGCCGAAATAGAGCACGCCGGAAAAGTAGGGAAGATTGCTCATCCAGTACGTCCATGCGGCAATGAAGCCAGCGAACTCGCCGAAGGCCTGGCGCGTCCAGACGTAGAGTCCGCCCTCGTCAGGATGCCGTGAAGAGAGTTCCATCACGCTCGCCGCAAGCGGGACAAAAAAACAGAGCAGCGCGGCGATCCAGACAATCAGAATGCTGGGCCCGGCAGCCGCGGCCATCGCTGTCCAGCGAACGCTGAGGCCGCTGACCACGTAAAACAGGGTTAGATCGCGGAACCGTATACCTCGCTTGAGTGCGGGAGCGACAGCCATGTACGGCGCAGCATAGCAGAGCTTTCAAGGACTTAGAAGCTAAATCTTTCCGAGATCCTGCAGCACGGCCATTGCCGCGTTGCGCCCATTGATGCCGATCACGCTTCCTCCCGGATGCGTGCAGGCTCCGCACATATACATGCCCCGCATAGGCGTGCGCGCCGAGAGCCGGTCGGCCCACATATAAGGAGGCAGGCACTCGCCTTGAAAAATATGGCCGCCGGTCAGGCCGACCTTCCGCTCGATATCCGGAGGGCCGAGCACCTGGGCGTCGATGACCGCACTGTCGATGTTGGAACAGAAGCGCCTCAGCGAGTCCAGCGCCAGTTTGCGCACCTCGGCGCGTCGTTCGTCCCAGCTTCCCTGGGCAAACTTATAAGGCACATACTGCGCAAAGACGCTCATGGTATGTTCGCCGGAAGGTACGACGGAGGGGTCGTGCACGCTCTGAAAGTAGAGTTCGCACCACTGATGGCTTGGCAGTTCACCGCTGCGCGCGGCGGCGAATCCCGCCTTCCATTCTTCTTTGGTAAGCGGGGCATTGATTTGTCCATAGTGATGAGGTTGATCGGTACCGGGTCGCGCCGTGAAGTTGGGCAACTCGCGCAGGTGAACGTTGAGCTTGACGGTACAGCCTTCGATGGGAACCCGCTCTACCTGCACGCGCCAGGCCGGGTCGGCCTCCTCGCCCAAGAGACGCAGGGTCTGGCGCGGATCGGCGTTGGATACGACTGTGCGTGCGGCGATGCGCTCTCCGCTTTCGAGCACCACGCCTTCACCGGGCACAATCGCGGCCACCGGCACGCCTGAAACCACTGTGGCTCCAGCCTCGCGTGCGGCATCGCAGAAGTAGAACGAAACCATGCCCATGCCGCCGCGCACATAGCCCCACATTCCCGGCATTCCGCCCAGACGTCCCGAAGCATGGTGAAAGCGGATAGAAGCGGTTCCCGCATCGAAGGGGCTAGCGTTGGTGCCGATGACGCCCTGACCGAGATAGGCAATCTGCAGACGTTCGTCCTTGAGATAGGTCTCGACAAAATCTGCCATTGACCAGTCGAACAACAGGGCCCGCGCTTCCTGGTCGTTGCCCAGCCGTTCCTCAATCTGGTTGCGCGTGGGTGGCTCACCGATCCACAGATCGCCGCGACCCGGCGGGCGCAGAGCATCTCTCAATCGGCGAATCACTTCGCCCATTGCGCGCCAACCTTCCACATCGCCGGGAGCCAGAGTGCGAACTTCCGCTTCACAGCGCTCGTCGTCATCCCAAAGCTGAATGCTGGAACCATCGAGGAAAGGCACAAAGAGGCCATTCACCGCCGGGGTCCACACGTAGCCGCGCCTGGGAAGGTCCAGTTCCTCAATTACAAGCGGATGCAACAATCCGGCGAGATAAGCGCAGGGAGACATGCGCACGCCGGGAAAGGGCTCTTCGATGGTGCATGCGCCGCCCACGCGCGCGCGGCTTTCGATCACCAGCACGCTCTGGCCGCCCTTGGCCAGGTAGGCAGCGCAGGCCAGTCCATTGTGGCCTGCGCCGACAATGACGACGTCCCAGGTTTTGGCCGCCAGCGTGCGGATGGGCACGGGCAGTCCGACTTCTCCAAGCAGGGCTGCAGTGGGTGAACTCATAACCGCTCTACCCTAGCATTTCTTCCGCGGGTTTGCACTGGCCCGACAGAGAAATTTTTACGAGTACTACTGCTGCGAGTTACAACCTGATCCAGTGGCAATTCACTTGGCGCTGGCAGCTTTCATCAGAATTACACGCAGCAACTGCGCCACCTGCTGGCCCTGAATGACGGCTCCGGCGGCGTTGAAGTGCACGTTGTCCTCGTACTGATCGGTGTGGTGGGTCATGAGTTCGTGCTGATCGTCGACGGGGATTCCGGCCTTGTGGATGAACGTGAGTGCGATGCGGTTTCGGTCGTCGATGCGGGCGTTGGTTGGGCCGGGCGACGTCTCGATTTTTACCGGGGTGATGGTCGCCCAGAGCAATGAAGCGTGCGGCGCGATGGCTTGCAGTTCATTGATCAAGGATGGAAAGGCGCTCTTGTACTCGTCTTCTGAGTAAGTCCAGCCGTGCATGCCGTTGTTAAAGTGGACAACTTTGAACGAGACATTTTCCATCGAAGCGAACTCGTCCAACTGGCGCGCCAGGCGTGGATCTCCAACGGACGCCGAGGTTGCAAACAGATAGACGTTCGCAACGTCGGCGAGTTGGCGCTGCACCTCGGGATAATAATTTCTGGTGATGGAGTCGCCGGCCAGGAGCACGTTGGGAAGTTTCGCGTCGACTTGCGACGGGCGAACCTCCCAGGTCCATTCGATCTCTTCCGGACGCGAGGCGGAATTCTGCAGAGCGGCCGGCGCTTGCGCATGGACCGCCGGCAAGGCGCACATGAATGCAGCAAGGAGTAATAGTTTGTCGTAACGGATTTTCATTTCTTCCCTTTGATTTTGCTGGCGGCGCTCAGGCCGATTGGAAATCGCGCGTGGAGACATTTACAG
>JBEKTB010000005.1:0-49554 GCA_049516495.1 Occallatibacter sp.
TGGCAGTGGACCGACGAGTTCGTCGACGAACACACGCGCGCAGCAATCCTGCGCGGCGGAAGCTCCTACCAGCCACAGGGATCGATCTGGTACTTTCCGCAGGCCTACCGGAACGATGAACACGGAAAGCTGCTGCTCATGGCTCCTGGCATGGATCGCTCCGCAATGGTTGGCTTCCGCTGCGTGAAGGACGCTCGAAAGTGAAGTGAGGTGAGTTATGAGAATCGCTGCGGCGGCCAGATTCAGCAGCCACACTGCTGCTCTTTCTTGTCGCCGCACTTTGGCCGCAGGAAATCGAGATCGCCCCGTATATTGTCACATCGATTCAAAGCGGACCGTTCGGAGTTACCAACGCTTGGTTCGTTGAAAGAGGGGATGAAAGTTCGCTGTGAGTGGAACTTCTCGACCATGGTCTGAAGCAAATGACGCGGAATTGAAGACTCAATTACGTCCAGCGAAAAGTGGGGAAGTCGCCGGCAGTTCATTGTCAGGAGCCTTGTGCGGATCACAGGCCACGATCGCGTTGCGCAGTCAGTAGAACCATGCCTGCCCGCAGGCATGGTTGTTGCACCGCACTCCATGTCTGAAGGGGCCAAATATTTGGCAGACCATGCCTTTTGCGTCACCAGCGTGCTCTGCAAAACCTCTTCTTGACAGCAGAATTCGTTTTGTGCTTAAATCTCTGAGTTTCAGGTTAAACGTTTTAAAACACGCACTGCAAAGGAGAAGCCTCAATGAAGTCCATGAAGTATTTGCCAGGGGCATTGTTCGTGATTCTTCTCGTCGCTGCATTTTCACCAGGGCGATTGTCGGCCCAGGTAAACTTGGGAGCGATCAAAGGCGAGACCCAGGACGCGCAGCATGCCGTTGTCCCTAATGCGCAGCTCACATTGAAGAATGAAGCCACGGGCGTTGTCGCCACCACCGTCTCGGGGCCCTCCGGGCAGTTCAGCATCCTCGATGTTCCCGCCGGCATTTATACCCTTACGACGGTGGCCTCAGGCTTTGGCACACTGGTCCAGGAGCATATTGTGGTCGGCGTTGGGAACACTCTGGCGCTCACGGTCACGCTGCAAGTGGGGCAAGTGCAGCAGACGGTGACGGTGTCAGGCAGCGCGGCGGAGTTGGAGACGCAGACCTCCGACATCGGCACATCCATCTCCCCTGAAGAGATCAAGGACCTGCCTGTATCTCTCAGCGGAGATATGCGCAATCCTCTGAATTTCGTCATTTTCACGCCTGGTGTTTCCGGCTCGGAACCGGGTGCGACCCCCGATTATCGCCTCAATGTCAGCGGCTCCCCCTCCTGGGGTGACGAGGTCTACATCGATGGTGTGCCCGTGATGAACACCACCGAACCCGGCAACATCGGCGCCAACCATCCTCCCATCGACGCGATCAGCGAGTTCAAGCTGATCAACAGCAACCAGAGCGCGCAGTATGGTCTCGATGAAGGCACCGTCTCCTTTGCATTCAAATCGGGAACCAACACATATCATGGAAGCGCATTTGAGTACCTCGAAAATAGCGCTCTGGACGCCTGGGGTTATACAACTCCTGAATTGCGCGATCGGTGCATCGAAGCGGGCACACCTGCACAGGACTGCCCCAAAAAGACGCCGCTGAAGCAAAGCGAATACGGTGGCACCTTTGGCGGAGCGGTGCGGATTCCCAAGCTCTACAATGGCCACGACAAGACCTTCTTCTTTGTCGACTTCACCGGCTTCAAATATCGCCCCAGCTCCTACGATAACTCTTTGACGACATTTCCAGCGCAATTTGCCAAGGGCGACTTCTCCCAGGCCCTGGGCGCTCAGCTCACTGACCCGTCGAATAATGCTCCGATTGTCGATCCGGCGGGAAGGCCGGTCTATTATGGCGAAATCTATAACCCTGCTTCGGCCCACTCAGTTATCGGCCCGGATGGAAAGAGTTATCAAGTTCGCGATCCATTCGGACCCGGCTCGGCTCCAACCAACATCATCCCCAGCGGCACAGCAGGCTTAAGCACGGTGTCGCAAGCCGTCCTGCCTTATTTCCCGGCGGCGACCAGCAATGCTCTCAACAACAATTACCTGCGTCTGCAGACCAATGCGATTGACGAACACCGCCTCGTCATCAAGATAGACGAGCACATTTCCGACAAGCATTCGCTATCCGGCAGTGTGTTTACAGGCGGTTATACCAATTCCAACAACGGTAACCTGAATCTGTATGACGCGACAGACACCACCGCGCCCACGATGCAGTTGCGCCTCCAATACAACTATGTGCATTCCCCGACGATGATTAACAACTTCAGCGCTGGTTATATCCGCGATACGGGCTTTAACGGCCCGCTCCAGGCGGGACCTGACCCTGGACCTGGCTTTGGAATCACGGGGTTGCCGCCTTACCCGGCTGGCACTCCACTGGCAGGTTTTGCCATCGGCACCGTGCAGAATGAACTCGGCGGAGTGTACGCATCGTCCGATGCGGAAGGCCGCTTTTTCGTGAGCGACAACGCGACGTTGATTCGTGGATCGCATAACATCACAATTGGTGGCGAAGGGCGCTACCTGCAGCGTGGCGAGACCGGGTATCCAAACGGCGCCTTCACCTTCGAACCGACCGAAACTGCCCTGAACGGGACCGGCTTTGATGCTGGTACGGCTACATCGCTTTCGATTCCGGGAGATACGGGCGCTCCGGCTGCCAGCTTCCTGTTCGGCGCTGTGAACTATATCAACATCACCTATCCCGCCACCCCCTCCTATCGCTGGTCGCAAGGAGCGGTGTTCGCTCAAGACGACTGGAGAGTCTCGCAGCATCTGACCCTGAATCTCGGGGTGCGCTATGACATTCAGTTACCCAGGTCGGAGGCCCATGGAAATATATCCACCATGGATCCAACCCTGCCCAACCCGGCTGCCGGAAATCTCCCTGGAGCCTTTCTGTTTTACGGTAAGGGTGCCGGACGCAACGGATCCAACCGCATCGGCACCATCGACTATCACGGTGTCCAGCCCAGAGTCGGCTTCGCTTACTCACCTGGCACGACGCGCCAGACTGTGCTTCGCGGCGGATTCGCGGTCAGCCGCCCGATCGGCAACGACAACAGCGAGAGCGACATCAGCGGAGCCCAGTATACGTCGGGCTATTCCAACCTGGCCATGCTTGACCAGCCGCAGGACTATATAGGTTCTCCGGCCTATTACTGGGATAATGCCTATCCGGCATCGGGTGTTGCTGGAACCAGTCTTAACCCTGGAATGCAGGTTGGTGACGGTAACCCACCCATGATTCATCCCAGCTCTGGAACTCCTCCAGTCCAGTTTTACTGGACCGGCCAAATCGAGCGGAAGATCACGAATAACATCGTGGCCACCGTGGGTTACGTGGGCATGCATACCTATAGCCTCGGATTATGGGCCAAGCCAAACGAGACAAACTACAAAGAGGTGATTCCAAAGTACACGCCCGCCGCACAGGCGGACGGGTTGCCATTGAACGAATGGCTGGAACTGCCGATCACCGACCCAAGCGTGCAAGCCGCGGGTATTACTCCGCCTTGGCCGGGCTTTCAAGCGGTAATGGGAGGAGCTGCTACCGCTGCCCAGGCTCTGAGGCCGTGGCCGCAGTATGGCGATGTCGACAATCCCCTCGATCCGATCGGAAGCGTCTCCTATAATGGCTTGCAAACCAGCTTACAAAAACATTTCTCGCAGGGTCTGACCGCGCTGCTCGCATGGACGTTCTCGAAGACCATCGGAGATGTCGATTCGAACTCCGGGCCGAGCGCAGCCGCGCAAAACGCCATCTATTCGGGCGGATTCCAACAGGATTTCTACAACCAGAAATCGGAGCGTTCCGTCACCAGTTCCGACGTTCCGCATGTTGTGTCGCTCAGCTACACGTATGAGCTTCCGTTTGGAGCCAAGAAGCGGTTCCTCAACAAGGGGGGCTTGGTCACCAGGGCCGCTGGCGGATGGTCGGTCTCCGGCATTCAGCAGTATCAGAGCGGCCGTCCGATTCATATTGAGTACGATGCATTCGGCTCAAACAATCCCTTCTTCGCTGCGGGAGACGGCTACGCTTTCCGCGTAAACGTAGTCCCCGGACAGCCTCTCAAGAACCCCGCTTACAATCCAAAATGCTCCGGCCCGGTGCAAGATACTGCCGGCCGCCAGCCCTGCCAATTCTGGGTCAATCCGGCGGCATTTACGATCCCGGCCGCGGGGACTTTCGGAAATGCTCCCAACCTGTTTTCGGCTCTGCGCATGCCACGCTACACCAATGAAGACCTTTCGGTCTCGAAGCGAACAACAATCTTCGAAAACCTCGATCTTCAATTCCAGGCCAACTTCTTCAATGCCTTCAACCGTACGGTGTTTTCCAACGGCGGCGACTCACAGACGTTCATTATCAATGAAGCGCCCGCAGACCTGACTACTTCATCGCTGCAAAACTCAAGTACCGTCTTCGGCATCATGACGGCGCAGCAGAATGGGCCCCGGAGTATACAGTTCGCCTTGAAAGTCGAGTTCTAAACCGAACCTGCAGCCATGCTTGCCAGACAAATTGCGCCTGGTAAGCATGGCCGCATATCCCTCGTAAATTCCCGCCGATCTCCTCGCAATTTGTTCCTTGGTCCAGTTCGGGCCGCGACAAATGTCTGCGGAGCCATCAAGGTCCCAACGATCGATCCGGCCAGTAGCGATCGCACCCACGCAACTTTTATCCTGAATGCGCGCGGCGAGATCACGAGTCCATTCTGAGCAGCGTTGAATGGGCCGTGCCGTTGAGACCGCTGTCCTGCGCATCGAGCTAGCGGGGCCAAATATCCAAGGAGTCTACAATGCTTTCCGGCTCTAGCAGGGCAAGCCTTCTTTCATATCTCTCTGCGGCCTTCTTGTCAGCAATCGCATTACCCTGCACCGGTCAAACGGTAACGCCTCCCGAGAGCACGTTCTTTTCGACCGCGGCGGAAGAGGCCTATTCAACGTACCAGATGACGGGCGATGGTGACCTGTGGCCCAGTTGTTGGGCGGACGACGGCAATCTCTACGCGGCCAACGGCGATGGCAAAAACTTTGCGACAACTTTCTATCCCATGGCGATAGGGAAGATAGCCGGCACGCTTCCGAACCTGACCGGAACCTTCGTGGCCGGGGACGTCGGGAATAACTATAGCGGGAGTCCATACACCGACAAACCGACGGGGATGGTGTGCGTCGGCGGCGCCATTTATCTTGCCTATCAGAATCTAAATGAAGACACTTTTGAAGACGCGCCGGCCGCATCGATTGTCGAGTCCACCGATCACGGCGTTACCTGGTCAGCGAATCCAGGCGCACCCATGTTCGGAGTGCCGGGAACTCCCACCGATCCGGCCGCGTATAAATTCACAACGATCTTCTTTCTCGATTATGGGCAGAATTACGGCAATGCTATCGATGGATACGTCTATGCGTACGGGCTGGATAATAATTGGCGCGACCAGACGGCGGTGTATCTTGCGCGGGTTCCGAACACGAGTATCCTGGACCGTTCCACTTGGGAGTTCTACACCGGGATGAACGGCAATACTCCGGTCTGGAACAACGACATTACCAAAAAAGTCGCCGTCCTGACCGACCAGACAGAACTCTATCAAGCGATGTTTGCTACCGATTGCCCCGCGGATCAATTGAATATTGCGCAGGGAGGTGTGGTCTACGATCAGCCGTTGCAGCGCTACATCATGGTGACGTGGGGATGCGCTACCCATCAGTTTTACGAGGCGCCTGAGCCCTGGGGGCCATGGAGTCACTTCCTCTCCAATGACTTCGGTCCACTGCGCCTGCTCGAAAATCGCGGACAATACGGGACCAGCATTCCTTCCAAATTCATCAGCGCAGACGGCCAAACCCTATATCTGCAAAGCAATGTTTGTTGCAGCGGAAATTCATATACCTTCTCACTGCGCAAGCTGTATCTGCAGACCTATACATCAGCCACGCCAACGAACACTGCTTCAGGCACGAATCTTGCCTCGGCGACCGGGACGCGAGCCATCAGCAAGAGCACGCATTTCGGACTGTTGTGCGCATTGAATTGCTCCGACCAGATCAGCAATGGACCCGCGGGCAATAGCGAAGACGACTATGATGAAGAGGAAAAAACCGTAGACTGGTGGGGCTACACCTGGCCACAGCCTTATAACATCAACCAGGTTACATATACGACGGGAACAATGTTCTCCAATGGCGGCTGGTATGCGAGCGATCTAAGTGTGCAGGTGCGTCAGAACTTTCAATGGGTCGATGTTCCCGGTGTCACAGTTACACCAACCTATCCCTATAGCAGCCAGGCCGGCAGCATGACCACTTATACATTCAACTTTCCCGTCACATGGGGCGATGGTGTCCGCATCACTGGAACGCCCGGCGGGACTGCCTATTTCACCTCCATCAGCCGGCTCGGGGTTTACTACGCCACCAACTCTGTCGGCAACCCCGGCTTCGACCTGACTGTCAAACCCGTTTCGCTTTCGCTTACTCCCGGAAGCACTGGCACAGCCTCGCTCAGCATTGTTCCGGTGAACGGCTTCAACCAGCAGGTCACCCTTGCCTGCTCGGGATTGCCGAGTGAATCGTCGTGCAGCTTCTCACCATCGGCGGTAACTCCCGATGGAACCACAACGAGCACGGCAACAGTGACCATCACGACGACTGCAGCAACAGCGACGCGGGAAACCGGTCCATGGCCATTCATGGCAGGCGGATCATTGCTCGGCTTATGCCTGCTGCTTCCCTTCAAGAGAAAGTACCTGTGTAATCGAGCGTATTGGGCTCTGATGATGATATTAGTGGCGATGTGTACGATGGCGGCCAGTTGCGGAGGCTCCGGTGGTTCCACCGAGCCGCCGGCAAATCCCGGCACTCCCGCTGGAACCAGCATTGTCACGATAACCGCAACGTCAGGATCGGGCACGAGTGCGATCGTACAGTCTGCAACCCTGTCGTTGACGATTCAATAGAGTGTCGACCCCATTATGCGTGCGCAGGGTCGATGAACAGCGCATCCATTGTCTTGGGCTAAACAGGATATACAAGATAGATTGCGGTCTGAAGACATAAGTAACTCTCATCCCGCCCCTCTCTGGCGCTGGACCAGAGATGAGCGGGATGGCGAGCTATGAAGCGGGTGTGAAGAGTTGCAGCCGGACTCGCCAGGTTGTGGACTGTCCCGGGGCCAGTGTCACCATGCCGGTATCCATGCCCTTCCAGATGCTGCTGAATGGATCGCCAAAGTTATATTGTTCCTCGAGCGCCACAAAAGGCTTGTCCTTCGGTGCATAGAATTGCACCGTCTTGATCTCCGGCGAGAGGCCCTGAATGTGCAGACCGTAATGTGCGGCGGGGTCGATGAGATCAACGTCGACCTGACCGTTGGTACGTGTAAGTCCGGCGAAGGAATCGTCGTAGAAAGTATCACCGATGGCTCTGCCTTCCGGCGCCGCGAAATCGTAAGGAGTCCCGGTAACGCTGGTGAGAACTCCAGTAGGGAAGACATCATCCAGGTTATTCGTCTCCACGTGCTCGGTGGCCGGAATATGCAGACGGACCTGTTGGCGCTGGCCGCTCGGGATGCTGAAGTAAGGATGCCAGCCAATGGCCATCGGCTCGGGCTCGGGGCCAACGTTTTTGGCGGTGATGGTGCTTTCGACGGTGTCAGCCCTCAGATCGATGCGGATGGTGAGGTCGGTCGAGGAAAGCCAGTGTCCGTCGAAGTTGCCGCCACGGATGGTGGCTGTGATGGTGGCGCCGTTATTACTGATCTTGAAATCGTCGGCCTTGCGCGTGAGGATCAGCCCGTGGATGGCGTGCCGTTCAGCGCCGGGCGCGTGGCCGCTCCAGTTCGCAGGCAGAGTAAGTTGCTTGCCGTTCCAGTAAGTCGTAACGGTCTGGCCGTCTGGGGATAACTTGCCACGTATGCGATTGGCATAAGGGACAAGAAATGCCCCACCGAACGTGCTGAAGCTCTTGTTGCCGAAGGCGTCGCCGGTGAGCGCTTCGGCGACCTGGTCCAGTGAGGGCGTAGCAAGAATGTTAATCTCGCCCTTCCCCGGCAGGTTGGCGGTAATCTGCAACAGGTTCATCCCGCGGCCAGGAAGGATGGTTGCCGAAAGAAACTCAGGCTTTGTTCCCTTGAAGGATGCCGCGCGCTTGAGAATTACAATGGGCTGCCCATTGATCTGCGACGGCTGGGCACAGGCACGCTGTGCATGAAATACAGCGACGGCAAGGCTGGCAAGGACAAGAACGGAAACAATCGAGCGATTAAAACTTCTCATAACAATGATCCTCATTGCGGAACGGAAGGGCGCGGGCGCGATTGTGGCGCTGCGTCTGCCAGGGTTTATGGCTTGCCCATGGTAGGCCCGCCGACGTTGATCATCCGTGGAATGCGTTCGGCCACGGGAGGAAGCGGTTTACGAAGTTTGTGCGGGCCTTGCTGGTACCAGTAGGCGACGGAGTAGAAGTTATCTGACCTGTGATTGGCGTTGCCGTGCTCAATGGTCATTTTGAAATACTTCTGAAACGGGACCGGCGAATCAAGGTGAAAGCGGTAGACGCTCCACTTGGCGCCGCGGTCATCGCCGCCATTCAACGGGTTCCCGTACATCTTGTAGGCGAAGGTCGGGTGCGTTGATCCGAACGGATTGATGCCGCAACTGCCATAACACCATGCGCCAAGATAGTAGTCCTCCGAGCCGGTCCCGAGAATGTGCGGGACATTGCGATCGTCGACGAACATCATGTCATCGCCTTCACCCCACCAGTCGCCCTGGTTTTGCAAGATGCTCTGCGTAACTCCGACATAGTGCCCCGGTCCCTCCGCTTCGAAGAAAACATAATTCGATTGGCCGTCGAGATTGCGCGCATCGTTGACTTTAGGATCGGAGTTCGCGCTCCAGTCGTCGGTCCATCCAAGATTCGGCTGAGCCTGGCGGTATTCGGCAAAGAAGTGAAGCATACCGCTTGGAAGTTCACTGTATTTCTGCCAGTCAATGTTGAAATAGAAGGCGGAGATGTTTTGCTGGCCCTCGTTGGTGATGGTGACTCTCGCATTCTTGTGAAAGGGCATTGGGAAAAAGCAGTTCAATGCCTTTTGGGAGCCGACGGAGAGAGGACCTGATTCGTACGTGAAGTACTCACCTAGCCCCAACCCGAAAAAATCTCCGATGGGCGCCTCGACGGCAGGCAGCGGATCGCCGTCCCAATACATGCGGATCACGATCTTCTTCAGGTGATAGGGCTCGTCGGAGGCGATCGTGAACCACAGATGCGTGATGATTCCCGGCCCGGCAAGGTCTGCAATCGTGCGCTGTTCTCCAGCCTTGATCGGGTTCTTCCAGTTTCCGTCGTCGTTCGCGCCGGTGGGATCCGCCGATGAGACGCGCTCCTGCGTGTACTGCTTCTGGAATGGCAGCGTAGCCAGATCCTGGGCCGAAGAAATCAAGCAGGGAAGCAAACACAGGACAATCGGCAGGACTGCGAAAATGAATGAGCGACGAATTGCACCGATTCGAGGAACGGCTTGCACTACTGTACAGGGCATTCTCTTGTCCCCTCTCTGAGCCTTGTGGCGCTCAGAATGGTTAGTATGGTTTGTCAATTGCGGGGGTGCGTTCGAGCCTCGCTAAAAGGGCACCTCTCGAACGTGGTAAGGACGGGGCGAACCCAAAATGATCAGGGCGTCTTCCGCCTGATCGCACTGGGAAGTCGCTCGAAGAGGTGGGGGCAGAATCACGGCAGATGGAGGCTCGATGTAACTCATGCCGGCCGGCGCGACGACATGTGAAACCGGGGCGCGCTGGGGTGATGTTAGCCATGAGAAGTTTGTGCCACTTGCTGGACAGACAATTCTGCCACATGGGTTCATAAATTTCAAAGTAATTCGCCTGTTAGTTGTTGTTATCGCGATCTGCTTAAAAAAACAATGCCGGAGCAACGTGGAAGCCTCCTTGAGAAGTGTCCTTTGGTAGCTACCGGGAAGAAACAGGCGCCGCCGTTTTGAGCACGACGTTCAATCGATGATGTAAGGCGTCGGGGTGGGCAAGCCCTCCCGTACATATCACGCCGAAAAGTTTGAGGGGACCCACTTGAACGACACTCGCCATGCTTTTGACTCGATGATGGTTATGGCGCTCTAGCGGGCTCCCGCACTCACTCTGCCGTGGCTGGAATTCACAACGTCCGAGTCGTCGCTTTTTTATTGACAGCCATAATAATGCGGTGTTTTACTCTATTAAACGTTTTACACCCGGATGTGGCTGTCTCCCGGCAGGTTCCGATTGCAAAGCCGCTTTGCAAATATGGGGAAGTTGATCGCAATGCTCGCAGAGTGGTTACTCCTTGCCTGCATCGCCCCGTCTTTACCCGGACAGGCTTTGCCTGAGCAACTCGCTGAGCATCAAAAGTTGGCGCAGCGAGCCGAGGCGAACGAGGATTTTGAGACAGCTATCCGCGAGTACCAACTGCTGGCGCACTGGCTGCCGCAAAGCAGCGAAGTGCAAAGTAACCTGGGCGTCGCGCTCTACTTCCACCACGACCTCGCCAAGGCGGCCGACGTGTTTCGCCGCGCCATTGCGTTGAATCAAAGTCTCTATACCCCACATCTGTTTCTCGGGCTTGCCATGGTCCGATTGTCGCAGCCGGATGCAGCCGCTGCGGAGTTGCAAAAGGCAATAGTTATCAACAGTAATGACCCGCTGGCGCATATCTGGCTTGGCTATGCATACATCGCGCAATCGCGCTACGAAGATGCTGTTTCGCAACTGGAGACTGCCGCACAGGAGCAACCGGCCAATTCGGACATTGCTTTTGCGCTCGGCCAGTGCTATCTGGATTTGGGCAAGGCAGCCATTGCGCAGCTGTCCGAGGTGGCTCCGGACGGAGGCCGAACCTGGCAGCTTGCGGCCGAGCAGTTCGAGGCGCAGGGCAATCTCGGCAAGGCGCTGCGGGCATATCAAGGCGCGGTCCAAAGGCGTCCCGACATCGAGGTCGTGCGGGCCAGAATTCTCGCGCTGGGCGGATCGTTGCCCGAACCCGGCAAAGAGGTTGCAGACGACACTGGGCCTGAAGACGCGGTGTACAGTCGTGTGCAACAGTATCAGCAAAAGGCGAGGGAGGCCTTTGAGCGCGTATCGCAGATCGATGCTGACTCTTATCGGGCCCACCAGGTGCAGGCAGACTCCTTTGTTGCCGCGGATCGCTTTGACGATGCAATTCAGGAATACAGGATCGTGTTGCAACGGAACCCCGATTTGCCGGGAATTCATGGGGCAATCTGCAATGCCATGGCGCGAATGGGGCAGTTTCAGGAGGCCGTGAAAGAGTGCGACGCGGAGATTGTCCTCGCGCCTTTCAGCGCAGAGGCGTATGTCGACTCGGCACGAGTTCGCCTGCTGGCGCACGACGATGCACAGGCGGCGATTCTTCTGGAGAAGGCGCTGAAGCTGGACAGGCCCCCCGTCGCGGTCTATAAATTGCTAGGCAAGCTTTATCTAAGCCAAAAGCAATATCAGGCTGCGACCAAGGCGTTACGCAAGTATCTTTCGGTTGAGAGCAAGGACTCCAGCGCCTATTACTTGCTGTCGAGAGCCTGCAAGTACTCTGGCGACACGGAAGGAATGAACCAGGCCATCGCGGCGTTCAAGAAAACGTCTGAAGCCGCAAAGAACACGGCAGAAGCGCATGATCCCTTTGATAATCTCGGCTCCGAAGATGAGGCCTCTGGCCAGGGTGGCCGGAAGGAGGATAAGGAGTTGTGATCCCAGGCAGTGAAAGACCGTGTAGCAGTTGAGGCGAGTGTGAAGCAGTTACACTCAGGAGAATCGAATGAAAGTGAAATTCATCTTAGGAATAGCCGCCATGCTATGTGCGAGTTTAGTCGGCCAGGCCCAAAGTGGCTGGCAACAGAAAGTAAACGATGAGCTGCCATTGCTGGGCCATCGTAACTGGATCGTAATTGTGGATTCTGCTTACCCCCTGCAGAGCTCGCCCGGAGTGGAGACGATCGAGACGGGCGCCGACCACCTGGCGGTGCTGGACTTCGTGCTCGACGCACTTAAGAAATCAGAGCATGTTCGCCCCCTGGTGCATACCGACAAGGAACTGGAGTTTGTGCCGGAGAAAGACTCTCCCGGCGTAGCGCGGTATCGACAGGACTTGAAGGAACGCCTCAGTGGATTTACGGCAGACGCGCTTCCCCATCAGGCCTTGATTGATCAGTTGGGCGAAACAGGGAAGAGTTTCCACGTACTTGTATTGAAGACGCGCATGACGATTCCCTACACCTCGGTCTTTTTGCAGTTGGACTGCAAGTACTGGAGCGCTGAGTCGGAAGCAAGATTGCGCGAAACCATCAAGGCGGCCGCGCCGCCGGCAACAAAGCCCTGAGCCCTCCAAGAATTTGGGCGTTGTTTTGATTGCGGAATTCAAGCGCCGTTTCGAAGAAGATAGGAGAACAAGCAATGTCATCGTATGTTGTTGAAGCAGTGAGCGAGCCTGAACCGGTGGCGGCGAACGAAGTCGTCCTGATTGCGAGTGGGGACCTGCGCGAGTCTGCAAATGAAATGTGCTGGCCGGCCCAGTCCGCCATGGAAGCGGGCGTTATCGCGGCATTCGAAGCCGAAGGAATCAAGGTCCGCCGGGCGCATCCCTACGACCCTGCGCGTCATCATGGCTTTATTTCCAGCCAGCGGATGGGCATGGACGTGTTTATGGGGATTCATCCCGACGCGCCCCTCGTGGTTGCCGAAGCTGTATGGCAGTACAGCCACAATGTTTTTTCCGGATTGAGGAACCACCGCGGTCCAATCTTGACAGTTGCAAACTGGTCGGGCGAGTGGCCGGGACTGGTCGGTATGTTGAACCTGAACGGCGGCCTGCACAAGGCGGGTGTCCGTTTCAGTACGCTCTGGAGCAAGGATTTCAAGGATGAGTTCTTTCGCAAGGGAATCCGCCAATGGCTGAAAGAGAAAACGGTCACGCAGGATAACAGCCACGTGCGAGACCTGGACCTTTCCACATTGCCGAAGCCGGAGCGTGAATTAGGTTGTGCACTGGCCAAGGAACTCAAGTTTCGCAAGGCGATCCTGGGGGTCTTCGATGAAGGCTGCATGGGCATGTATAACGCCATCGTGGAAGACGAACTTCTGAATAGGGCGGGCATCTATAAGGAGCGCCTCAGCCAATCCGCGCTCGTGGCGGCCATGGAGCAGGTTCCCGCAGAGGAGGCGCAAGCGGTGCGGCGCTGGCTCGACGACACTGGAATGAAGTTCATCACCGGCACTGACGAAGCTACAGAACTTACCGACGCGCAGATCCTCGAGCAATGCAAAATGTATATTGCGGCGCTGCGTATCGCAAACGATTTTGGCTGCGATGCAATCGGCATCCAGTATCAGCAAGGGCTGAAAGACAGCGTTCCCGCTTCAGACCTTGTCGAGGGACTACTCAATAATGTCGAGCGCCCGCCAGTCAAGGGCAGCGACGGGAAAGAACTCTACGCCGGGGCGCCGCTTCCGCATTTCAACGAAGTGGATGAATGCGCTGGAGTGGACGCAATTATCACCAATCGTGTGCTCACGGCCATGAAGCTCGATCCCGCAACCACATTGCACGATGTGCGTTGGGGCGAGCAATACACGGGTGAAGGCATTGATGGCTTTGTATGGGTGTATCAGATATCCGGCGCCGTTCCCGCCTCCCATATCGCGGGCGGATATGCCAAGGCGACAAGCCAGCGGCAACCGCCGATGTACTTCCGTCTGGGCGGCGGAACCCTGACCGGAGTCTGCAAAGCGGGCGAAGTGGTTTGGAGCCGGGTGTTTGTTGAGGGCGGCACTTTGCAGGCAGACATCGGGCGCGCAACTGCCGTGGAGCTTCCCGCCGAAGAAACCGAACGTCGCTCGAAGCTCACGACTCCTCAATGGCCGATCATGAACGTCGTGCTGCACGGAGTTAGTCGGGATCAGTTCATGGCGCGCCATCGCGCGAACCATGTCAATGTGGTCTATGCGCCGTCCGCGGAAGAAGCAGACAAAGTGCTCGCAGCCAAGGCATCCTTGTTTGCCCATCTCGGTATCGAGGTGCATCTCTGCGGAGTTTAGGGCGCAGACTGCAGTGGATGTGCCGGTAAAGCGCGCCGTCGCCTGACTAGCAGGACAAGCGGCAGCGCGCTTTGCCACGCCGCGCTGCATGAGCCATGAAGGCGCCAGGATATCGTCAGATCATGGCCGGCTTGATTCGTCCTGCCTTCCGGGCCGCGATTTCACTCATTGGCTGTTTCTCAATTTCATAACCCGAGAATAGGAAGTATGATGCAGGTTTCCAATTTTCCACCCTCTGCTGACGTAGCCGACCGGCCCGCAGGCAAATCCTTGATCCCTGCAGGCTTTCTGATTCCTTTCCTGCTGGTGACGGCACTTTTTAGCTTGTGGGGAATCGTCAACAATCTGAACGACGTGCTCATTCGCCAGTTCATGAAATCGTTTGCGATTTCTCGCTTGCAAGCCGGACTGGTCCAGTCCGCATTCTATATGGGCTACTTCCTGCTGGCGTTGCCTTCCGCATTGCTCATGCGTCGCTGGGGATATAAGGCCGGCTTCATTGTTGGATTAACTCTATTTTCCATCGGCTCCTTTCTTTTCTGGCCGGCGGCTCAGGCAGAGAGTTATTCCTTCTTTCTGTTCGCGCTGTTCGTCATTGCGGCTGGTGCTTCGTTCCTTGAGACCGCATCCAATCCCTTCATTGCGCAACTGGGTGATCCGTCAACCGCGGCGTTGAGGCTGAACTTTTCGCAGGCCTTCAATCCCCTGGGCTCGATGGCCGGCGTGCTCATCGGTACTATCTTCATTTTTTCCGGGATTGAGCTCAAGCCGGAGCAGATAAGCGCGCTGAAGACCGAACATCTCTACCATGCCTATCTCCGCTCCGAGACACTCAGAATCGTGAAGCCATACATGCTTCTGGGTGCAATCGCACTGGTCTGGGCCTTCTTCATCCTGCGGACAAAATTCCCGCCGATTCAGGGAGAAACCGAAAACCACTCCGCGGACAAGGGACATATCCGGGACTTGTTGCGGTACCCTCACTTCATGTTCGCGGTGTTTGCGCAATTCATGTACGTAGGCACGCAGGTAGCAACCTGGAGTTATTTCATCCAATATGTGCAGGCGTATGCACACGAGCCGGAAAAGGTCGCCGGCTATTTCCTTACCGGAACCCTGGGAGCCTTCGCGCTGGGGCGGTTCAGTGCGGCCTATCTGATGCGCTTTCTCGATCCGCGAAAACTCATGGGAACCTATAGCCTGATCAACGTGTGCCTGCTCCTGCTGGGAGTGTTTCATCCCGGTTGGGTGGGTCTGTGGGCCGTATTCCTCACCAGCTTCTTCATGTCTCTGATGTTCCCCACCATCTTTGCCACGGGATTGCGCGGCTTGGGGGTGAATACCAAGATCGGCGGTTCCATGATCGTGATGGGGATGATTGGCGGCGCTGTCCTGACACCGCTCATGGGGTGGATTTCCGTTGTTACGCAAAGCGTAGCGTATGCCTATCTCGTACCGATGGCTGGCTATCTCTGCGTCGCATCCTACGCGTACTACGGATCTACTCTCAAACCGCGCCTGTCCACTGCTGCGGGATAACTGCGCGAAGACGGTAACCAACTCTCGTGACCGCGTTCGAACGCGTCGGGCCCTGCTCGCATCCCAGTGGGCGGCAAAGTATGTTCGTGAGTTGAGTTATGCAATGCGGAGCGGGAGATCGTTCTCCCGTTCCGCGGAGGACCCTCGTATGAAGAATCGCATTTCTCTTCCATTCCGGCGTTTCAGTCTCTCCCATGCGTCGCCCGTCTTTTCCGCCTGCGCCGCTCTTATCCTGTTTGCCACCTTGTTTCCGGTACTTGCAGTAGCACAGGATTCGCAGTGGGTCAGACCGGTGAAGTCAGGAGACCCTCTGGTCTGGGGTCGGCGCGACGGCATCGTCTTTGGTCTGTTTTCTCCCGGCGGCATCAAGGGCCCGCGCGGTCTTATTCGCATCGGTCTGTTCACTCCGGGAAACAACGAGCCTCAATTGCTCAACTTCATTGCCGTCGAACCTGTAACTCAGGGCCCGGGGCAACGCTTCGATCGCATGGCTTTCAGCGAAATGGAAATGAGCGTCCTCGATCCCGGCCTGCGCGGCAAGCGCATGTGGGTGCATCCTGAAAATGGAGACAACAAGGACTTCTCAGCCGGTACGCTGGAAACGCTGCATGTCGGCGATGCTACTCTGGAACGCCTGTCGGTGCGCATTGACGTGGAGAAATTTACGCATAATGGTGCTCACGTTTATGTCGTCGCATCCATCGACAGCAACCAGCCGAGCCAGTTGCGCCTTTCCACCTTCGCTGAAAGCGACAGCCCTCCGATCGAGGAACTTGCCCTTACGGCGACCATGGGAAATTACGAAAGGCTGCGTTTGCTGTGGCTCAAGGACCGCGTTGTGGACAGCCGCGAGTTATTCGCGAATTACCCGTGGCCGCTCCACTGGCGGCTTGAGACGGGCGACGACTTTGCCGAGAAGGAGAACTATCCGCTTCCCGAAATGCTGCGCACCGGCGACGGCGACGCAATTGTCTTTTGCACGTCGAGCGAGCCGGACCCCGGAAAGACGCCCGGTAACGATTCCGCTCATTGGCCCTACAGGCTGCCGAAGCTTACTCAATACTGGCTCGTGCCGGGCTATGATGTGCAACCAGATCTGCGCGTCCGCGTAAACGCCCGCCACACCTATTGGGCTTCCACAGCACCGGTGTTGGGCGGCGTGGCATTCGAGAACTTCGAAGTGCGGCAGCGCTATGTTTCAGGCCAGACCTTCATCTTCGGGATCACGCCGCAGGAGCCCTGGGTCTTCTATCATGGCTCGTCGCATTTAAGTCCATTCAAGACGGGCAAACCTCAAGTCACAGAAATGACGCATTAAATCGGAGTTGTTTCGGAGCCCACCATGAAAACTCGCACTTGGCTTCTCGCAATGTTCAGCTCTCTGCTCTTCGTTCCACTGCATGCGCAGCAGGCGCCGTACGACGGCCTCAACAACACGCTCGGCAATCTCAGCAGACTCTCCGCCGCTAACTCTTTCTCCATCACTCCGGAAAATCTTACCGGGGAGAAAGGGAAGGGAGGCATGGTCAAGGAAGGAACCGCGGCCAATGCTGCGCGCGAACTTGGCCAGGGTTGGAAGGAGAATCCTTTCACCGTGGTTCAGCCGGGCCAGACCATTACGCTCGGCGAAATTCAGGGAGCGGGTGCAATCCAGCATATCTGGATGACTCCCACCGGAAACTGGCGTCTGTCGATCCTGCGCCTCTATTGGGACGATGAGAAAGACCCGTCCGTCGAGGTTCCTGTCGGAGATTTCTTTGGAATGGGCTGGGGCAAGTATGCGCGCCTGTCCTCTGTGCCCGTGGCTGTGAATCCCGGCAGCGCATTCAATTGCTATTGGCTCATGCCGTTCCGCAAGGGCGCCCGCGCCACGCTCCAGAATCTCGACGACCAGCCCATGACCATCTATTACGAGATCGATTTCACCAAAACCGCGGTGCCGGCGGACGAAGCCTATTTCCACGCGCAGTTCAGGCGCATCAATCCGTTGCCCTACAAGCAGGTCTACACCATCCTCGACGGCGTCAAGGGCGAAGGCCAATACGTCGGCACGTACATCGCGTGGGGAACCCATAGCTCCGGTTGGTGGGGCGAAGGCGAAGTCAAGTTCTATATCGATGGAGACAAGGATTTTCCCACCATCAATTCAACCGGAACGGAGGACTACTTCGGCGGGTCGTACGATTTCGAGAATAGCGAGAAGAAGCAGTACGAAGAATTTACTGCGCCCTATTCCGGGCTGGCGCAGGTGATTCGTCCCGACGGTCTCTACGAGTCCCAGCAGCGCTTTGGCATGTATCGCTGGCACATTCCCGACCCCGTCCGCTTCAAGAGCGACCTGCGTGTCACCATTCAGGCTCTCGGATGGCAGAGCGGCGGCCGCTACCTCCCGCTCATGGACGACATCGCGTCCGTTGCCTACTGGTATCAAACGGAACCGCACCAGACTTTCCCCAAGCTACCGGATCGCGATCATCTGGAGATCCATTAGAGCGAAATCCCATTTGAGCAATTTTTCAGATCATGAAAGGTCTTCGGAGTCTCGCCCTTGCCGCGCATTTGTTTTTGCGGCCAGCTACTCAGACCGCTTGTTCTTGCACCAACGTGGGTGCCCCATCCTTGCGGCGTATCTGCTTTTGCCGCAAGGGTGGGAAAGCACAAAATCACGCGGTCATAAACCGGGGTTGGGAAAGCACGATACAAGAACTAAAGAAACAATGGAATAAGCATGACGGAATATTGGTTCACCGCAGTTAGTCTGCTGCCGCTCCCCATTCCATTCCACCCAAATTTCCGTTACCCTCACAGAATACGAACCTGCGACCCCGATCAGGAGCCCCAACCCGACGCATGACCGAAGCCGCCGCCCATCTGCTTTCCCTCGACTATCCCGCCGAGTTCATTCCCGGCGCTCGTTCCGCCGTTGTCACCTGTCTCCGCATCGACCCCGCGGAAAAGGTCACCCTCATCACCGACCGCGCCACGGAGCCCATCGCCGCCGCCCTGGCCGCGCAACTGGTCGAGCGCGGCTGCCCGTGGAACGCCTTCATCCTTGAGGACCTCGCTCCGCGCCCGCTCATCCACATGCCCGCCCCGGTCCTGGCCGATATGGAAACTTCCCAGGTCTCCATCTTCGCTGTCCAGGTCCAGCCCAACGAACTCCACTCCCGCATGGAGATGACCGACGTCGTCAACCGCCGCCGCATGCGCCACGCCCACATGGTCAACATCTCCCCGGAGATCATGTGCCAGGGCATGCGCGCCGATTTCAACCTCGTCGACCGCCTCAGCCAAAAAGTTCTTGACCGCGTGCGCCTGGCCACGCGCATCCGCGCCACCACCGCCGCTGGAACCGATATCACAGCGGACATGAACCCCGCTTACAAGTGGTTCAAGACCTCCGGCATCATCTCCCCTGAAAAATGGGGCAACCTGCCCGGCGGCGAGTGCTTCACCGCGCCAGGCGAAGTGAACGGCACCTTTGTCGTTGATGGCGTGGTTGGCGACTGGCTCTGCGCGCGCTACGGTTTGCTGGCCACTACGCCCCTGACCATAAAGATCGCGCAGAACCGCATCGTCCGCTGCTCCAGCCCCAACAAGCAGCTCGAAGCCGACTTCTGGGCCTATACCCACACCGACGAAAACTCTGACCGCGTCGGCGAGTTCGCCATCGGCACCAACCTCGGCGTCGACCGCGTCATCGGCAACATCCTTCAGGATGAAAAATTCCCCGGCATTCACATCGCCTTCGGGAATCCTTACGGCGAGCACACCGGCGCCCCCTGGAGTTCTGGCACGCACATTGATGTCGTCGGCCTGGGCTTCAACATCTGGCTCGAATCCGGCCCTGACCGGCAAACCGAGCAGATCATGCGCGACGGCCGCTTTCTCATCGCCGCCTAGCGGAAGCATTTTCGTGGCTGATCGCTGTTTCGTCCCCGCCGTGAGCGAGGCCAATGCCGCCTGGTGGCAGCGCGACAGCAAGACCAACGCTGGCATATTCAATCGAATGCAGCTAAGATTACCCTTTCAAGCGTTGGCAGGAATCAACATAGCCTTCAAGAGCCTCACTTCGTCCATGGACACGGCTGTTATTGCTGGATAAACCGGCGCTCAGCTCTTCCCAAATCTCGAAACATGCGAGGACTCGCTCCGACTTCATGGCCGCTCAACTCTCGTTCATCGGATTCGCCTGGAAGAACCTCTGGCGCAGGCGTCTCAGAACGTTGCTCACTCTGTGCGGAATTGGAATGGCCATCGGCGCGTTTGTCGCCCTGGTAGGCTTCTCGCGCTCCTTTGAGCAGGAGTGGCTGCGCCTCTACACCAGCAGCGGCACCGACATCGACGTCGTCGAGAAGACCTTTCTCAATACCTCGATCGACGAGTCGCTTGCAACCCGCCTCCGCGCCGTTCCTGTCGTCCTGCAGGCCGAGCCCATGATGTACAACATCATGGACCTCACGCCCGAGATCAATGCCATCGTCTTTGGATGGCCAGACGATTCCTACGAATTCAACTCGCTCACGTTCACTTCGGGAGGGCGCTTCCACGACGGAAAGCCGGAAATCCTCCTGGGCGAGCTCCTGGCTCGAAACCTGAACAAAAAAGTCGGCGACACCGTCGAAATGCAAGGCTCCAGCTTTGTTGTCACGGGCATCTACAACGGCGGAACTGCCCTGGAGGCCGGCGCGGTGATTATGCCGCTCCATCAGTTGCAGCAGATTTCCAGCCTGCAGGGAAAGGTCTCCGGCTTTCATGTGCGTCTTCGTCCGTTGCCGGTTGGAGAATCGCGCGAACACTATCTGAAGCGCGCCCAGGCCCTGATTGAAGCCGCCCTGCCCGGCTTGAACGCCCAGCCCGCGGCTGAACGCGCCGCCAACAACCAGTTTGTGACACTGGCAAAGGCCATCGCCTGGGGCACATCTTCCATCGCCTTGATGATGGGCATTCTGGGCATTGCCAACACCATGGTCATGTCGGTCTTCGAGCGCACACGCGAAATCGGAATCCTCCGCGCCATCGGCTGGAAAGGCTGGCGCGTCATGATGCTCATCCAGATCGAAGCGGTGGTGCTCGGAGTCGGCGGCGGAGTTTTGGGCATCGGTTTTGGATGGGGCGTGCTGCGTCTACTGTCCGCCTTGCCGCAGACGGCGACCATCGTCTCTTCATCTCTTTCGCCGCTCTACTTGCTCCAGGCCTTTGGCATCGCGGTGGTCTCCGGCCTCATCGCCGGAGCCTTCCCCGCCTGGCGTGGCGCGCATCTTTCGCCGGTTGAGGCGCTGCGCCACGACTGAGGCAATTCCGGAAACGCGCAAGCGTCCGACGTCAATCCATCTCCTGCGAAAACCGCTCGCGCAGAACCCGCCTGAGCACCTTGCCATTGTGATTCTGCGGCAAGCCGCCGGGTTCGAGAATCCAGATGCGGCGCGGTGATTTGTAGGCCGCAAGATTCTGCCGGCACCATTCCACCAGTTCGCTTTCGTTCGCCGCCGAGCCGTCATGCAGTTCCACTGCGGCCACTGGAATCTCGCCCTTTTCCTTGTGGGGCAGGCCGAAGGCAACCGCGCGCGCAACGGCCGGATGAGCCTGCACCGCCTCTTCCAGTTCGCGAACATAAACCGAGTAGCCGCCGCACTTGATCACATCTTTCATGCGCCCCACCAGCCGGATCAGGCCCAGCCGGTTGCGCGTGGCCAAGTCGCCGGTGCGCAGCCATCCGTCGCTTGTCAGCAAGCCCTGGCCGTCGTCTTTGTCCTTCCAATAGTGCGGAACAAGACCGCGGCGGCGAATCTGGCACTCGCCCGTTGCCCCCGCGCGAACTACGCGGCCGTTTTCGTCCACTACGCGGATGCGAAACGGTGGCACGGGAAAACACAGATCGCCGCTGCCGGGCACGAACGATAATTCCACGCCCATCATTGCCAGCCCGCCCAGTTCCACCATGCCGTAGCCGTTCAGAAACACCGGGGGAATGCGCCGCCCTCCCGGCAGCCGCACCAGCGCGCCGAACTTCCGTAGCTCTTGCCGAACCTCTGTGGGCAGGTGATCGCTGGCCGAGAGCCACGCCCGCACGGTCCTGAGTTTGCCTGGTTCCGGATTGCTGTTGACCAGCCGGGCAAACATCGCCGGAACGCCGACGAACGTGGTGATCCCGTAGCGCTCCACCAGGTCCAGCGCGCTCGCGATATCGAAGCGGTCCAGAAAGCAGCCGCGAATGCCCGCCATCAAGCCATAGAGCGCGATGCTCACCGCCATGATGTGCGACCACGGCAGCGCGATCAGTGCAAGGTCTCTCGGCCCCAGAATCAATCCGGCCAGCACCGTGGATACGCGCGCCCCCAGCAAAGCGTTGCTCGACAACGCCGCTCCTTTGGGAAAGCCGCTGGTACCGGACGTGTGGAATACAGCAATGGTCGCTGCCGGATCGATTGCGGCCGGCGGGAACGGCGTCTCCACGCCTGCGCTCCGTGCGCGGAATCGCAAAAATCCATCCAGCGTCTCGGCCTCGGCGCCGTCCTCAATCCAGATGCGCACATCGAGCGCCTTGCGGTCTGCAATGGTACGCTCGAAAACCGCCTTGTCCGTCACCACAACCTCTGTGCCGCTATCGGCCAGGATGCGGCGCACTTCAGCCAGCGAGAGCTGCGGATTCAGCGGGATCGCGATGCCGCCGGCGCGGATAATCGCCAAAAACCAATGAAAGCAGCGCCGGTCGTTCGTGCGATAAATGGCAACGGGCTGGCCGGGACGGAGTTCGATCGAACGACGGAGAAACGCATCGATAGCGCAAATGTCGGCGTGCAATTCGGCCAGATGAAAAGATCCGTCGTCGCCCAGCGAGACTTCGCAATCCCCTTTGCGGCGAACCAACTCGTCAATCAAATTCGCGACCGTCACGTTGCGATCGCGCGCGAATTGAATGCGGCGGAGGAGGTTCATTGCGCGGCGACCGGCTTGCGGCCCCAGTCGCTGGCCACGCAGTAATGAAACAGGCGGTCCAGGTAGTCGAGCACCGGCGGCGGGCACACTCCCGCGGGCCCCAGCAGCCGCTCGGCATTGCTGGTGTCAAACTGCATGCGCATCGTAAAGTAGTCGCGGTAGGCCCGGCCGTCCCGCAGCACCCGCCGCTTGCGTCCCCACAATGACAGAAACAGCAGCGGCCGCACCGCGGCAAAAAAGAACTTGGGGTCCACATAGCGCGGCTCAGGCGCATGGAAATATTCCATCGCCCGCTGGGCCACCTGCTGAATTGTCGCGCTGCCGCGCGGTCCGGCGCACAGGTGCACCGTGCTGCCCAGGGCGGCTTCGTCAAACACCAGCCGCGCCACCGAGTTGGCCACGTAATCCACCGGCACAATGTCCAGCACCGCATCGGGAAAGCCGGGAACGGTGCGCCACAACCGGCGCGCGTAGATCTTCAGCGGCCAGTACATCATTTTGAAACTGGAAGTCACCCCGGTGCGCGAATCGCCCACGATGATGCTGGGGCGCAGAATCATGCCCGGAAGCGAGCCCAGCCTCGAGCGCACCAAGGCCTCGGCCTCGGCCTTGGTCTGTTCGTAGGTATTGCGGTAGCTCTGTCCGACTGCGAGCTCGTTCTCGCTCACCAGGCCCGTGCGCTCTCCCGCCACGTAAGCCGTGCCCACGTAGGCCAGGCTACGCAACTGGCGCATGCCGGCGGCGAAATCCAGCATGTGCCGCGTGCCTTCCACATTGATGCGCCGCGCCTCTTCCAGCGAGTGATCGAACCGCACCGTGGCGGCGGAGTGAATCACGCGGGTCGTCTCTGCGGTGAGGTGCTGGTACGCCGCGCTATCCAACCCGCAGTTCGGCTGGCTCACGTCTCCGCGGTGGACCTCGACACGGAATCGCTCGTCGGCGGGAATGATCGAATCCGACCGCTGCTGGCCGCCCTGGCCGGCTCTGTCACGGATCACGAGCGCCAGCCTGGCTTGCGGGTAACGAGCCAGAAGCTCGCGCACCAGTTGCACGCCGAGAAAACCGGTGGTGCCGGTAACAAGGATGAGTTCTTCGCTGTTCATTCTGAAACCGACCTCAGTGCTCGAACAACGCGAAGGCCGGTGAACGAGGACCATTCGGTGCCGGGGCGACGTGCAGAGTAATGGCTCATTATAGATCGAAGCCCAGCCCGGAACTGCGTGCCTGGAATAGGCGGCGGAATCTCGCCCAAGCCCAGACACGTTCCTCGCGATGAAAATCAAAAAAGAAAGGCGCGGACGTCTCATTCGAGACGCCCGCGCCTTCCTTTTGCTTACCGGCTGAAGTGCTTACCGGCTGAAGTTCAGGTTGACATCGGGCAATACGGATGTGCCTTCCAGCCGCACGCCGTCGAGCGCGCTCGGATTCAAGCCAAGCGCGCGCAGAATCGTCGGCGCCACCTGGTTCGTTCCCACGTCGGTGTAGACAGTGTGCGGCGAGAAGGCCGGGTTCGAGAGCAGCAGGATGACGTTGGTGTCGTCGTGCGAAAACCCGCCATGCTCGGCGAGCTTGGACTTGCTGCCCGTATACGTGACGCCCACGTTCGGCGTAACGATAATGTCCGGCGTGCGGGGATCGCCGCCGGGCGCCAGACCCGGCCAGTTGTAGTTCAGCGCCAGCGTCTGGCCATAGTAGATCTGGCCGATGCCTGCTTCCTTTACATTGGCTTCGAGGTCGACGACTGCCTTCCCGGTATTGGCCGAGTTAGCCAGCCAGATCAGCGATACATCGTCCTCCGTAGATCCAATGCCGGTCGGGTTCAGAGGCGATTCCGAGTAAGGCAGCAGGCTCGCCAGGATGGTTGCGGGGGATTGGCCGTTCAAGCCGCTGTGCCCGGGAATCGGGAAGTAGCGGTTCGGGTCGATGGGCGACTGTCCGTGCTTGGCCGTGATCACGATCAGGGTTGACTCGTACAGGCCGCGGTCCTTGATCTTGGTCACCATCTGGCCAATCGCATCGTCCACGAAGGTAATCTCGCTCAGCAGCGACGGTGTCGGCGTTCCGGCTGCGTCCAGATATCCGCCGGTTGCCACATTGGCTTCAATAAGCTTCTGGCCCACACTCACGGCCTGAAAGTTCATTCCCAAGATGTTCGGAGTCTGGGCGCTTTTGCCGTCGTGAGTCTTGCCCTCGATCTCGTTCAGGATTGCATTCACCTTGAGCGTGTCGTAGCACTGGATATTCTGAAAGCTGTCTGTCCACGAGCCTGTCTGAGAGGAGTCGGGAATGGAGGAACAACTCATCCCCGAAGCGGTGGTGACGCCGGGCAGCGCAACAACGGTCGAGTTGATCTCCGGCGCGTAGTAGTCGTCCAGCGAGCCGCCTCCCGGACCGGCTACAGAGGAATAAGCCGGGTGCTTGTCCGACCAGGCCGTATAGCCGCCAGCGGCATGGATCACCCCGAAAATGGTGTTGGTGCGGACAAAGTTCCACGGGTAGACAGGCGCGCAACCGGCCTTGGGATCGCGGTCAAGACGCGCTGTGTCGATCGAGGCAATGCCGCCATCGGTCAGGCTGGCCCCTGGCGCTCCGCCATTCAGCTTGGTCTGATCGATGTCGATTCCCTCGTCGAACTCCGTCGTGGACCCGGTTGGCGCGGCGCCGGCCGTGCAATTGCCGCCCGCCAATCCATTGCCTGTTGTCGTTGCCGGCGGGTCGAGAGAGCGGTCGTACGAGACGTCGTAGTAGACCCCCATGGTGCGCGGTGTCGCGCCGGTCATAATCGTCATCAGCCCGGGGAAGGAGTCGGATGGCTTCGACGTACTGGCAGCCACGTAGTTCACTCCGGTGGTGCCCAGGGCGGCGAGGTTCGGGCAGTAAGGCGTGCCGTTGTTGTAGGCGGCGATTCCGTGAGAGCAGTTCAGGTAATCGACGGCGTGCAATCCATCCACGCTGATGAGCAAAACGTGAGTGACTTGGCTGTTTGCTCCAGAGTTCTGCGCCATTGCACTGACCGCGAAAAGAGCGGCCAACGACGTGAGGATCAGGGGGATTTTTTTCACAGTTACCTCCATGGCTCGCGATACTAGCCTTTGGGTACAGCCGGGCCGGTTTCGCAAATGTTAAGATTTCGAGAATTTCAACACGAGAATTCCACAAATCCGGGGGCCCGGCGGTTTTCTCATGACAAGCATGCGGTTGCCTCAAGACAAGAAGGAGTCGCACCGCAACTCCTGTTCGCCGCCGGCACCTACCGTGCCAGTTGCGCGGCAACCTCTTTCAGCACCGGCGTGCCTTCTGCCTTCACCGCGTCCAGGGCCCACGGGTCCAGCCCCAGCGCCCTCAGAATCGTCGGAGCCACCTGCGTGGTCATGGCTTCGGCCGACACGGTCTGCGCAGTGAAGCTTGGGTATGCCACCAGCAGCACCACGTTGGTATCGTCGTGCGCAAATCCGCCGTGATCGCCGATCATCGTCGTGCTGCCCGAATACGTCACGCCCACGTTCGGCGTCACGATAATGTCCGGCGAGCGCGGATCCTGCCCCGGTCCCAGCCCGCCCACGCCGTAGTTGGCCGCCAGCGTCTGCCCGTAGTAGATCTGTCCCACTCCCAGCGCCGCGGCATTCTTCTCCAGCACTTCCACCGCCGCGTTCAGGCTTGCGCCCTTCTTCAGCCACAGCACCGACACATCGTCTTCCGTTGCGCCAATCCCGGTTGTATTCAGCGGCGACTCGGAATACGGAATCGCCGTCCCCAACAGCGTTGCCGGCGTGTTGGCGCCATCCGCCACATACGAGGCAGGGTCAATCGGCGACTCGCCATGCTTGGCCGTGACGATGATCAGCGTGTCGTCATAGATGCCCCTGTCCTTGAGCGCGGTTACTATATCCCCAACCGACGCGTCCACAAACTCGATTTCCTTCAGCAACTGCGCCGAGGGCAGCGCCGACGCATTCATGTAACCGCCCGCGCCCACGTTCGGCTCGTACAGGCTTTGCCCAAAGTACACGGCCTGAAAGTTCATGCCGAATAGCGCCGGTATCATCGCCGCCCCTCCCGCGTGCGTTTTGCCCGCGATCTGGTTCAGCAGCGCCTGCACCTTCAGCGCGTCGTAGCACTGGATGTTCAGGAAGCTGCTGGTCCACGACGACAGCTGGCTCGTATCGCGGATCGTGGCGCATGATACCCCTTCTGATGTCTTCACGCCCGGCAAAGCCACCACCCCCGAGTCCACTTCCGGCGAATAGTAATCGTCCAGCCCCTTGCCGCCCGGCCCGGCCACAAACGAGTACGACGCGTGCTTGTCGATCCATGCCGTGTACAAGCCCGCTCCATGCGCCACGCTGAAGATCGTATTCGTGCGCACAAAATTCCACGGATACACCGGCGCGCAGCCGGCCGCGGGATCGCGCACCAGCTTGCGTGGATCAATCGAGGCCACGCCGCCCTCGGTCAGCGCAGCTCCCGGCGCTCCGCCGTTCAGCTTTGTGTCGTCATACTCGATGCCCTGGTCATTGTCCGTCGTTGTTCCGGTCGGAGCGGCATAGGGAGTGCACGGCCCGCCTGCCAGCCCCGTGCCCGTCGTAATCGTCGGCGCATCCAGCGTCCGGTCGTACGCCACGTCGTAGTAAAGGCCGGTGGTCCGGGGAGAGCCACCGGTCACCAGCGCCGCCAGCCCGGGAAAGGAGTCCGAAGGCCTCGACGACGAAGTGGCTACATAGTTGATCCCCGTCTGGCCCAGCGCCGCCAGGTTCGGGCAGTACGGAGCCCCGCCGTTTGCGCCCGCGACTCCGTGCGAGCAATTGTAGAAATCCACCGCGTGCATGCCGTCGATGCTCAGCAGCAGAACATGCTTGATCTTCCCCGAACCTGCCGTCCCCGGTTCAGCCGCCATTCCTTGTGCTGCAAACGCAAGTATCGCCGCCAGAGCCGCGGCAGACAGTATTCTCCTGTTTCCGTTCATGCGGAACCTCCTGGAGGATTGGAAGCGTCCGGTGATTACGCTTGGATACCGCCTCTATGAAATCTCTGTGAATCCCAGTCTCTTACACCCTTCACAGCCGAATTCTCCAGCCCATCCCTAGCGCGAATCCCGCCAACTGACGCCGACTCGCTGACCTGCTGACTCGCTCACTCCAACCCTCAACCCTCCGGAACCCCAATTTTTTGGCGACCTGCGGCCCACCAGGATCATCTGATGATCAGCTATGACACAGCCCGCTTCGCTCGCCCTCCGCACTCTCGGCAACTCCGACCTTCAACTCACGTCCATCGGCTTCGGCGCATGGGCCATCGGTGGCGGCAACTGGGAATTTGCCTGGGGACCGCAGGATGACCGTGAATCCATCGCCGCCATCCATCGCGCTCTCGACCTCGGCGTCAACTGGATTGACACCGCCGCCATCTACGGCCTCGGCCATTCGGAAGAGGTGGTCGCAGCCGCTCTGAAGTCTTCCTCGCACAAGCCCTACGTCTTTACCAAGTGCTCCATGCGCTGGCACGCGGACCGGTCCATCTACCGCTCCCTCCGCGCCGCCTCGCTGGCCGAGGAACTGGAAGGCTCGCTCCGCCGGCTCGGTCGCGACACCATCGACCTCTACCAGATTCACTGGCCCGATCCAGAGGCGGAAATCGAAGAGGCCTGGGAAACCCTGGCCCGCTTCCGCGAACAGGGAAAAGTCCGCTGGATCGGCGTCTCGAATTTCAATGTTGCGCAGATGAAGCGCGCCCTGAAAATCGCGCCCATCACCAGCCTGCAGCCGCCCTACTCCATGCTCCGTCCGGCCATCGAGAAGGAAATCCTTCCCTTTGCGCAAGAGAACGGGATCGGCGTCATCAACTACTCGCCCATGGTTTCCGGCCTGCTCACCGGCAAAATGACCGCGGAGCGCATTGCAGCTTTCCCGGCCGACGACTGGCGCCGCCGCTCGGTCGAGTTCAATGAGCCGCGTCTCAGCCGCAATCTGCGTCTGGTCGAATTGCTGAGGGAAGTTGGCAGTGCCCACAACGTCGCTCCGGGCGTGGTCGCCGTTGCCTGGACGCTGCACAACCCCGCCATCACGGCGGCCATTGTCGGCGGACGAAGCTCTCAGCAGGTCGAGGGGCTCGCGCCCGCGCTCGATTTCCGTCTCAGTGAGGAAGAGTACGCCCGCATCAACGAGTTTCTGGCCGCCAACCCGGTTTGAGAGCGGCCCCCGGTTCCATGCCAACAAAAAACCCGGCCAGGGCCGGGTTCTTTGTTGCGGAGGAGGAAGCCTCTCTACATCGCGGCAACAAAATCGGGAACGATCGCCGCGGCATGTTCCTGAAGCAGTTGCGTCATCCGCGCGGCCATCCCGGTATACATGGTTGCGGCGCGATATGCATTCACGCGAACACCTTCGCTGGCCTGCGAAAATCCGTACTGTGCCAGGGCCATCAGAACGCAAACCCGAATCTGCATCGCGTCGCTGCGCAGCGTTTCCAGCAGCAGCCGATCCACGTTTGCCGAGTGCCGGTCCGCATAGTCAGCCATCTCCAGCATGACTCGCGCGTTCTGGTACATCGCCCAAAGTCCCTTGGGGCCCTCCATGCGCCGCCACGCATCCTCAGCGGTCGCATTGATCCCTTCTTTCCAAAGAAAATGATCGCTCAACTCGCGCGCACTCCAGTCGGGTCTGAGACGCGCCAGAAGCGAATCCCACGACTGGACATTGCGCCTGCGGGTAGCGCCGCGCCACCGTATCAGGTAGATCGTTACACCCACGATGGCCGCGATTTGAAGCACCGGCAAAATCATTGGAAATCCTTGGTTCGGGAATTGGTAACCATCGAATCGGCTAACGCAACCCGGCTGGGTATTTGCCGCACAACCTACTTTTAACAGAAAAATCAGCGTTTGGGGACAAAAATCTAGTCTGTACGCCTCTTTTGTCGGAAAATAGGGTACCCAACAGTCCAGCTCACTTAGGTAACCTCAGGTCTGGAACGCCCCGCCCACCCGCGCCGCGGTGCTGACAATGCAAGATATTTCGTCTTTTCAGGACTTTGGCTATATGGTCCGGCTCCGCCCGGAGCGATTCCCATAATAAGACTCGGCCGTTGCCCCTCCGACTCTCAGGCTCACGGCTGGTTGCGTTTAGGCGTCTCGGCAACGGTGGAATCGGTCATTGCAACGCGGGTTGCCCTGGCGGTTCCGGCCATCGCTCGAAGAAAACCCTGCATCTGTGGGCTGAATTCCCGCCGCTCGGCTTCCTTCTGCGAGAAACTGAACACCCAATACATTAAGGAGCAAAGGTAGCCGCCCACCTCTACCTGGTTCAGAAGAGCGTATTGCGATCCCGTTGTCAAGTGCGCATGCAGCATGGCCACAGCAAGACTGATAAGGGAATAAAAGCCAAGCCCCGTTGCCACCTGCAACTCGCGATCCCGCCAGCCGATCGAGAGCAACTGGCTGCATCCTGCCAGCGCCAGGAAGAGCAGGATCCTGAGAATAGCGGCGGTTTGTTCCAGGTGCATCAGCAAATGCCACTGCAGCGGCAAATTGCCAAAACCAGGGATTGCCGCAAAGGGCCAGATCGCGGCGCTCAGCGCCAGGATCGATCCACTCACAAACACCAGGGATTTTCGAGGCAGAGACGCCCGGAACGGACGGAGCACGGACCAGGCCAGCTCGACCAGAACGCCAAACTCCAGGGCGGAATCGATGACTATGTCCGCCAGGTAAACCGTAAGATAGCTCGCCGGAAAGAAGCGCTGTACGAAGAATCCCACAGCATTGACAAACAAATCCCAGGCGCAATACACGCAGAATACCGGGAATGTTCGCCAAACTCGGCGATAGACAAGCAGCCCGACAACTGCCACCTCAGTGACAATTCCAACAAGCCAAAGTGTATTGTCCAGACTCATCATCGGTGCAGCGTCAGAACCGTTCAGTGCACTGATTTGAGTGTAGCAGTCAATTCATTGCCTTGACTCAGCAGCGAAAAGTTACGCTGCAAGTGTTTCGTTTCCGGAAGGCATCGGCGGCAATGGCATAACGGGAAACGCGCTGGCGACAGTCATTGATCCGGAAGGCATGGGCGGAAGAGGCATCACAGGAAATGCACTCGCGACAGTCATTGAACCTGAAGGCATGGGCGGAAGAGGCATTACGGGAAACGCATTGGCGATAGTCATTGATCCTGAAGGCATCGGCGGCAATGGCATAACAGGAAAAGCGCTGGCGACCGTCATTGAACCTGAAGGCATCGGCGGCAGAGGCATCACGGGAAAAGCGCTGGCGACAGTCATTGAACCGGAAGGCATGGGCGGAAGAGGCATCACAGGAAACGCGCTGGCGACTGCTATATTCGCGGGATTTGTCTGCGGCAACGGCGCCTGAGCGAGTGTGCTGGCCACGGCAAAACTGGTGGAAATGCCCAAAACTGAAACTACGAACGCACGACGAATTCTTGACTCAGTCAAAGTCATTGAAGGAACTCTCCTCGGGGTGAAGATTTGTACACAAAGAGTAACCCATGCGTGGCAGAACATCTACAACAAAAGTAACTATGCGGTCAAATCGTGAACGATCCCGGTCTTCGGACGGGGAATTCAACTGCCGAATTTGACGGATAGTGGGGCCCGTTGGTCCGCAAGCGGACGCGTGCAGAGGATTATCATAGAAAACCTGTCCGGCGGCCCGATGAGCAAAATTCTGCATTTGGTGAACAGTATCTGGATTCAGAAGGGCAAAAATCGGTTTCACCCGAGGGAGGGACTTTGATTCCTGAGTTGCGTTCCCGTTTCAATCAGAGCTTTCAACCGGAAAAATACGCCGCGCTGAGGGAACTGCTGGAGCGGCGCTGTGCAACCAAGGTGGAGTTTCGCGTGGCGGAGACGCCCATTTTTGTGGAGCAATTCCTTTTGGATGAGATGGCGGCGGCAGGTGCAGGGTTGGCCCTGGACCTGATCGGCAATTCAGCCTGCCTGGCCGCGGCTCGCCAGGCCATTCCCGCCGGCTACCAGGTTGCCGGCGAGACCTCCCACCCGCACTTTCTTACCGCGGACTTTGCACTGGTTCGCAATTCCGAAGGCGCTCTCCAGCCCCGGCTGGTCGAAATTCAGGCCTTTCCCTCTGTTTTTGCTTATCAAGCCGTCCTCAACTCAGCCTATCGCGAGATCTTCGGGCTTCCTGCCTCGCTGGGAGCCTTCCTCGGAGGACTCAGCGAGACGACCTACTGGGACCTGCTGGCGCAAACCGTGCTGGGCGCTCACGACCCGGAAAACGTGGTGCTGACCGAGGTGGACCCCGAAAACCAGAAAACGCGCCCCGACTTCGAAGTGACCTCCCGGCGCCTGGGCATTGCGGTGGTGGACATCTGCAGCCTGGAGGCCGTGGGGAACAAGCTGCACTACCGCAACGCGGCCGGAAAGCAGATTCCCATCCACCGCATCTATAACCGCGCCATCGCCGACGAACTGATCGCCCGCAACACCCGCCTGCCTTTCGATCTGACTTATCCCTGGGATGTGGAGTGGGCCGGCCATCCCAACTGGTACTTTCTCATCAGCAAATTCTCTCTGCCCTGGCTGTCACGCCCTCCCGCCGCGCATTCCGTCGTCCCTCCCGCAGTTTTCCTGAGCGACTTTCTCGACGGTTCCGGCCGCGCCGAACTGACCGCCGCCGGGGTGCCTCTTCCCGCTGCCGCCGGGCCGGAGACGGTATACGGCGAACTGCTGCTCAAACCGCTCTTTTCCTTTGCCGGCAAGGGAATCCAGTTCGATCCCACGCAGGCCCAGTTGGAGCAGATCCCTCCCCATCGCCGGGCCGATTATCTTCTCCAGCAGCGCATGACTTTTGTTCCCACCATCGACACACCCCATGGGATGACCCAGGCGGAGATTCGCATCCTCTATCTCTGGCCCGACGGCGGCAGCCTGACGCCGGCCTTATCTCTTGTGCGTCTGGGCAGGGGAAAAATGATGGGAGTGGACCATAACAGGAATCAGGAGTGGGTGGGGGCGTCCGCAGCGTTTTTCCCCCCTGCCGCAGGCTGACTTCCGTCTTGCCCCTGGGATCCCTTACTGCTCCGGAAACCTGTCTTGACCGATGAATCGCTCGCCTCTCGCGGTTTGCGCCGGACAAGGTACTCTTGCGCTCGGCACTTATAAGAGGTACAGTGAGTTACTTCTCGGAGAACTTTGGTGCCATGGGCTTTGCGGGAAAAGAGCGTTAGAGTGGCTAAAGCCTGTCTGGCCTCGGGATGTTCCGCATGAATGAATCAAAGTTTGCGTTCTCGCACTCGACTACCCCTCTTGAGCAGGTCGATCACCAGAAGGAAGTGCGTTGCGCGGTGCGTTTTCCGCTCTCTCTTCCGGTGGTGCTGTCGACGGGCAAGGCGGAGGTCGTCGCGGTGACCAGGAACGTCTCCGCGAGCGGCGTACTATTCGACATGGACAGTCCCGTGCAGGCTGGGCTGGAAGTCCATTTTTCCCTGCGCATGCCGGGTGCCGTGTTAGGTACCCCTCGCGATGTTCTGGTTCATTGTTTGGGGCGTGTGGTACGCTGCTCAATGAACCAAAGTAACTATGAGGCTGCCGCTACGATCGACGAATACCAATTCGCTGAGCAGTGACAACCGGAGTTGGCTTGGCAATCACTTATGGATTTCTTGGACGATTCTTCTGATGACGAAATCCTCGACGCACCGGTCAAGCCCGGGGCGATCCGCATAATCCTCGCGGACTCCCAGGCCATCTACCGCGTCGGGATTCGCAAGGTCTTCGCGCTCGAAGACGATCTCCGCGTCGTTGCACAGGCCGATTCACTCGATAATCTGAGGGCGGCCATCGAACGCTACCCCAGTGACATCGTCCTGCTGGAGGGGAGCCTTTTGGCCGGTACGGCAAACGTTATCCCCGACCTGCTGCGGGCTGCCCCCGAGGTCAAGCTGATTGTGCAGGCTGTTTCGGCCGACGAAAATCACACCGTCGAGCTCTATCGCCGCGGTGTGCGGGGCATCATCTCCCGCTCCATCTCGCCCGATCTGCTGGTCCGCTGCGTGCGCCGCATCGCCGCCGGCGAAACCTGGATCGACAATCAATCGGTCAACTGGGTCATTGAGGCCTATCGCGCCCAGGCCGCCGCACTGGTCAGCCCGCGCACCCAGCCCCGGCTCTCGCCCAAGGAGATGGCCATCATCACCTGCATCACCCAGGGCAAGCGCAACAAGGAGATCGCCTTCCAGTTGGGAACCACGGAACAGGTGATCAAGAATTATTTACGTAAGGTCTACGACAAGCTGGGCGTATCCGACCGCCTTGAGCTTGCCCTCTATTGCCTGCACAACAAGATTATTCAAACCGACGCGGATGAAGAAGTGGTGGCGCAGAAGGTGCTGGGCCAGTAGCCCGGCATGCTGCTTACACTTCGCGAGCGGCAATCTGCGGGTCAGCAGTCCGTTCCCCGCTGCAACTGAGCGGCGATTCATCGCTCTTGCGGGCCAACTCCAGCAGCCGGATCAACTCCTCCAGTTGCTCTCTCTCCATGTGGCCCAGCAGTTCTCTGGGAACCTCGAGAATCACGGGGTCCATCTCCTCGAGCAGCGCCAGCCCGGCTTCGGAGATTTGCGTCCACACCACCCGCCGGTCGTGCCGGTCGCGCTGCTGGCGGATAAGCTTGAGCGCCTTCAGCCGCGCCAGTAATCGGGTAATGTCCGGCTCGGCGGTAATCATGCGGCTGCCGATGGCCGAACAGGTCAGCCCGCGCGGTTGCGCCCCGCGCAGAATGCGCAGCACGTTGTATTGGGTTGAGGTCACGCCCCAATTCCGCGTCTTCAGGTGGAAAGCGCGTTGCAGGTGGTCGGAGGTGCGCATCAGGTTCAGCAGAGCCTCCTCTTCCAGGCTGGAGAAGGGTTGTTCCTGCGCAATTTCCAATTTCAGTCCCGCCATCTGAAGGCTCCCCGGCCGTCCGCCGCACTTTCCGGGATGAAGGCGGCCGGAGCCTCCTTCATCCCCCCGTCGAGCTTACTGCTTTACCACTTCCACATCGATGGTCAGCTTCACATCGTCGCCCACAATGGCTGCCGGAAACTTCGCCCCGATGCCGAACGCCGTGCGGCTGATGGTGGTGGTGGCAGAAAAACCGGAGTGAGGCTTGTGATCCATTCCTGGAACGGGAGTGGTGGGGCCTTCCACATTCAGCACCACGGGCTGCGTCACGCCGTGCAGGGTCAGATTGCCGTTTACCGTCAGATTGCTGCCATTCCGGGCCACGCTGGTGCTGGTAAAGGTAGCCGTCGGCAAGTTTGCAATGTCGAAGAAGTCAGGGGATTTGAG
This sequence comes from Occallatibacter sp., assembly GCA_049516495.1. Taxonomy (GTDB): domain Bacteria; phylum Acidobacteriota; class Terriglobia; order Terriglobales; family Acidobacteriaceae; genus Telmatobacter. Next base: position 34,925 of record JBEKTB010000005.1, read on the forward strand.
GTGGGTGTTACGCTGCTCCTCACCGGTGTCCACCGTGTCCACGCCGATGGTCGCCGTCACGGTCGACTTGGTAATATCCGCCTCGTTCAACACGATGGTGGCATTCACCTTGCCAAACCGCCCGTGCACATTGGAGACGCTCAGGTGCTTGATGCTGAAATCGACCTCGCTGTGGGCCGGGTCAGACTTCCATGTGGAGGTTTGCGCCAGGGCCAGGGGAGCCGCGAGCGCCAGAATGCCGGTTACGAGTGCCAAACGCTTCATCGTCGAGTTTTCCTTTCGGTGCCGGGCCTGCAGGCCCTTTTGGGTTTGCCGGCCGCGTTCGAGGGGAAGCGCTCGCCGGGTATGCGCGGCAATGGGTACGCACCCAATCGCCCCGCATGGAATCTTTCTTGTACTTGTAGGATGTAGCCGTTCAGGTATTCGTTGCAACAAATATTTTTCTGCTTCTCTGGCCCGCCTACGTTTCCCGCCCATGGGAGATGAATCGGACCCCGTCGAAGGCTGCCGGCTAACCCGCCAACTTGCCATTCCCGCGTAGCGGGGCCAACTCGCAGCAATTGTTCTCCAAGCCACCGTCATTCCACCTTCAAATCCCCCGCCGTTCGCACCCGGAAAACACCGTCTGCTATCCTCCCGCTAATGTCTGTTCTGGACGATTTCCGCCGCCTTACCCGCGCTCAGCGGCACACCTTTCTGGCCGCATTTATGGGCTGGACGCTCGATTCCCTCGACTTTTTCCTGTTGATCTTCTGCGTCAAGGCCATCGCCGTCGACTTCCACTCCCAGCCCTCGGCGGTGCTGGGCGCGGTTTTCCTGACTCAGGCTTTCCGCCCCGTGGGCGCGGTGGTCTTTGGCCTGCTGGCGGATCGCTATGGCCGCCGTCCGGTCCTGATGGCCAACATCCTCAGCTTCTCTGTGATTGAGCTGGCCTGCGCCTTTGCCCCGTCGCTCGCCGTTCTGCTGGTCCTGCGCGCCTTGTTTGGGCTGGCCATGGGCGGCGAATGGGGGGTGGGCGCGGCGCTGGCCTTTGAAACCCTGCCCACCCAAGGCCGCGGGACTTTTTCCGGCATTCTCCAGGAAGGCTACGCCATGGGCTCCATCCTGGCTTCGGCCGCCTTCGCCCTATTTTTTCACTGGATCGGCTGGCGCGGGCTGTTCATTTTGGGCGCAACGCCGGCCCTGCTGGTGTTCTATGTGCAGGCGCGTGTCGAGGAGTCGCCCGTCTGGCTGGCGGGGTCGCGCAAGCGCGCCGCGCGTGCAGCCGGCGTCGGCCGCCCTGCCTTGCCGTCCAACCTGTGGGCCTTCCTGCCCACCTTTCTCTTCCTGGTGCTGCTCATGACCGCCTTCATGAGCTTCTCGCACGGCACCCAGGACGTGTACCCCACCTTCCTCGGCACTCAGGCCCGGCTCTCGCCGGGAACCATCGGCGTCATCGGCGTACTCTACGGTTTCGGCTCCATCGCCGGCGGCTTTGTCTTTGGTGCGCTGTCTGAAAAGTGGGGCCGCAAGCGCGCCATCGTCACCGCGGCGCTCCTGTCCATACCGGTGATTCCCCTCTACGCCTACGGCCATTCCGCCGTCACGCTGGGCATCGGCGCGGTGCTCATGCAGTTCATGGTGCAGGGCGCGTGGGGGGTGGTGCCGGCCTACCTGACTGAGCTGTCTCCGGCCCCGGTGCGGGCCACGGCTCCGGGCCTCGCTTACCAGTTGGGCGGCCTCATCACCTCGTGGAACGGCAAGGCGCAGGCCCTGGCCGCCGAGCGCACCGGCAACTATCCCGCGGTGCTTGCCATCACCGTGATGGTCGTCGCCCTGTTGCTGGCCGGACTGGCCCTCCTCGGTCACGAAGCCAAAGGCCAGGAAATGACCTCCGACTAATGTCGCAGCCAGGCCCTTACGAAGAATAGACCGCGATCAACTCGCCGCGCGCCAGAACATGCCCCTTCAACGCGCTCTCGACCTGCCCCCGAGTCGCACCCACCTGCAGGTTCAGCTTCGTATCCAGTGCGTAGACAGTGAACACGTAGTGGTGTGCCGCTTTCCCCGGAGGACACGGGCCTCCGTAACCGACCTCGCCGAAATCGTTGCCGCCCTGGCGCGCCCCGTCCTCAAACTGACCCAGCTTCGGCAGCCCCTCGGGCAACTCCCGTTTTACCGTGGGAAGATCGTAGAGCACCCAGTGCGTAAAAGTGCCGCCGGGCGCGTCCGGGTCGGTCACAATCAGCGCAAAGCTCGCAGTTCCCGCCGGAGGTTCGCTCCACGCCAGTTGCGGAGTCATTTCTGCTCCATTGCAAGTGAACTTTGCGGGAATCCTTCCGCTCGCGAAGCTTGAACTGGTCACCACCAGCGCGGCCTGGCTGTTGGCGTTGGCTTCCGCACTGAAGCGGTGGCAACTCGCCAGCCCGGCAAAGCCCACCAGCAGTCCAGCCAACACGCCCCGCATCGTCTTTCCTGCGCGGGCTCTTCCAAAAGGGTTGCCAAAGCGCGCTTCCGTCGTACTGCGCATATCGAACGGTCCTCTTTGGTGCAATCCTAACTGCGCCAGAGGTCCCTTTGTCCACAATTGTTTGCGGCGTTCGATTCGACGCACGAGCGAATGTTCTCTTTTTGCCACCACCAAATGCACTATTGGTTTAGACTCGCAGAGCCCTTCGCGGGCAGCAAGGGCAGCGCATGCCCATCGCTTTTACCTGGGCCGCGGCGGGCTCACCCGGCCGCCCTCGGTCTCTTTCCACGCCCGCCGCATCAACCCCAACAGCAGCTTGGCCTCTTCGGCGCGCTCGCGCCGGGCCGCATCGACGCCGCCCTGATTGCGCAACCGGCGGAGCGTGTAAATGGTCTGTTCAAGCCACAGGGCAAGCCGCGCCTGCCGCCCATGGTGCTTGCGATAGTAAAGCAGCGTGGAGCGTATTCGACCCAACACAAGCTCCGCGCCGGCGTCTGAACACTTGAGCGCGTGAAACTGCAGGCCAGACTCGTCCCCGATGTACGTGACGACCATATCCGGCCAGTATTGAACGCGAAACCCGGCCGCCTTGACCCTCCGGCAAAGGTCCACCTCTTTGTAGAAAAGGAAAAATGCCGGGTCGAAGAGGCCGGCCTTCTTCAAAATCTCGCGCCGCAGGATGCAGAATGCCTGCGGTACCCAATCCACCTGCGCAGGCTGGTCCGGACTTGCCCCGGTGCGGTCAAGATTGAAGATGCGTGAGCCGGGGAAGCGCTCTGAGAGCCCGGTCATGAACAGCGCGTCTCTCCAGAGAGTCGGAAACGATTGGGCTGAAGGCCGCCAGGCGCCATCGCGCCCCACCAGTCGCCCGCCGCCAATGCCCACGGCGCGGTTGGCGTCCATGTGCAAAATGGCTTTGCGCAGGGCTCCGGCCTGCAGGAAGGCGTCGTAGTTGAGCAGCACGATGTAGCGGCCGCCGGCCGCTTCCATGGCCAGGTTGCTGGCCTCGGCAAGCCCCAGATTCACTTCGCTGCGGAAGAGCCGGACCGGAATCCGGCTGGAGGCGAATTCGGTGGCCACGACTTCCGCTGATCCGTCGCTTGACCCGTTATCGACCACCAGCACTTCCGCCCTCAGGTCTTCGGGCAGCCGCATGCACTCCGCAACCGCCGTCTGCAGGCACTCCCGCAGCAGGTCCCGCGTGTTGAACGAGATCACGATGACAGAGACTTCGTACTCGCACGCAGGCGACGAGTTCCCTGCCGCGCCTTCGTCCGGACTATCTTCCACACCTGCACCGTCGCCTGCCGGGTAGGGGCCCCGGCGCGATGCACCGGCCTGCCGGACTGAAGAGGATGCAGGTTTCTTCATAAAGGTGCCTCAAGTATAGTGCCGGTCGTGCATCGCCGGGGCAGGGAATCGTGGTCCCTTCGCGTGATTCTCCCTGCTCCTTTTGTGTCAAGGCCACTTGCTTGACAGCCTGGCCTGCAACTCTTGCCGGCAGACGAAATGGCGGCGCCGGACTGTGGACCAGCCTTCCTCAGGGCCTCTCGATCCTCGGGGACCTCGCTCGATCCTGAATCCTACGCGGGCGTGCCCCTGTGACAAGTGCAGGCTGGAGCAATTCCAGAGTGAAAGTGCCATCGCCGCGTTCCAGCTACATAGCTCTCCTTTCGGCATCAGCCCCTGGAGTGCGTTGGCTCCCATTACAGTAACCCTGAAATCGATATGACGCCTTGCGTTACCCGGCGCTCTGTGACTGGGGATACAGGACAACCCCGGTTCTCTGTAAGCGCGCAGTTGTCTGACCCCCAGGTGCGCCCGCAAGTCCGCGCCAAACAAGGCCGGGAAAACGGCTATTTGGGTCGAACCAGCTCGATGCGGTCCCGCGTCCGAACCCACGTGGTGCCGGCCATGCGGCCCACCGCATCCAGGCCGGCCGGATCGACGCGAAAATCCTCCAACAGGTCCTCGCGTACATGAAAACGAACCACCTCGCCCAGAACAATGACACCGCTGCCCGGTGCGTGGCCGGTGTAGATGACCTGCAGCAGCCGGCACTCCATCTGCGCCGGCGACTCACTCACCCTGGGCGGCCGCACGGCCTCGCTCGCAATCGGCGTCAGCCCGGCCAGTTCAAACTCGTCTACCTCCGGCGGCACTTCGGCTGCCGTGGCGTTGGTCCGGGCCGCGATCGCTTCGCTCACCACGTTCACCACGAATTCTCCGGTCTCCTCCACATTCCGCAGCGTATCCTTGCGCTGGCCCGGGTCTGCCGAGTCCGCTGGCCGCAGGGCCGGGCAGAACAGAACTGTGGGAGGCGCCGACCCCACGCCGGAGAAGAAGCTGAAAGGCGCCAGGTTGGCAATCCCCTGGGCGTCGATTGTCGAAACCAGCGCGATCGGCCGCGGCACAATGATGCCGGTCATCAGTTTGTAAACCTGTCGGGGTTTGCAATCGGCTGGGTTAAGGCTCAACATCGGGCTTGCTGAATGATTTCGGTCGTCCATGCCGATAGACTATAGCGGTTCCAGGATTGCTGTACCTCGAAACCACAAAATCCGGGTTGACGCGACCACCAGGGAGCGGCAACCTCACAACAGGCCAGAAAGGGTATACCTATCCTGGAACCGCTCTAGAACACCGGCCCGCGGGCCAGCGCACTCAGAGTCCGATTGGCCCGCTCAGGCGTGACAGTTTTGGTGCGTGACCTGAAATTTGTCTGGCGGTAACATGCAATGATGCACAATCGTTAGAGGGAGAAATTCGCCTTGCCGCGTATCCATTTTCAACTTCAACTCGCCGAACTCAAGGACAAGCTCCTGGCCATGGCGGCCCTCGCACAGCAGGCGGTCGAGTCTGCTGTCGACGCCTACCTGCAGCGCGACAAGGGCCTGTGCAAGTACGTCAAGCAGAATGAAACCGCCATCAACACCGCGCAGCACGAGCTGGACGAGATGGCCTATGAACTGCTCGCCAAGGAGCAGCCCATGGCCATCGATCTGCGCTTCATCCTCGCCGTCATCAAGATCAACGGCGACCTGGAGCGGATTGGCGATCAGTCGATGGGCATCGCGCGCCGAACCAAGGAAATTCTGAAGCACGAAGAGATCGATCTGCCCGTCGACTTTGCCGCCATGGGCGAGTTTGCCGGACGCATGATCCGCTCCGCCGTGCAGAGCCTGCTTGAGGGCGACGCCCGCCAGGCCGACTCGGTCCGCGAAATGGACGACGAAATCGATCGCATGAACCGCCGCGCCCACGAGGATCTGCTCAAGCTGATCCAGGAGCAGCCGCGCTTTACCCAGCAGGCGATGAATGGCATCCTGGTCGCGAAAAATCTGGAGCGGATCGCCGACCACGCCTCCAATATCGCCACCGACGTCATCTTCTGGATTCGCGGCGCCGACGTGCGCCACCAGTTGAGCATGTCGATGGATTGAGCTCGCCGCTCAACCATGGAAAGATTGCGCTTGACTTCGTTGCTTGCCGCGGTATAAACAACCGTTCATCGATTCCACTGCCGTCCCCGGCTTTCCCGGGCCCCGCCCCCTTGAGGTCCAACGCCGGTTCTGGAAGCAGGTCATCTTGGGATGTTGCTGTCCCTCGGCTGTGCCCAGGAACGCGGCGTGGCGCGGTCGCAGTGCGCAAGGAGAGGCGGCACATGGCAAACATTTTCGATGTCAAGAAGTCGGTGTTGGAGCACCCTTCCGTCTGGCTGCTGGGTGTCACCGGGGTGGGCGGATTCATCTACCTGTCGGTCTCCGCCCATTGGGGATTCACCGCCGTCACCTTCAAGGTGGATCAGAGCAATCTTGTCTCGTACCTGGCGCCTTTGCTGGTGACCTCCGCGTTGATCGAGCGCGCAGTGGAGGTGGTGATTTCGCCCTGGCGCGACAAGGACGCGGACCACAAGTCCAACCAGGTCAAGGCGGCCGCAGTCGCTGTCACGGCCACCGCCGGCGATCCCGCCGCCCTGCAACTGCTCGCCGACAGCAAGTGTGAACTGACCGAGTACACCGGCAAGACTCGACAGTACGCCTACGCAATCGCGCTGGCGTTGAGCGTGATTGCGGTCGTCGCAGGCATTCGCACCCTGTGGCCCATGCTGCCGGTGGACGTCGTGACCAGTCAGTCCAAGTTTCCCGGAGATGCTGGCCAACGGTACTTCTTCAATCTCTATGACCAGGCGCTCACGGCATTATTGCTGGCCGGCGGCGCTGCCGGTCTCCATGCACCCATCAACGGCATAACCAGCTTCTTTGAGAAGGCCGCCAACTCATAGAGGGTCGTCTGTTCTCGCGCAAATTCTCCGTGCCCTGTCCTTCCGCGTTTTTTATTGGGCGAGCGATAATGCGTTTGCGGCCACAGCCGGAAGGAACTGCTGGAACTCGTCGATCGGCAGCGGCAGGCTGAACAGGAAGCCCTGCAGCGAATAGCAACCCAGGCCGGCGAGAAAGCCGCGCTGCTCCTCGGTTTCCACGCCCTCGGCAATGACCGGCAAGCCCATGGCCTGCCCCATGGAAATAATGGCGCGCGCAATTGCCGCGCTGCTGGGATCCGTCAAAATGTCGCGAACGAACGAGCGGTCGATCTTCAACTGATCCAGGGGCAGCCGCTTCAGGTAAGACAACGAAGAGTAGCCGGTGCCGAAGTCGTCCAGAGCGAACCGCAGCCCGTGCGAGCGCAGTTCGTTCATCTTGGCGATAACATCCTCGATATTCTCCACCAACATGCTTTCGGTAAGTTCCAACTCCAGGTTTTCAGGTTTGGCCCCAGTGCGATCCAGGGCGTCCAGAACCTGTTGTACAAACTCCGGCTGCCGGAACTGCCGCGAGCTCACGTTCACCGCGACCATGATGTGGGCTGTTTCCTTCCGGCCTCCCCACGCTGCAATCTGCGCGCAGGCGGTTTGCAGCACCCAGTCGCCGAGGGGCAGAATCAGCCCTGTCTCCTCGGCAAGAGGAATGAAATCGTTGGGCTGCAATTGCCCACGGACCGGATGATTCCAGCGAATCAGGGCCTCGGCGCCCACCACTCGGCCGTGATCCATCTGGGGCTGATAATAGAGCACAAACTGGTTGGCCGCGATTGCCCGCCGCAGGTCGGTCTCCATCTCGGCGCGTGCATTCACGGCGGCCTGCAGAACCGGAGCAAAGAAGTGCATGGTGTTGCGGCCGGCCGCCTTGGCCTGGTACATGGCAATGTCGGCCTTCTGCAGCAGCGCGTCGACGCTTTCCCCGGGCTCGCCAAAAATTGTGATGCCGATGCTGGCTGCGCTGCGGCACTCGTGGCCGTCCAGCAGGTACGGCTGCCTGATTCGCATCAGGATGTCATCGGCAACCACTCTGGCCTGGGTTGCGGCCTCTTCGCCCGTCGCGCTCAGGTCTTCAAGCAGCACCACAAACTCATCGCCGCCCAGTCGAGCCACGGTGTCGGACTCGCGAACGCACGAGGTCATGCGCCGCGCCACATCCTGCAGCAAAAGGTCTCCGGTCTGGTGGCCAAGCGTATCGTTCAGGGTCTTGAAGTTATCCAGGTCGACAAACAGTAGCGCTCTTTTGTGGCCGTTTCGGGCCCCCGCGGCCTGAGATCTGCGCAGGCGCTCCACCAGCAGGCGGCGGTTGGGCAAATGGGTCAACGGGTCGAAGAACGCCAGATTCCTGATCTTGGTCGCCGCCTCCTGGGCATCCGAGATGTCCCGCATGATGCAGACGATGCAGGGAACGCCGTCAATCTCAATCGTCGATGCCGACAGAAGAGCCGAGAAGACTTCCCCGTTCTTTCTTTTGAATCGGGTCTCCAGATTCCGGCATTTTGAGTCCCGGCGCAAAATGTCCACAAGATTCTGCCGGTCCCTGGTATTCGCCCAGACGCCGCACTCCACCGAGGTGTGCCCAATGATCTCTTCCGGGTTGAATCCCATGGTGTCGTAGAATGCCTGATTCACATTGATGTACATCCCATCGCTGAGGCGGTTGACGGTGATGAAATCCTGACTTGTCTCAAAGATGGAGCGGTAGCTCGCCTCGCTCACCCGCAATGCTTCCGTCGCGCTGGCCAGGCGCTCCTCAGCGGCCTTGCGTGCATTGATGTCTTCGATGAATGCCACCAGGTGCAGCGCGCGTCCCTCACCATCGCGTTGCGTGGAGAGATTCATCTTCACCCAGGTCACGCTGCCGTCCTTGCGGAGATAGCGCTTTTCGATGCTCGCGACCGTAGCTGCGCCGCTCGCCACGCATTCGATCGCCCGGATGCTTGGGGCGATATCTTCGGGCAATGTAAAATGCGGCACGGTCATGCCTGGAATCTCTTCCGGGGGGTAACCGACGATGTCGGCAAATCGTGTGTTGCACCTCAGGATCGTTCCGGCGAATGAGGCATGAATGATTCCAACCCCGGCCTGCTCAAAGGTCTTGCGGAACCGCTCCTCGCTGTCGCGAAGCTGGATCTCGGCCTGTTTGCGCTCGGTGATGTCTTCCGTGAAGATGACGATTCCCCCGATGTCGCCCTTCACGTCCCGCCAGGGTCGCACGTGCCAGCGTATCCATTGCACGCGGCCGTCAGACTTGGGGAACAGGTCTGCCTCCGAGCGCACCACCTCGCCCGCCAGTCCGCGCCGGTGCGAATCCTTCCAGTGCTCGGGAATCTCCGGATAAAGCTCGTAATGCGACATGCCGCGCACGTCGCTGATTCCCAGCCCGTAGTCGGCTACCCAGCGCTGGCTGGCCAGAACGTACCGCATCTCCCTGTCAAACATCGCCAGCGACACCGGCGCGTCCTCGACGAAAAGCTGGAGTTGCCTCATGCTCTGCTGCAGCCGTTCCTCCACACGCTTGCGCTCGGTGATGTCTTCCACCATGCCTTCGGAGTAGAGCAGCCTTCCATCTGTCCCACACACCTTCCTGCCGGTCAGGGAAACCCAGATGATCGCCCCGTCCTTGCGCTTGAACCGGCACTCCAGGCTGCGAACCGCCCCGCACGATTGCAGTTGGCGCAGAAAACTTGCACGCTCTTCCGGATCTACCCACACATCGAGGGCAACATCCTTGATGGTGGTCATTGCATCCTGCGGCGAATCGTATCCCATCATCCGCGCCATGGAGTTGTTCACTCGGAGGACTTTGCCCTCCGCGGAGGCTTGAAAAATCCCTTCCAGCGCTTCGTCGAAAATCTCTCGATACCTTTTCTCGGCTTCCTTCAGCGCCTCCCGCGCCGCTTTGCACTGGTTGATGTTCCTGCCGAAGACCGAAACGCCGGTCGTCTTCCCATCCTCGACGATGGGGTTGAAGGCCAACTCCAGGGTATGTCCATCGAAAAGGGTGTGCTCGACCCGGAACGGGCCTTCCGCCAATGCCCGGTTGTAGAACGAATCAAAGACCTGGATCGCTCCGGGCGGTAGCAGGTCAGCCAGCCGTATCGTCTCCGCTATCTGGACCAGGGAATGGGCTTGAAAAGTCTCCCGGAACGCCCTGTTGAAGAAGATCAACCGGAAATCGAGGTCCACAGACCAGATCATGGTGTCGGTGCTGTCCATAACGGCAGCGAGACATGCTCTTGGCTGGTCCGGCATCTATTTCCCTTCGAGATAAAAGAATTGCTAATCGTGCGGAGTTTTGTAATAGGTCTATCGGCCAAAGGGCGCGATTGTTCCTTGGAAACCTTCTATTGGAGTTTGTGTTTTTATTGTATTACGAAAGTAATGACGGAGGCCAGCAGGGGGGCTTGGGGCCGGAATTGGCTGGTCAGGGATCTGGCCGGTCGGGGATCAGGTTCGCATTACTATTGATCCGGCCCGCAAATAGAAGCTCCGTGCCCCATCCATTTCGCAGGTTCTATCGCGAAATGGGTGGGAAGGCGCAACACTCTTTAAGGGCCGGATCAATAACGGGACGCCAAGAATCGGAGCGCCGGTATGTCTATGGACGCTCCACTCCCCCGCCCTTTACCGCGGCCTTTTGGGACAAAAACGGAAAGGGCGCCACCTTTGGAAGATGGCGCCCCCGGCGATCCTCGGTTGATGACGAGACGGCTTACTGCGTAGCCTCGAACAGGAACCACGCGCGCCGCTCGGCTTCGTCGATCCAGACCTCGATCAGGCTGGTGGTGGCGTAGTCGCGCGCCTTGCTGGTCACCTCATGCGCTGAGCGAAGGCTCTCCACCAGCGATTTGTTGTCGGCATGGAGTTCCTTCAGCATTTCGTTGGGGCCAACAAACTCCTGGTCGTTATCGTGAATTCGCTGCAGCCGGGCAATGTGGCCGACGGAGCGGATCGTGGTGCCGCCCACCTTCCGCACCCGCTCGGCGATGTCGTCGGTGATGGCGAAAATCTGGGTGGCATGTTCGTCCAGCAGCAGGTGATAGTCGCGGAAGTGCTTCCCGCTCATGTGCCAGTGAAAGTTCTTGGTTTTCAGGTAGAGGGCGAATGTGTCGGCCAGAAGAGCGTTCAGCACACTGGAGAGATTTTTTACGTCTTCCGGGGAGAAGTCGTCTGGAACTTGGAGCCGGACAGATTGCGACTCCTTTTCGTGGTTGCGTGTAGGCATGGGGGGAACTCCTTGTGCCGGGGAGGGTAGCACGGATAAGCACAAAAATGCGTCCGCCGCTGTTCCCCGCGCAAGAAATTGGATGCAGTCGCGCGCGCAATGGTTCCCCGCCGTTGCAGAGGAAGACAAAGGAAAGGGCGTCATTCCTGAGCAGGAAGGACGCCCTTTGAATCAATCGGACCGATCGAATCTAGACTTGTTCCAGCGGGTGGTTGGCATAATGCAGCAGCACGGCCACGGCGCAGCTGGTCAGCCGCGTCTCCGCCGAATCCGCCCGGCTGGTCAGGATAACCGGGACCCGCGCACCGAGCACGATGCCGGCCAACTGCGCGCCGCCCAGGTACTCAAGCTGCTTGGCCAGCATGTTGCCGCTCTCCAGATCGGGCACCACCAGGATGTCGGCCTTGCCGGTAACCGGCGAAACGAGGCCCTTGATGGCGGCGGCCTTGGAGCTCACCGCGGTGTCGAAGGCCAACGGCCCATCGAGAATGCCGCCGGAGATCTGTCCGCGGTCGGCCATCTTGCACAGGGCCGCTGCGTCCAGCGTGGACTTGATCTTCGGGTTCACCGTCTCGACGGCCGAAAGCAGCGCTACCTTGGGCTCCGGAATGTTCAGGGCGTGAGCCAGGTCGATCGCGTTCTGCACGATGTGAATCTTGTCCTCGAGCTCGGGCTCAATGTTGATGGCCGCGTCGGTGATCATCAGCGTGCGCGCATAGGCCGGCGTGTCCATCACGAAAACGTGGCTGATGCGGCGCGAGGTGCGCAGGCCCGTGTCGCTCTTCATGGCCGCCTTCATCAGCTCGTCGGTGTGCAGGCTGCCCTTCATCATGGCTTGGGATTGGCCGCTGCGGCACATGGCCACGCCCAACTCGGCGGCCTTGCGCTCGGTGTCGGCCTGCACGATGGGATAACCGCTAATGTTCAGGCCCAGCTTGGCGGCCAGCGCCTTCATCTCGTCTTCGTCGCCGATCAGCGTGGGTTGGATCAGCCCCTCTTCCGCGGCTTCGACTGTTCCCCGCAGAGCCACGTCCGACAGCGGCCACACCACCGCCGTGGTGATGGCCGGCAGCTCTTTGCAACGATCCAGAAACTTGTGAAAGACGTGGTAGTCGGCTGGATGGCCTACCAACGGGTCAACGGTAACGGCTTCAGCCAAAGGCGCAAGATCACTCATCAGAATTCTTCTCCCGGCCGGCGCAGCGGATGGCTGGCGGCCTCACCCTTTTATTTTCGCCCCGTCCGGGGTCTCGGCGTGTGCGGCTGATCACACTCCGGAGATCCGTATTGCATTGTGAAATCCCGGCGCTTCACCTCCCGTCTTTTTTCCTGCCCCGATTCTTCCCGCTTTCCCTCGGTTGCCCTGTCCTGCTATGCTGCCTGCGCTGGGAAAACCGATTTACGCAAGGGAGGGAACGGCTATGTGGTTCCTCGGAATGGATGTTGGCACGGGCGGTACGCGCGCCGTGGTGGTGGATGCGGCGGGAAAACTGGTTTCCGGGGCTTCGAGCGAGCATGCGCCGTTTCGCACCCCCCACCCCGGCTGGGCCGAACAGGACCCCGAAGACTGGTGGCGTGCGGCCCAGGACGCCATTCGCGGCGCATTAGCCTTGGCGCCCGAGCCGCATCAGCCCATCGCCGCCATCGGCCTCACCGGTCAGATGCACGGCGCGGTCTTGCTCGACGAAAACGGCCAGGTCCTTCGCCCGTCCCTCATCTGGTGCGACACCCGCACCCAGCCCCAGTGCGACTGGCTCCATGAGCGCATCGGTTACGAGCGCCTCATCGAGCTCACCTGCAACCCCGCTCTGCCCAACTTCACCCTGACCAAGCTGCTCTGGGTCAAGGAGCACGAGCCGGAGATCTTCGCCAAAACCCGCCATATCATGTGCCCCAAGGACTACGTCCGCTACCGCCTCACCGGCGAGTTCGCCATCGACGTGCAGGAAGCCTCCGGAACGCTGCTGCTCGACGTGACCCACCGCCGCTGGTCCAAAGAAGTGGCTGAAGCCGCCGGAATCCCCGAGAGCTGGCTGCCCAAACTGTATGAATCGCCCGAAGTCTGTGCGCGCATCAGCGATGCCGCCGCTGGGCTAACCGGCCTCACCGCGGGCACGCCCGTCGTGGCCGGAGCAGGCGATCAGGGAGCCGGCGCCGTCGGCATGGGCATTCTGCAGCCCGGCTCGGTCTCCGCCACCATCGGCACCTCCGGCGTGGTTTTCGCCGCCACCGCCAGCCCCACCAAGGACCCAAAGGGCCGCCTGCACACCTTCTGCCACGCCGTTCCCGGCCTGTGGCACGTCATGGGCGTCACTCAATCCGCGGGCCTGAGCCTCCGCTGGCTCAAGGAAACCTTCTTTGCCGGCCAGGATTACGACAGCCTCACCGCCGCGGCCGCCAATGTCCCGGCAGGCAGCCAGGGCCTCGAATGGGCGCCCTACCTGCTCGGCGAGCGCACGCCGCATCTCGACCCGGAAGTCCGCGCCGCCTTTGCCTGTGTTTCAAGCAACCACACCGCGGCCCATTTTGTCCGCGCCGTCCTTGAAGGCGTGGCCTATTCGCTCCAGGACACCTTCACCCTCTTCACCGAACTCGGAATCCCCGTCACCGCCATTCGCCTGGGTGGTGGCGGCGCGCGCGGCCCCCTGTGGCGCAAAATTCAGGCCGGCATCTACGGCCAGGCAGTCGAAATCCTCACCGCCGAGGAGGGCGGCGCTTTCGGCTGCGCACTCATGGCAGGCGTCGGCGCTGGCCACTGGGCCAACCTCGACGAAGCCTGCGCCCAGGCCATTGAAGTCGCCCAGCGCATCGACCCCGACCCCGCCGATCTCGCCGCCTACAAGACCGGCTACGCAAACTGGCGCAAGCTCTACCCCGCGCTCAAGACCCTGCGCTAAGCAGAACGGAGGCTGCTCCCCCAGCCTCCGTTGTACATACCAAGCGGTGATGCGTTAGCCTGTTGGTCCAGTCCGGCGTTAGCCAGTTGTTCCATTCTGGATGGACAAGGAAGTCCTTATGCGTCTCCGTCTTACAGCAGCATTCCTGCTCTTTGCCTGCACCGGAGCTGGCGCCTTCGCGCAAGCTGACTCCGCGGCACCCTCCTGCGCCGACCTCCATCTGGTCCCCGCCCCGCGGGAATGTACAGCCGTTCAAGCGATTCCCGCCTCTAGCCTCGCCGTCATCTCTCCCACCGGGAAAATCGCCGAAGACGAATTTGCCCGCAAGGACCTCGAAGAGTCGCTCAAGAGCCGCGAATTGCTCGCGCCCGCGAAAAGCGCCGCCACCGTCTGGCTTCTCCGCGCAGAGGCAGCCCGCGCCCGGCAGCTTCTTGCCCAGCATCACCTCGTCTTTGACCCCGCCATGCACGACGAAGGCTACATCCTCGTGCCCGACGGCCGCGCAGGTCTCGCCGTCGTCGCCGAAACTTCAGCTGGCCTCTTCTACGGCTCGCAAACCGTCAAACAATTGATCCGCGGCAGCGGCAAGGATGCGGTGCTTCTCGTCCCCACCCTTCGCGACTGGCCGGCCATGCCCCATCGCGGTCTCTCCGACGACTGGTCCCGCGGCCCTCTGCCCACCATGGACTTCCTCAAGCGCGAAATCCGCACCCTCGCCGCCTACAAGATCAACATCTT